>JAAYNM010000016.1 GCA_012520815.1 Clostridiales bacterium
TCCAACGGGGCTTATTAAAGTGCCACTACTCCAGTCACTGTCACTCTGAATAATTCAAAAATTCGATAGATTGGTACTTTGGAAGGATATATTCATTTTTTAATTACATTTTGCGGAAACTCAAGTATAAAAAAGATGTTGACAAAATAGAATTTAAAATATAGAATACTAATCAGTTAATTAACAATTACATAACCACAAAGTCTATGAACAAAATAGTACTTATAGTGATCACATCACAGAGAGTCAGGAATGGTGCGAACTGATATGCAGAATTATAAGGAATGGGTTTGGGAGACGCGAGGATGAAATTATAGTAGTCCAGCCGTGACCTCACGTTACAGAGGAAAGGATATCGATTTAAACATCCGTATCTAAATGAGTCGAGAGATTGGTGGCGTGTATTTTCCAAGACGGGAGATACGCTTTTTTTATAATTTTTTATGACCTCATTGGACGATAATTGTATTGAAATATCATTAAAGATTTTTTAATGTAGTGTTTTTACAATATCATCTATAAGGTAAAATTATATAGACTGTCAGTTATCGAGAATCGGGGTGGCACCACGAAATTATCGTCCCCAGTTATTATTATAATAGCTGGGGACTTTTTTATATCAAAATGTATAACATAGAGTCTCCAGCAAGAAAGAAGGAGATAATATGGAAAAGAGAAATTTACGAGCTTACAGAAAGACCACTAGTATTGTTAATGAAACACCAATAGCTATATATGAAAATCTTGGCAAATCAAAAGTCGGATTTTTACTTGAAAGCTATGATAAAGACTATGATAGATATACTTTCATAGGAATTGAACCAGAGGAGATTATTCAATCAGTTGGTAACTCCATTGTAATTACAAAATCAAATGGTGAAAAAAGCGTAATTGAAGGTAATCCAGTAGATATTTTAAAAGAATATTGTAGTATGTTTAATGTAGTTAAAGATGAGGGAGAATTGGCCTTTTGTGGAGGACTTGTAGGAAGCCTAGGATATGATTACATTAGGTATATAGAAAATCTTCCAGATGAAAATGATGATGAAATAGGCATTGAAACAGTACAGTTTATGTTAGCAACCAAATTCATAGTAGTAGATCATGTAGCAGAAACACTTTCAGTGGTTATATTAGATGAGGACAATGAAGATGGAAAAAATAGAGCTAGAATTGCTGGTGATGAGTTAATAGCTATGGTTAAGGCAAACACTAAACCAGTAGAAAAAAACTACATACACGATGGGAAGATAATTAAAAAATCAGATACATTGGAGCAGTATAGCGAAAAGGTAGATAAGATAAAGAACTATATAAAAGAAGGACATATATTTCAGACAGTATTATCACAAAGATGGACTATTGAAACAAAACAGGACGGATTTGAATTATATAAAGAACTTAGAGAATTAAATCCGTCGCCTTATCTTTACTATTTTAATTTCGGGGATTTTGAAATTATTGGAAGTTCACCAGAGATGATAGTAAAAAAACAGGATAATAAAATCCAGACTTGTCCGATAGCAGGAACAAGAAAACGTGGTGCAAATAAAGAAGAAGATGAAATTCTAAAGGCTGACCTTTTAGGTGATGAAAAGGAAAGAGCAGAGCATGTAATGCTTGTAGATTTAGCTAGAAATGATATGGGTCGTGTGGCACAGTTTGGCACAGTAAAAGTTACAAGATTTATGGAAGTAGTTAATTACTCTCATGTAATGCATATAGTTTCGCTGGTTGAGGGTAAGCCTAATAAAGAATATCATCCATTTGATATGATATCATCATTTTTACCAGCAGGAACACTTAGCGGAGCACCAAAAATTAGAGCAATGGAAATTATTGATGAATTGGAAAATTCAAGAAGAGGTCTTTATGGTGGAGCTACAGGATATATAGATTTCACTGGTAATATGGATTTTTGTATTACAATTAGAACAATGATAAAAAAAGGAGATAAAGTATATCTTCAAGCAGGTGCAGGTATTGTGGCAGATTCAAATTCAGAAAGTGAATATATGGAATGTTGCAATAAAGTTATGGCACTAGCCAAGACACTTGTAGAGGAGGAAAACCTATGATATTGTTAATAGACAACTATGATTCATTTACATATAATCTATATCAGTATATGGGAATATTCACTACAGATATTAAAGTGGTAAGAAATGATAAGATAACCATAGAAGAAATAGAAGAATTAGCACCAGATAAGATAGTGTTATCACCTGGGCCAAAGGCACCAAAAGATGCAGGTATTTGCCTCGATGTGATTAAAAAATTTGCAGGGAAATGTCCAATTCTTGGTATATGTTTAGGTCATCAATGCATTGGTGAAGCTTTTGGAGGAGTAGTTAGTTACGCTAAGAAGGTATGTCATGGGAAACAGTCAGAGATTACACATAACAAAAAGGATTTGTTTGAAGGTATTCATATACCAATAAAAGTAGCAAGGTATCATTCATTGGCTATTATAGAAAACACTATGCCGCAATGTCTTGAGATTACAGCAAGAACAGATGATGGTGAAATTATGGCTATAAAACACAAGGATTATCCTATATTTGGACTTCAGTTTCATCCAGAATCTATATATACAGAGCATGGCAAAAAGATGATAGAAAATTTTATTAATAACTGCACAAAATAAGGAAAAAAGATATGATTTTAAATGATATAGTAGCTGACAAGAGAGCAAGATTAGTTGAACATAAAAAGAGAATCTCAGTAGAAGAAATGAAAAAAATGGCACTGGATAGTAAAAGAAATTCTATTAGCTTTTACAATGCCTTGGCAAAGGATGGACTTTCAATTATAGGTGAATTTAAAAAGGCGTCCCCAAGTATGGGCATTATTGATGGGGTTATAGACCTTACAGAAAGAATTGACCAGTATAATGCATCAGTAGATGCCATCAGTGTGTTAACAGAAGAGGATCACTTTAATGGTAGTGTAGAATATTTAAAGCAAGTAAGAGGCATTTCTAACTTGCCAATTATTAGAAAAGATTTTATTATTGATGAGTACCAAGTCTATGAAGCTAAAGTAATTGGAGCGGATTGCATATTACTTATAGCATCAATATTAGGCGATAAGGATATGGAGGCTTTATATAAGTTAGCGTATTCATTAGGTATGGATGTTTTATTAGAAGTACATGATGAAATAGAAATGGAAAGAGCTTTAAGACTGGGCGCAAAGATAGTAGGCGTAAATAATAGAAATTTAAAAGACTTTACCATAGACTTAAATAATTCAAAAAGATTATCTGCATTTATGGATGAAAGAATGAAGGAATTAGGATGTACCAATAGAC
Organism: Clostridiales bacterium; assembly: GCA_012520815.1. GTDB lineage: Bacteria > Bacillota > Clostridia > Lachnospirales > Lachnospiraceae > SVEL01. The sequence goes on from JAAYNM010000016.1 coordinate 3,314, forward strand.
CATTATTTGTTTCGGAAAGTGGTGTTACCGAGGATTCACATATAGAAATCCTTAAACAGTGTAATGTTAATGCATTACTAATAGGTAGAGCATTTATGGAATCAAAAGAACCAGAAGCCGTAGCAAAAAAATGGAAAGGAATTTTTAATGAAAGTTAAGATATGTGGAATAACTAGTAAAATAGAGATTCTAAAACTTATAGAAAGCGGCGTGGATTATGCGGGATTTGTAATCAACTTCCCAAAGAGTAAGCGTAACAATACCCTAGAGCAGGCTAAGGAAATAGTTGATTATGCTAAAGAATCAGAGATATATAAGACCTCCTTACAGAGCGAGAATTCCTCACATATAAAATTTGTGGCGGTGGTGGTATCACCTGCATTGGAGGAGATAGTAGCCATTGAGGCAGCAGGTTTTGATATAATACAAATACACGGCGAGATGAATGAGCAAATATTAGCAAACACTACTATTCAGATTTTTATAGCCATCAATATCAACAAGGATATAGATGTTAATAATTCTATAAAGAATATGGATAGCGACAAAATAATAGGTATTGTGTTTGATGGAGCTACTCCAGGAGAAGGAAAGACATTTAACTGGAGCGAATATTTGTCTTTTGATAGACAAGGAAAAATGTTTATTGTTGCAGGTGGATTAAACATTTTAAATGTAACCGAGGCAATATTAACTTTAAGACCTGATGTGGTTGATGTAAGCAGTGGTGTCGAGTATGATAATATAGGCAAAAAAGGTAAAGATTTGGAAAAAATAGATAGATTTATTGAGACTGTACAAAATGTAAAGATAGACCTAACAAAATAAGATTCGAATTTCAAATTAAGAAATAAGTAAACAAAAAATAAAAACTGATAACTGAAGTATAGAAACAAAATTTTAAGTTAGAATTAAAAAGATTGGAGAACAAAAATGGAAAAATATTATGGAGAATTCGGTGGACAATATGTTGCAGAGTCACTTATGAATACATTAGCGGAACTGGAAAAGGCATATGAGGAAGCCATTGCCGATGAAAATTTCTGGAAGGAATATAACTACTATATGAAGGATTATGTAGGCAGAGAAAATCCATTATATTTATCACAAAGACTTACCGAGAAATACGGACCAAAGATATATTTAAAAAGAGAAGATTTAAACCATACAGGTGCTCATAAAATTAATAATGTTATTGGCCAAATTCTTTTAGCAAAGAGAATGGGAAAAACAAAAGTTATTGCAGAAACAGGTGCAGGTCAGCATGGTGTGGCTACAGCTACGGGTGCAGCATTATTTAATATGAAGTGTACTGTATATATGGGTAAGGAAGATATAGAAAGACAGTCATTAAATGTATTTAGAATGCAGATGCTTGGAGCAGAGGTTGTAAGTGTTGAGACTGGTTCTAAAACATTAAAAGATGCCACAAATGAAGCTATTAGAACATGGGCTAAAGATGCAGAGGATACATTTTATGTTATTGGTTCTGCAGTTGGTCCTCATCCATATCCAGCTATGGTTAAAAACTTCCAATCTATTATTAGTAAAGAAGCAAGAAAACAGATTCTTGAAAAAGAAGGCAGACTCCCAGATGCAGTTGTAGCTTGTTGTGGTGGTGGTTCAAATTCTATCGGAATGTTCGCTGAATTTTTGGATGACAAAGATGTAAAATTATATGGTGTAGAGGCAGCAGGACTTGGAATTGAAACAGGTAAACATGCTTCAGCGATGGCAAAAGGAAATCCAGGTATACTTCATGGGATGTGTTCTTATTTGCTTCAAGATGATGATGGCAACGTACAATTAGCACATTCTATTTCAGCAGGACTTGATTATCCAGGCGTAGGACCAGAACATTCATATTTGAGAGATACAGGCAGGGTAACATATGAATCAATTACAGATAAGGAATGTATGGATGCTCTTATGGAACTTTGTAGATTAGAGGGTATTATTCCAGCCATTGAAAGTGCACATGCCCTAGCATATGTTTTTAAACTTGCAAAGACAATGAAAAAAGATGACATTATCATAATGTGTCTTTCAGGACGTGGCGACAAGGATGTTCATACTGTAGCTGCATATCTTGATGGACAAGATATGAATAAATAGACAAGATATGGACAGATAGAGAGGAAATTATTATGGAAAATCGTATTGAAAATAGAATGAACAGGTTACAAGCAGAAGGAAAGAAAGCATTTATTACATATATGACAGCAGGTCTTCCAGATATGGAAACATCTATAAACATCATTAAAGCTCAGTACGAAGCAGGTGTAGATGTAATAGAACTTGGAGTACCATTTTCAGATCCAGTAGCAGATGGTCCAGTTATTCAAGATGCTTCGTATAGAGCTATTCAACAAGGGGTAACATTAGCAAAAATATTTGATATGGTAGAAGAATTACGTAAGAGTTGTGAAGTTCCACTTGTTTTTATGATGTATTATAATACAATTAATCATTATGGGCTTGATAATTTTGTCCAAAAGTGTCAAAATGTAGGTATTGATGGTTTGATAGTTCCCGATTTACCATTTGAAGAGCAAGGACTGTTAAATACAGCCTTATCAAAAGTGGAGGGCGCACCATATTTATTGCAGTTAGTTTCACCTGTGTCAACAGATAGGATACCAATGTTACTTGAGAATGCAAAGGGATTTGTCTATTGCGTTTCGTCTATGGGTGTTACTGGTCAGGCTGCACACTTCCATAAGAATGTTCGCGACTATCTTGGAAAAGTTAAATCAGTATCAAAGATTCCAGTTATGATGGGATTTGGTATCAGAACAGCGAAAGATGTAGAGATGTTTGAAGATATCATTGATGGTGCCATAGTTGGTTCATATTTTATAAAATATATGGAAGAAAATAATTATGATTTACAAAAGATTAAGGAATATATAAGCAAATTTAAAACTGAATTTTAGTCTGAATGTTTTTAAAATATATGATTTATAGTAGGAGGAAGCTATGAACGGTATTGGAAAAGAGGAAGCAGAAACTTTTTTGAAAAACCAGTCAAAACTTTTTGATGAAGATGTAGCAGGTGATATAGAAGAAGCTATGATATTTCTAGAGGACTGTATGGCGCAAGTTTTTGATACTGTAGAGGAACTCCGAGAATATTGGGAAAAATCTGGTATGGATGTAGAGGAAATGTCAGACGAAGAGTTGACAGATTCCCTAGAAGTGTTTAAAATGCCAAGTGGAAAATTATTAGTAGTAGAAGCATAAAAAGACATGAAAAATAAAATAAAGAAAATCATAAATATAATATTAATTGTGATGCTGGCCATAAATCTAGTGGGCTGTAATGGTAAGGTTTTCCTTACTACAGGACTGGATTCAGACCAGCTATTAAAAGTGTCCGGAAATGTAGTTCCAATGTCTGTTGGAAAATTAGTTCTAGCCACGGAGATGAACAGATATACCAAAGATTTGGGAGAGGATATTTGGGACACCCAATACGAAGATACTACATTAGGCGAATACTTAGTAGACAACGTTTCAAGGCAACTTGCTGAACTAAAAGCTATAAGCATGTTGGCAAAGGATAAAAATATAAGCCTAACTTCGGCAGAAGGTGAAAAAATAGATGCGGCCGCAGAGGCATATTATAAAACTCTATCCCATGAGGATATTGAAAAACTTGGTATTACACAAAGTGATATTCGCGAATTGTATAGGGAATTTATGATATCAGAAAAATTGTACCAAATGGTATGTGATTCTGTTAGTGTGGAAATTAGTGATGAAGAAGCCAGAGTGATAAAAGTCCAATACATATTTGTTAAAACATATTATCCTAATGAGGAAGGTAATATGGTAGAATATACAAGTGATGGAAAAGTAGCAGCAAAAAATAGAATTATAGAAGCCCAAGGAAAACTAAATGCGGGTAATGATTTTGCCATGGTTGCAGAGGAATATTCAGATGATGCAGTATACGAATACGAATTTGGAAGAGGCATTATGGAGGAAGCATTTGAAGAAGCAGCCTTTAGTTTGGAACAAAATGAATTAAGTGATATTGTATATGCGGATAATGGTTATTATTTAATAAAATGTGTAAACTATTATGATCAGCTAAAGACAGAGGAAAACAAGAAACAGTTATTGATGAAATATAAGAATCAAGCGTTTCTTGATATATATGAGCCATATTTAAAGGCTCAATCACTAGAATTTAATGATAATTTTGGTGAAAATTACGCAGATGATTTGTCACAGATAAATGGAAATCTGTATGAAATATACTCAGAATTTATGGAGGAGTAATAATGAAAACCGTAGACATAATAGTGCCATGTTACAATGAAGAAGATGTGCTTCATATGTTTTATGAAGAGACAAGCAAGGTGGTTAGTCAAATACAAGGGTATGATTTTAGATATATATTTGTAGATGATGGAAGCCGTGATAAGACTTTTGAAATATTAGAAGAGTTTGGTAGAAAATATGATGATGTAAAATATATATCATTTGCCAAAAACTTTGGAAAAGAAGCAGGAATGTATGCAGGACTTACATATTCAGATAGTGATTATGTAATTATAATGGATGCAGACCTACAGCACCCTCCGATAATGATTCCAGATATGGTTAAAGGAATAGAAGAGGGATATGATTGTTGTGCCGCTAGAAGAACCACAAGAAAAGGTGAGGCAAGAATAAGAAGTGCTTTCTCAAGGACATTTTATAGACTAAACAATAAAATGACAGACGTGGATTTAGTTCAGGGAGCAGTGGATTATCGTATAATGAGTAGACAGATGGTTGAGGCAGTTCTTGACCTATCAGAGAGACAGCGATTTTCAAAAGGAATTTTTGCGTGGGTAGGATTTGATACAAAATGGATTCCTTATGAAAATGTAGAAAGAATTGTTGGAACAACAAAATGGAGTTTTAGAAGCTTGTTAAAATATGCTATAGATGGCATTACGGCATTTTCCATTGCTCCACTTAGAATGGTTACAGGTATGGGATTTTTTATATCAGTAATCGCCTTTGTATATATTATAATCACATTGTTGAATACATTTATATCAGGTATTGAGGTTCCAGGATATGTAACCACGCTTTCAGCCGTGCTTTTCTTAGGTGGAATTATAGAACTATCTATAGGGATACTCGGCGAATATATTGCTCATGTATACATGGAAGTTAAAAATAGACCAATATTTATAATGAAGAATACAAACTTTCCATTGGTAAAGAAAACTAATGATAAGGGTGAAAGCTAAAGCTAAGGGTGAAATCAAATGAAAATGGACGATATAATAAAGAAAGTTTTTAATAAAGAAACTATTTTATACATAATCTTCGGTGTTCTTACTACCGTAGTGGATTTTGTCTCTTTTGGATTTTTATTTTACCAAGTAGGACTAAATGAGATTGTTGCAAATACTATTGCGTGGATTATAGCAGTTATAGTTGCATATGTTACCAATAAATTATATGTATTTGAAAAAGATCAACATGATGTTAAGACATTGTTGAGGGAAATAGTATCGTTTGTGTTGGCTAGACTATTTTCATTGTTTATAACAAATTTATTCCTCGTATTTGCGAAACATGTGGGAATGAATATGATGCTTGCTAAGATTTTAATATCAGTAGTGGTAGTCATTCTTAACTACTTTTTCAGTAAATTGTTCATATTCAAAAAAGATTAGTGGAGGAAGAGGTTTTATGTCAGCCGTTTTAAAGAAATTCTTATTAAAAATAAAAGAAAATATTATATTTATACTTGCATTTTTAGTTCCAGCAGTTATTTTATCTTGTATTTTTATTGGTAGCGAGGTTTATCCATTTGGTGACTCAATTTACTTAAGAAGTGATTGCTATCACCAGTACGCTCCCTTTTATAAAGAATTATATAGAAAAATCACAGAAGGTGGTAATTTAACATTTTCTTGGAACATTGGTATGGGAGTCAACTTCTCGGCAATATACTCATACTACCTTGCCAGTCCTATAAATTTATTACTTGGAATCATTGCACCAGGCGGAAATGTTCTCCTTGCAATAGACTTCCTCATTATAGTAAAGACAGGTCTTTGCGGATTTAGCGTAGCATATTATCTTACAAAAAAACATAATAAAAAGAGTTTAATAACAATATTAGCAGGTTTATTCTATGCAATGTCATCCTATATGGTTGCATTCAGTTGGAATATTATGTGGTTAGATTGTCTATTACTTTTGCCGCTTATTACATTAGGTCTGGAAAAGTTGGTTAAGGAGAAAAAATATCTTCTATACACCATTACTCTAGGAATAGCAATTTTTTCTAACTATTATATCGCTATAATGATCTGTATATATCTTGTGATTTACTTTTTAATTCAACTATTCTCTAGTGAATGTGAGAAGAATTTCAAGTATTTTGCCGGTAGAATATGGTTGTTTGCTAAATATTCTCTTATAGCTGGAGGGATTGGTGCGGTAATGATTTTACCAGCATTATATGCCTTATCATATACAGCATCAGGTGAGATGAATTTCCCAGAAATTTGGAGCAACTATTTCTCGATAATGGATATGCTATCTCGTTCAATGATGGATGTACCAGTTTCAATCTTTAATGCTCATGAACCAAATCTATATTGTACAGTAGCAGTATTTATGTTAGTTCCAATGTATTGCTTTAGCGACAAAGTCAACAAGAGTGAAAAGATAGGAAAAATTATTCTCATAGCAATTCTTTTAGTTAGTTTCAATACGAATATACCAAACTACATCTGGCATGGCTTCCACTTCCCAAACAGTCTACCAGCTAGAGAGTCGTTCATTTATATATTTATAATAATTACAATGGCATATGAGGCCGTTATACATCTTAAGGATTTTACCACAAGGCAGATAGGAGCTTGCTTTGCTGGAGCTATGGTTCTTTTTATGATAATAGAAGAACACTATGTAGATACAGTAGACTACCCATTCCAGATTGTGTACGTAAGTGCTATATTCTTATCGCTATATTTTATTTTAACTTTGCTATACAAAAATAAAAGATTGCATAAAAATGTCGTGATATATTTATTATTTATAGTGGCTATCGCAGAATCAACAATTAATGGCACTCAAGAAGAAGCCTTTAAAGTAACAGGATATTCATACTATTTAGAAGATAATGATGGAATTACAGCCATATTAGATGAAATAGATGATGAGGATTTCTACAGAGTAGAAAAGTTAGATAGAAAAACCAAAAATGATGCAGCCTGGAACGATTACCATGGCGTATCCATATTCTCATCTACAGCTAATGCAGGATTTACAGATTTCCTCGGAGCTTTAGGCTTTGAAAAATCTACAAATGCATATTCATATTATGGCTCGACACCATTTACATCATCACTTTTATCTGTAAGATATGTAATTGGTAATTCAACAGAGTCAGTACCAGAGGACTATATGCAGCTAGTTGGCTCTGATTTAGCTAGTTCAAGACACTTATTTAAACTTGACTACACATTACCAATGGGCTTCATGCTACCATCATACTTTGAAGAATTATGGAATATGACTGGCAATAACCCATTTGTAATTCAGAATTCATTTGCGCAAGCAGCAACAGGTATTCCAGATATGTTTACACAGCTTGATGCCTCCAATGTAAACCAAACAGCCTACATCAATGTAAACGAGGACAGTGACGTATATATTTATGTTACAACATACATTGAAAACATTGATTATGTAGCTGAAAATACAGAAACAGAATTTTATTTATCAGGTTCAGCAACAGGATTAAAGCATAGACAAATAGTTCACATAGGCGAAGTACCAGCAGGAACTACAGTTACAGTAACTACTAGGGACACAGATGCATCGACATTACAACTCTATGCATATAATTTAGATACTCAAGTATTGGATCAAGTTATGGCAGCACTTAGTGATGAAGGCTTAGAGGTGGAAAGCTATGACGATACAAGAATCACAGGTACTATCACAGCTATGAATTCAGGAGTAATGTACACCTCAATAATTTACGACGAGGGCTGGAAGGCTTATGTAGATGGAGAACAGGTGGAAATCACATGTATAGGCGGAGCGATGCTAGGCGTACCTATCGAAGCAGGAACACATACTGTTGAATTAAAATATACTCCAGAAGGATTCGTACTCGGCTGGTTCATAACAGTAGGCAGCATTATCATATTGGTATGTTGCGTACTATATGATTGGAACAAGAAAAAACAGTTAGAAACAGCTGAACTTGATGAGGAGATAGATGAAGATGAAGATGAAGATGAAGAAACCGACCATGCAGCAGATAAAGTAGTCAAAGTAGATGAAACAGACGAAACAAATAAAACAGCTGAAGTTAGTGAAACAGCCGAGGATGTTGAAGTTGAAGTCGGTGTAGATGTGGAATTAATAAAAGCTGAGATAGATCTGCAGGCAGAGAATGAAGAAAAAATAGAAAACTAATTCAAATCTTAAGATGGCTCAATGACAATAGTTAGGGTGTGATTCGTACGAATCACACCCTCATTTCTATTTTACAATCTAAAGTTAATAAGCTTCAAAGGTGCTTGTGGGATGATTTTTGGGGAAAGTACGTAGGGATTATACAAAGATTCCGCCAGAGGGGTAAATTTAATGAAAGACAAGAAGTTTCAATAGTGATTATGAGGAAAAGTGCGGAGGGATTTCACGAGAATTCTGTGAGAGCGGTAATCCCAAGGAAACCAATAAGTTTCAAAGGTGCTTGTGGGATGATTTTTTGGAAAAGTACGTAGGGATTATACAAAGATTCCGCGCGAGGGGTAAATTTAATGAAAGACAAGAAGTTTCAATAGTGCTTATGAGGAAAAGTACGTAGGGATTTCACGAGAACTCCGAAAAGGGGGTAAATCGGAGAAAATCAAGAATAGATCTTCGCAGATACCATTGCCTTCCTAACAGCGATAGCAGCAAAATACCCGAGAACCACAGACAGGATATCTTTTGGAAGATAAGGAAATGACACAGCGCTAGAAGCTGATAAAAGAGGCATGTCTAGATAGATGCTGGCAGCAAAAGCACCAGTGACATGGCAAGTCAAAAGCCCTAAAATACCAAGCCCAATGCGGATGAAGATATTTTTAAATTGCATACTACATCCTGCTAGAAAGCTAAGGAATATAAATCCAATGATGAAACCACCAGTAACACCAAGGATAACACCAAAACCTCCATTGAAGCCATTAAACACAGGCAAACCAATGGCACCCAGTAATATATAAATAAAAACAACAAAAGTCCCCTTTTTTGCACCAAGTGTATAGCCAACAAAGGCGATAATAAATGTCTGCAGAGTCGCTGGGACACCTAAAATATTGAAACCTACAGGAATTGCCGAAAGTACAGAAACTAGGGCTGCAAATAGGCTTATAATAGCCATATCCTTTATATCAAGTTTTTTATTTTTTGAATTTTTGTCCATTGTCTGGATATGATGAAAAAACATCATTTCTCCTTTTAAATAATAATTAATCAAACCAAATTATGAACATTGGATAATAGTTAGTCAACTAAAATCAAGAATTGGTTAACAAACATTATTATATCTAAGAATTGGAAACAGTCAACCTAAAAATGAAAAGGGTTTACAAACAAAACTTTTATAAAGGATAAGACATTGAAACAATGAAATAATAATGTTATAATTGCGCCACAACTAGGAGGTTTATTATTTATGGAAAATAACAAAAAAAGAACATTAGACATAAGCCAAATTCCAGCTTACGAGCTAGTATCAACAGATGATATCAAGGCACTTAATTCAACAGGTTACTTACTGCGTCACAAGAAAACAAAGGCGAGAGTAACAGTTATTTTAAATGATGACAATAATAAAGTATTTAATATAGGATTTAGAACTCCAGTAGAAAATGATACAGGTGTGGCTCATATAGTTGAACATACTGTTCTTTGTGGTTCAAAAAAATATCCCCTTAAAGATCCATTTGTGGAATTGGTAAAAGGATCATTGAATACTTTTTTAAACGCAATGACATTTCCAGATAAAACTATATACCCTGTAGCAAGCTGCAATGATAAGGACTTTAGCAACCTAATAGATGTATACTTAGATGCAGTTTTTAATCCTAAAATATACGAACATAAAGAAATTTTTATGCAAGAAGGCTGGAGTTATAGTCTTGTAGATGAGAATGCACCATTAGAAATCAGTGGTGTGGTATATAATGAGATGAAAGGCGCTTTTTCGGATCCAGATACAGTAGTGATGAGTAAGGCTATGGCGAACTTATTTCCTGACAGTAGTTATGGTTATGAATCAGGGGGCGAACCAACACATATACCAGAATTGAGTTATGAGGAATATTTGGATTTCCATAGAAGGTACTATCATCCATCTAATTCATTTATATACTTATATGGTGATGTGGATGCAGTTGAAAAGTTAAATTATATGGATAGTGAATATTTAAGTAAATATTCATACTTGGAGATAGATTCAAGATTAAAAGAGCAGGCAGCATTTGAGGAAACAAAGGAAGCTACAGAATATTACTCAATTGGGCAAAATGAATCTGCAGAAGATAAGGCATATTTCGCATATATGAGTACTGCTGGTGAAGGTATTGATAAATATTTATATTATGCTTTTAAAATACTTGATTACGCACTTATTTCTATGCCAGGAGCACCAATAAAAAAGGCACTTATAGATGCAGGGATAGGAACAGATATTGAGGGTGGAGAACAAAATCTTAAGCAAAGATTCTTTATGATTGTAGCAAAGTGCGCCAAGGAATCTCAGAGGTCTGCATTTGTGCAAGTGGTAGAAAAAACGCTAAAAGATATTGTGACAAATGGGATAAACAAGGATTCACTAAAGGCTGCAATCAATCTTTTGGAATTTAATTATAGAGAGGCAGATTTTGGCTCATATCCAAAGGGACTTTTCTATATGTTGGATAGCTTTGAGAGCTGGTTATATGATGATAATGCACCATTTACACATATAGATGCGGCAGATACATTTAAGTATTTAAAGGAGATGTCAGAAACAGATTACTTTGAACAACTAATAGAAAAGTATCTAATTAATAATACCCATAAATGTATTATGGAAGTGCTTCCAAAGAAAGGATTGGCAGACGAGGAAGATGCAGGCCTTGCAGAGAAGTTGAAGGAATATAAATCTTCCCTTAGCAATGAAGAGATTCAACAAATAATCAACGATACAAAATCTTTGAAAGAATATCAACAAAAACCGGAAACAGAAGAAAATTTGAAAAAAATACCCCTTCTTAAAATTGAAGATATGGATAAAAAATCAATCCTGCCAATTATAGAAGAAAAACCATTTGAAAATATTAAGATGATACATAGTAATATATTTACTAATGGCATTGCCTATATGTCGGTTTACTTTAACTGTGAAAATGTTGACGAGAAGTATATACCATATATCGGTCTATTCAAATATATCTTTGGAAATATGGATACTAAAAGTCACACATATGAGGAACTTTCCAATCTTATAAACCTAAATTCTGGTGGTGTAGGAAATGATATATCAGCCGCTGCAAAACTAGATAATCAAAGTGATTATAGTATTTTATTTGAAACAAAGATAAAAATAATGTATGATAAATTCCAGTTTGCATTTGATGTAATTTCAGAAATGCTTACAGAAACAAACATTGATAATAAGAAACGTTTAAAGGAAATTGTTCTAAAGGCAAAGGCAACTGTAGAGTCAGCAATTAATTCATCAGGTCATTCAAAGGCGATACTGCGAGCAATGTCATTCTTTAATGAAGTTTCATATTACTCAGAGATGTTATCAGGTATAGGATTCTATATGTTTCTAAAGAAACTGGTTACAGATTTTGACGATCATTATGATACAATACTAGAAGAATTGAAACTCACAATGGAACAAGTTATGGTGAGAGGCAATATGACTATTCACATTACTTCAGATGACGAAGGTTATAGCAAGATGCTTCCATATGTAGATGAATTCACACAGCACTTTTCTAACACACAATCTGTAAAGAAAGCAAGAGACTTTAAGCCCGCACTAAAGAGTGAGGCCATTAAAATACCATCCACTGTACAGTATGTGGCAAGATGCGGTAGTGTAAATCAGGAGGAAGGTTATCAGACAGATGGCCACTATCAGGTATTAAAAAATATTATGGATTACGAATACCTGTGGAGCAAGATTAGAGTAGAAAATGGTGCATATGGATGTGGACTTAGAATTACTCGCTCAGGAAAGATAGCATTATCATCATACAGAGACCCACAGCTTGCTAAGACAAATGAAGTATACGATGGAATACCAGAATATTTAAGACATTTTGATGCAGATGATAGAGAGATGACTAAATATATTATTGGAGCTATTAGTATGATGGATACGCCAAAGACACCAAGAGGTCGGGGGATGGAATCCTTTAATGCATATCTAGTAGGGCTGACTGACGAGGATATAATTAAGACTCGTGAGGAAGTACTGTCTACAACAGCACAAGATATCAGAAAATTGGCAGAACCATTTGAAGCGGCGCTATCAAGCAGTAGCATTTGCGTAATAGGCAATGGGGCAAAAATAGACGAAAATGCAGATATGTTCAATGAAATCATAGACTTGTATGCGTAGATGATTAATCTGTATGTTTAGAAAATAATGTTAAATAATATATACAGCAACATATTTGTAACGTATACAGCACCAAAAACAAGGAGAAAGAATGGAAGAATCACAGTTAAAATCAGGATTTGTAACACTTATAGGAAGACCCAATGTAGGAAAAAGTACTCTAATGAACAAACTAATTGGTCAAAAAATTGCTATTACTTCAAACAAACCTCAGACTACAAGAAATAAAATACAGACAGTTTACACCAGTGAGCAAGGTCAAATAGTATTTATTGATACACCGGGTATACACAAGGCAAAAAACAAGCTAGGCGAGTATATGGTAAGTGTAGCTCAAAAGAATCTAAATGAAGTGGATGTAATACTTTGGTTAGTAGAACCAAGTAACTTTGTAGGTGCGGGCGAAAAGCATATTGCAGAGCAATTAGAAAGGGTAAAAACCCCTGTTATTTTAATAATAAACAAAGTGGATACAGTAAAAAAAGAGGAAATCCTTGCATTTATTGATACCTATAGAAAAATTTATGATTTTGATGAGATTATTCCTGTATCAGCACTAAAAGGAACAAATACTGACGAGGTCATTTCGGAGATATTTAAATATCTTCCATACGGGCCAATGTTTTATGATGAGGATACTGTAACAGATCAGCCAATGCGTCAAATAGTTTCAGAACTTATTAGAGAAAAAGCCCTTAGATGTCTTGATGAGGAAGTTCCTCATGGTATAGCAGTATATATTGATCAAATGAAGGAACGTAAAGCGGGCAAGATGATAGATATTGAGGCAACCATTGTTTGCGAAAGAGATTCCCACAAAGGAATAGTCATTGGCAAGCAAGGACAGATGCTCAAGAAAATTGGAAGTGCTGCTCGTTACGAGATAGAAAAAATGATGGAAGTTCATGTCAATTTAAAATTATGGGTAAAAGTTCGTAAGGAGTGGAGAGATAATGAAACTCAATTAAAGAACTTTGGCTACAATAGAAAAGATATTTAAACTGGTAATTTTTAATAGTTTTTTTCATTCACGATGGAGACACTATTTTCAAAAATACTAGAAATAGAAATAAAAATTTAAAAGAGAGGTGACAGGTGTGGTCAGAAAACTGACTCTTACAGGAATGGTCCTTAGTGCCACACCTGTAAACGACTATGACAAGCGACTGGTAATACTCACAAAAGATAGAGGTAAGATTGTGGCATTTGCTAAGGGTGCAAGAAGACCCCATAGTCAATATATTGCAGGCAGCAGACCTTTTTCCTTTGGAGAATTCAGTTTATATGAAGGAAAGACCGCATACAATCTGTGCGGGATAAATATTTCCAACTATTTTGAGGATGTTTCCGCAGATATAGAATCAGTGTACTATGGTTTTTATTTCTTAGAGATGGCAGACTATTTTTCTACAGAGAATGTAGAGGCAAAGGTATTATTAAACTTACTATACATTTCGCTAAAGGCCTTAGAAAAAAAGGTAATCCCTAGAGCTTTGATACGACATATATTTGAACTGCGGTGCTTTGCAATAAATGGTGAGTATCCGAACGTATTTCAATGTGTAAGCTGCGGTGAAAGCGATGATATTCACTACTTTTCTACAAAAAAGAGTGGTGCATTATGTAGTAAATGTGGGGCAGCACAATCAGATGCTATTGTTCTAAACACCTCCACTTTTTATACAATGCAGTACATAATATCGTCGAAGTTAGAAAAACTATACAGCTTTAATGTATCGGATGAGGTTTTAAGTGAACTTGGCATGGTAATGCGAAGGTGGATGACAGCTTACGTAGATAAGGGATTTAAGTCAGAGGAACTTATCTCTTTGACAGCAAATGTATTGCCATAAATTATATTGAAATTAAAATATAAAAATAGAACCAACAATATAACCACAAGAGGAATAAAAGATGAGATTTGTAATACAAAGAGTTGAAAAAGCAAGTGTAGAAGTAGAAAATGAAGTTATTGGAAAGATAGACAAGGGATTCTTGGTGCTAATCGGTATTTCAGACGAAGATACGGTGGCAATAGCCGATAAAATGGTGAAAAAACTTATAGGTATGCGAATATTTGATGATGCAGTTGGAAAGACAAACCTAGCTCTTAGTGATGTAGATGGGGAGTTGTTATTAGTATCTCAATTCACCCTATACGCAGACTGCAAAAAGGGAAATCGCCCATCATTTATCAAGGCAGGAGCGCCACAGATGGCAGAAGAAATGTACAAATACATAATAGCTAAGTGCAAGGAAGAAGTAAAGATAGTGGAAACAGGTTCATTTGGAGCTGATATGAAGATAGAACTTACAAATGATGGACCATTTACGATATTGCTAGACAGTAGCGAGATAATGTAAACCAAATTTAATAAATTTGAAGATTCAATATAAGCCTCCAATATATATTCCAATATACACTCACAGAAATATAAACTCGTAACAATAAAGCAAAATTTGTTTAATATAAGAATCAAGCAAACACAAATATGCTTGAAAATAAATATCTACAATAGTATAATACAAAAATCTGAACTGATATAAATATCAGTTTTTATATATTTATTACAGCTTTAAGAAAGATATGAAGGAGAGAACACATCATGGAAAAAACAATGGACAAGATAGTGGCACTTGCTAAGACAAGAGGATTTGTGTATCCAGGCTCAGAAATCTACGGAGGTCTTGCTAATACTTGGGATTATGGTAATCTTGGCGTTGAACTTAAGAACAATGTAAAACGTGCATGGTGGCAGAAGTTTATACAGGAAAACCCATACAATGTAGGTGTTGACTGTGCCATTCTTATGAATCCACAGACATGGGTTGCATCAGGACACTTGGGCGGATTCTCAGACCCACTTATGGACTGTAAAGCTTGTAAGGAGAGGTTTAGAGCAGATAAGCTTATTGAAGATTATATGGCTGAAAATAGCATTACCATTGAGGGATCAGTTGATGCATGGTCAAATGAAGAAATGCAAAACTACATTTCTGAGAAAAATATTTGCTGTCCAACTTGTGGAAAACATGATTTTACAGAAATTCGTCAATTTAACTTAATGTTTAAGACATTTCAGGGTGTAACTGAAGACGAAAAAAACACTGTATATTTACGTCCAGAGACAGCACAGGGTATTTTTGTAAACTTCAAAAATGTTCAAAGAACATCAAGAAAGAAAATACCATTTGGCATTGGCCAGATAGGAAAGTCTTTCAGAAATGAGATTACACCAGGTAACTTTACATTTAGAACAAGAGAATTTGAGCAGATGGAATTAGAATTCTTCTGTAAGCCTGATACAGATTTAGAATGGTTTGAATATTGGAAGTCATTCTGTATCAACTGGTTACAGACTCTTGGTATTAAAGAAGATGAAATGCGTGCTCGTGACCATTCACCAGAAGAACTTTCCTTCTATAGTAAAGCAACTACAGATATTGAGTTCTTATTCCCATTTGGTTGGGGTGAATTATGGGGCATTGCTGATAGAACAGACTATGACCTTACTCAGCATCAAAATACATCTGGCGAACCTATGGAGTATTTCGATGATGAAGCGAAAGAAAAATATATCCCTTACGTTGTCGAACCATCACTTGGTGCAGATAGAGTAACACTTGCATTCCTTTGTGCAGCATATGACGAAGAGGAATTAGAGGGAGGAGATGTTCGTACAGTACTTCGTTTCCATCCAGCTCTTGCTCCAGTTAAGATTGGTATTTTACCATTATCAAAGAAACTTAACGAGGGTGCCCAAAAAGTTTATGCTCAGTTATCAAAGCAGTACAACTGTGAATTTGATGATAGAGGAAACATTGGAAAGAGATATAGAAGACTTGACGAAATCGGAACACCTTTCTGTGTAACATACGACTTTGATTCTGAAACAGACGGTTGTGTAACAGTTCGTGACAGAGATACAATGGAGCAAGAAAGAGTTAAAATTGAAGATTTAAAAGCATATTTTGAGAAAAAATTCGAGTTTTAGTTTTATGTTGACTAGACAAAAATCTATGCTATAATAACATTTAGGCTAAAAGAGTGGTCATTTTGTGCACTTTTTTTAGAAAAAACAAGCATATTAGGAGGAAACTACAAATGGCAAACAAATGGGTGTACCTTTTTAGCGAAGGTAATGCAAGCATGCGTAATATTCTCGGTGGTAAAGGCGCTAACTTAGCAGAAATGACAAGCTTAGGACTTCCTGTACCTCAAGGATTCACTATTACAACAGAAGCATGTACTCAGTACTATGAAGATGGAAAAACTATTAATGATGAAATTCAGGCGCAGATTAACGAAAGTATCGTAAAAATGGAAGAAATCACAGGTAAGAAATTTGGTGATTCTCAGAATCCACTTCTCGTATCTGTTCGTTCAGGTGCTAGAGCATCTATGCCAGGTATGATGGATACAATCCTTAACCTTGGTCTTAATGAAACAGTAGTTAATGTTATTGCTGAAAAGTCTAACAATGCTCGTTGGGCATGGGACTGCTACAGAAGATTCATTCAGATGTATTCAGACGTAGTTATGGAAGTTGGTAAGAAATACTTTGAAGAACTCATCGACGAGATGAAAAAAGCAAAGGGCATTGAATCTGACGTAGATCTTACAGCTGATGATTTAAAAGAACTTGCTGGCAAGTTTAAGGCTGAATATAAGAACAAAATTGGTTCTGATTTCCCAGATGATCCAAAGGAACAGTTAATGGGCGCTATTATGGCTGTTTTCCGTTCATGGGACAACCCTCGTGCAAATGTATACCGTCGTGACAATGATATCCCTTACTCATGGGGTACAGCTGTAAACGTACAGTCTATGGCATTTGGTAACATGGGTGATGACTGTGGTACTGGTGTTGCTTTCACAAGAGACCCAGCTACAGGCGAAAAGAAACTTATGGGTGAATTCTTAGTAAATGCACAGGGTGAAGACGTAGTTGCTGGTGTTCGTACACCAATGCCAATTAGGCAGATGGCTGAAAAGTTCCCAGAAGCATACAAACAGTTTATTGAAGTTTGTGATAGACTCGAAAATCATTACAGAGATATGCAGGATATGGAATTTACTATTGAAAACAAGAAGTTATATATGCTTCAGACTAGAAATGGTAAGAGAACAGCTCAGGCTGCTTTAAAGATTGCTTGTGACCTTGTTGATGAAGGTATGAGAACTGAAGAAGAAGCTGTTGCTATGATCGATCCTCGTAACTTAGATACATTATTACATCCACAGTTTGATGGTGCTGCATTAAAGGCTGCTACTCCATTAGGTAGAGGTCTTGGTGCTTCTCCAGGTGCTGCTTGTGGTAAGGTCGTATTCAACGCAGAAGACGCTGTTGAATGGGCTGAAAGAGGAGAAAAAGTAATTCTTGTTCGTCTTGAGACATCTCCAGAAGATATCACAGGTATGAAGGCTGCTCAGGGTATCCTTACAGTTCGTGGTGGTATGACATCACACGCTGCCGTAGTTGCTCGTGGTATGGGTAAATGTTGTGTATCTGGCTGTGGCGAAATCGATATGGACGAAGAAAACAAGAAATTTACATTAGCTGGTAAAGAATTCCACGAAGGAGATTCAATCTCCATCGAAGGTTCTACAGGAAATATTTACGAAGGTCTTCTCCCAACTGTTGATGCTGTAATCGCAGGTGAATTCGGAAGAATCATGGGATGGGCTGATAAGTTCAGAAAGCTTAAAGTTAGAACAAATGCTGATACTCCAGAAGATGCTACAAAAGCTCGTGAACTTGGAGCAGAAGGTATTGGTCTTTGCCGTACAGAGCATATGTTCTTTGCAGCTGACAGAATTGCTGCTTTCAGAGAGATGATTTGTGCTGATACAGTTGAAGAAAGAGAAGAAGCTCTTGAGAAGATTCTTCCATACCAGCAGGAAGACTTCGAAGCATTATACGAAGCTCTTGAAGGTAACCCAGTAACAATCAGATTCCTTGATCCACCTCTTCATGAATTCCTTCCAACTGATGAAGAAGATATCAAGAAACTTGCAGATAAACAGGGCAAGACAGTAGAAGATATCAAGAATCTTATTGATTCATTACATGAATTCAATCCTATGATGGGACATAGAGGATGCCGTCTTGCTGTAACTTACCCAGAAATCGCTAAGATGCAGACAAAGGCAGTTATCCGTGCAGCTCTTAACGTAAAGAAAGCTCATCCAGATTGGACAGTTAAGCCAGAAATCATGATTCCACTTGTTTGTGAAATCAAAGAGTTAAAGTTTGTTAAGAAAGTTGTTGTTGAAACAGCTGACGCTGAAATCGCAGCAGCAGGCTCAGATCTTACTTACGAAGTAGGTACAATGATCGAAATCCCAAGAGCAGCTCTTACAGCTGACGAAATCGCTACAGAAGCAGACTTCTTCTGTTTCGGTACAAACGATTTAACACAGATGGCATTCGGTTTCTCAAGAGATGATGCTGGTAAGTTCTTAGATGCTTACTATGACACAAAAATCTTTGAAAGCGATCCATTTGCTAGACTTGACCAGACAGGTGTTGGTAAGTTAATGGAAATGTCAATCAAACTTGGCAAGCCAGTAAATCCAAAGCTTCACATTGGTATCTGTGGCGAGCACGGTGGAGATCCTACATCAGTTGAGTTCTGTCATAAGATTGGTCTTGACTATGTATCATGTTCACCATTCCGTGTACCAATCGCAAGACTTGCAGCAGCTCAGGCAGCTATCGCTGAAAGCAAATAAGAATTAAAAATATATAGTATCTAGTATATATTACAGCCCACCACTTACAGAAATGTAGATGGTGGGATTTTTTGTTTTTGGGGCTCTTTGTTATCTGCCTCTCCCCCTCCCACCCTCAAATTTGACACAACCCCCCAATTATGATAAACTTTAAAAGTTGAAAATTTAATATAAGCAAGACAATACGGTTTGAAGTGAATGTAAGATAATATACACATTCATAGAGACTAACAGGGAATCTGGTGCAAATCCAGAGCAACAGCCATTACTGTAAATGATGAGAAAAGCTATGCCATTGGCGAATGCTGAGAAGGCGCAATTCTTGTGGAAACACATAGTCATAAGTCAGGAGACCTGCCGTAGTGCTTTGGTTAAGTCGGTTTGGGCAATGAAACTGAATAATCTACGCATAGGAATTCAATAAAAGTTTTCCTTATATAATTGTGGATATAAGTGTACCCTTTGGCTTGCCAAAGGGTATTTTTTATCGCTTGCCAATCAGTCCGTGGGCTCGACGGAGATGGAGGAAATATGAGAAAACAGTTATTAAAGCAAAAAATTAGAAAAATAGCGGTGACGGTACTTGCGGTGTCAATGATTTCAAGCACCAGTATAATCACAAATGCAAGTACCACCACTAGCACAAATGACAGCACAATTACAAGTGTCAGCACCAGTGGAAGCACAATCGCCACAACCACATACGATATTAATGAAATTATTGACCTAACAACAAATGCCATCAATGCAGCAAAAGCTTCGTATGGTGTAGCACCAGAAGGTTCGCTACTTGCAAATGAGAAATTTCTATCAGGTGCTAGCAGCACAACTACGGATTGGTTTGCAATGGCCATAAGCAGATTCGGATATATAGATAAAAATGGAAACTATTTATTATACACAGATACGAAGGCAGGCATAGAGGCATACCTTGCGGCGATGGAAGAGTACGTAACAAATGCCTATGAAAAAAATGGTGGTTACTTCCACAAAACAAAGGTAACAGAGTATCAACGAGCAAGTATTACAATAGATGCTTTGGGTGGAAATTCTCTTGCGTTTGGAAAATACGGAGAAAACGCCATAAATCTTGTTGCAGATGGTACATATAATCATGAAAATCCAGCAAAGCAAGGATTAAATGGCCTTGTATATGCACTTTTAGCTATGAATACATTGGATTACGAAGTGCCTGCAAATGCCAATTACACTGAAGAAGATTTTATTTTGGGAATCTTACAGCTTCAGGTGTTAGATGAAAATGATAGCAACAAATATGCGGGCTGGTCATGGTTTGGAAATACAGATGTAGATATGACGGCTATGACAATTCAGGCATTAGCACCATATTATCAGGATGCAACACTCTATACATACACAAATACAAAATCAAAACTTGAAGTGACAAAGACAGTTAAACAGGCCATAGATGAAGCACTTACTAAACTTGCGAAGTATCAAAAAGAAGATGGCGATTTTGCATCTATGGGAACACCCACAGCCGAAAGTACTGCTCAAGTAGTGGTAGCACTCACAAGTCTTGGTATAAATCCTCAAACAGATGATAGATTTATAACTGCATCAGGAAAAACTTTAATAGATGGTATTATGAAATTCAAATGTGAAAATGGTGGCTTTGCCCATATAGTTGGAAAGAATGGAAATGTATATAATCAAATGGCAAACCAGCAAGTGACATACGCCCTTGTTTCAGCTTATAGACAAATGGCAGGTATGAATACACTTTATGACATGAGAAACGAGGAAAAGACATCATCAAATCCTGAAGAAACAGGGAATACGGAAGAAGAATCAAGTAAGCAAGAAGAATCAAGTAAGCAAGAAGACAGTACAAGTAAGTCACAAGAAAATGAAGGAAAACAGGAAGACGAAGTAACATCCAGTGGAGAAAAAAAGGAACAAAATCAAATCCCGATTGATGAAGGTTCACCACAGACCTGGGATAACACACAACTAGTTACACTAGTTATTGCAACTATAATAGCAATGGGTGTTTTTGTAGCAGCAAAGAGTAGAAAAGAAGATAAAAAAAACAGTGAAGAAATTAATAAAAAAAACAATTGAAGTGCTACATAAAAAATCAATTCAAAAAAATATACTGCTGGTAGTAGGCATTTTAGCAGCAGTAGCAATAGCTGCGACACTGATTCATATAGAATCAGTGGAGGAGCATTATAATGGTGTGCAAGCTGATATTTTGTCGGATAACCCAAAGACTTTAGAAAAAATCACGGAGCCTTCGGCAAACGCAGATAATGCAACAATAGATAATACTGCAACAAAAGATAATACAAGCGATGGGAAAAATTCAGGTTCTACGGGAAACGATAACATAAATGCTAGCACCGATGCCGACACAGGCGACAATGTCAATACTGAAGCTAGCACCAAAACCAGTACAATTCCCGACAACAGCGCCCCCCCAACCATTACAAACTCAACCAATATTACCCCGAGCAGCACCACCGATTCCAATAAACACAACACCGCTAACACAACACCAGCTTCCAACCCAACCACACCATCTCCCCAAACTCAACCAATCTACATATCCATAAACTGCAGTACTATCCTCGATAACATGGATATGTTAGATGAAAGTTTGAAAAACGAAAAGTATATTCCAAGTGATGGCGTGATTCTAGATGCGTGTGCATATGCCTACAAAGATGGAGTGACAGTATTTGACTTGTTGTCACAGGCCATAAAGGATGCTAAAATACATATGGAATATCAGGGCATTGATGTGAGTAGTTATGACAGCGTATATATACAGGGAATAAATCATATATACGAGTTCTCCTGTGGCCCATTGTCAGGCTGGATGTACAAAGTCAACGGACAATTTTTCCAGTTTGGCTGCTCGAATTACAAGCTAAAGCCTGGAGATGTGGTAGAATGGATTTACACCTGCGATTTAGGATATGATATAGGCGGCGGGTACGCCAACGGAAAAGAAAGCGAATAACAAAATGAAAGTATTTGAAAATTATCATCCTATAGTATTATTTATATATTTTATATCCGTTCTAGTAATAGCAATGTTTGAAACCAATCCCGTTATTTTGGGATTGACATTGCTTGGAGGGGTATTGTTTGCACTACTGTTAGTTGAAAAGAAAAGATTTGTAAAAGATCTAGTTATGATACTACCATTTATGCTTTTGGTTGCATTGACAAATCCATTATTTTCTCATAATGGAGTAACCCCTCTATTTTTTCTAAATGGAAATGCAGTTACATTAGAGGCAATACTATATGGTATAGATATAGCGGCGATGATAATGGCAGTAATATATTGGTTTAAATGTTATCAAGAAGTTTTTGGAAGTGACAAGTTTTTGTACTTGTTTGGAAAAATAATTCCGAAGGTTGCACTGGTAATTTCAATGACATTGAGATTTATTCCATTACTGCGTAGGCAGTATAAAAAAATTGCGGATGCTCAAAAATGCTTAGGAATGTATGAGGACAAAAGCATTATAGATAAAGCAAAAGTAGTTATGAAAAATGTATCAATTTTAATAACATGGTCACTAGAAAATTCAGTGGATACAAGCATGTCTATGAAGGCAAGAGGCTATGGAATAAAAGGAAGAACTAACTATCATAATTTTAAAATTCATAAAATGGATAAAATACTATTGATAATCACTTTATTAATGGATGTCACAGTATTTACGGGCATGATTACAGGAAATACAACATTCTGGTTCTATCCAGAGATTACAGCTATAAAAACAACCCTCTTGGCATTTACTTCATACTTAGCACATGCAGTGCTGTCATTTACACCATTTATTATTGAACTGAAGGAGAACCTTAAATGGAAATACTACGTGTGGAAAATTTAGACTTTACCTATCCAGATAGCAAGACAAAAGTGATAGATGATATATCATTTAGTGTTAATGAAGGTGAATTCATAGTTGTTATGGGCGAAAGCGGATGCGGCAAAACCACATTACTCAAATGCTTAAAAAAAGAGATTGCACCACATGGAGAAAAGTCAGGAAATATAATATTTAGTGGCAAAAACATAGAGGAAATGGAACAAAGAGAATCAGCAGCATCTATAGGCTATGTCCTACAGCGACCAGAACTACAGATAGTAACAGATAAAGTATACCATGAGATGGCATTTGGACTTGAAAATCTTGGATTATCAGTAGAAGAAATGCGCCTAAAAGTAGGTGAAATGGCTAGTTACTTCGGATTGGACAAGGTTTATAGGAGTGATACAGATACACTTTCAGGCGGTCAAAAGCAACTTTTAAATCTCGCTTCGATAATGGTAATGTCCCCAAAACTCCTGCTCCTTGATGAGCCAACATCCCAACTAGACCCTATTGCAGCTAGCGAATTTATAGCTACACTCCAGAAGATAAATCGAGAACTTGGAACTACAATTATAATAGTAGAACATAGACTGGAAGAATTATTTTCCGTGGCAGATAAGGTAATGGTAATGGATAGTGGTAAGTTGCTGATGAATAACGCACCAAAGACAGTGGCCACCAAATTAAAAGGTCACAAAATGTTTGCGGCAGCCCCAACAGCAGTAAGAATATATCAATCATTAGATGTAAACTGCGAATGTCCTATAAACGTAAGAGAAGGAAGAAACTTCTTGCAAACTCATTTTGGAGGAGAAAAGATTAGAAAATCTTCAATTGGAAATGTAAGAGAAAATATAATAGAAAACGAAAAGCAAGGGGAAAAGGATGTAAAATCAGAATTAGAGTTACAAATATGTGAAAATAAGGCAAATACCAAAAAGGAAACAAGTATCAAACCAGGAGCAAAATTAGTGCTGCAAGATATATGGTTTAGATATGAAAAACACACTCCTGACGTGCTTAGAGGTGTAAATCTTACTATCAATGAAGGAGAAATATTTGCCATACTAGGTGGCAACGGAAGTGGTAAAACTACTACGCTTAATGTGGCACTGGGATTGCTTAATCCATACAAAGGAAAAGTAATAATTAATGGCAAACCTATTGGTAAATATAAATCAGCCAAACTTTATAAAAATAACCTTTCAGTTTTGCCACAAGATCCACAAACATTATTTACTGAGAAAACTGTGGAACTGGATTTGATGCAAGCAATTGATATCAGTGGAGAAGCAGTTAAGAAGGTACATAAAGAAGTAGAAAAGGAAGTAGAAAAGACGGAAATAGCAACAACTAAATTATCCCAAGTTCAAATTAATAAAATAAGCCAGCAACTAGGAATTAAACACTTATTGCAAAAACATCCCTATGATTTAAGCGGTGGGGAACAACAAAAAGTTGCACTAGCAAAGATACTACTAAGAAACCCTAAGGTAATACTGTTAGATGAGCCAACAAAGGGAATAGATAGCTGTGCAAAAGAAGAACTTTCTTCTATTATAAAGGAATTGTCAAAAAGTGGAATTACTGTGGTAATGGTTACACATGATGTGGAATTTTGCGCCATTACAGCTGATAGGTGTGGACTGTTTTTCGATGGTAATATAATGTCAGTGACAACTCCAACTAAATTTTTTAACGTAAACAATTTTTATACAACTGCCGCTAGTAGAATGTCTCGAGATATATTTGATGGATGCGTTACTGTAAATGATGTGGTAAATGCCTGTGTAAATAATTTACAGTAAAAGTAGGATACCCAAACTAAGCGTTATAATTAAAACAATGCGATGTAGATAACTATAAATGGAGAAGAAAATGAAAAGCACCAAACAAAAACAAATAATCAAAATATTAATATATATATTAATTCCCGTTGTCATTGTGGCAGGTGCTACAGCATTTGGTACAAAGAAATATGCTTTTTTATCAATAGTAGTTATGCTGCTAGCATGCGTTCCGTTTTTTGTTTCATTTGAAAAGAAAAATGCAAAAGTAGAAAGAATGTTAGCGTTGGCTGTACTTACTGCCATTTCTATACTTGGAAGATACATTTTTGGATTTATTCCACATTTTAAACCCATCACAGCAATGGTAATAATTACAGGTATCTATATGGGCGGAGAAATGGGATTTCTATGTGGGGCACTCTCGGCGGTTGTATCCAATTTTATATTTGGACAAGGCCCATGGACAACATTCCAAATGTTTGCTTGGGGATTCACGGGATTAATGGCAGGTGTATTTGCAAAACAACTAAAAGAAAATAAACCAGCATTATTACTATATGCGTGCCTTGCTGGACTAAGTTATTCCCTGATGTTGGATGTGTGGTCAACCATATGGGCAGAGGGTGAATTCAACATTAAAAGATATGTAGGATATATCATCACATCAATCCCGACCACCCTTACCTATATTGTATCAAACATAATGTTTTTACTAATACTTACACGTCCTATAGGTGAAAAATTGGACAGAATACGAAAAAAATATGGAATATAGTTGTATTTACTAAAATATGAAAAAAAACCACACAATATATATAAAAAATTATCAAAAAAATGCAAAAATAGACTTGTAAAAAAAAATATTATTAGTATAATTAAATTGTTGAAGGTTAACAACAAAAATTCATTTAAGAAAGGGAAAAGAACAATGAGAAAATTATTAAAAAGAATTACTACAGCAGTAGCAACTGCAGCAATCGCAACAGCAATGTGTTTTTCAGCTTTAGCAGCTGATACATACCATGTTGCAGGAGCTGAAGGACTTACAGGAGTTAATTGGGATCCAGCAGAAAACCAGATGACAGCCAATGGTGATGGAACATTCACAAAGGTATTTGAGAACGTTGCAAAAGGAACATATGAATTCAAGATTGCTACAAATGGCGCTTGGGACAATGGCGAATACAATCTTGAAGGCGATGCTTCAAGTGGTGGTTCAAATGCAACAGTAACAGTTGATGCTGATGGCTCAACAGTAACAGTAACATTTGATGGTGAAAAAGCTTCTGTAGATGTTAAAGCAGGTGGTGCAGCTCCAGCTCCAGAAGGAGACGAAGAAACACCAGCTCCAGAAGGA
>JAAYNM010000017.1 GCA_012520815.1 Clostridiales bacterium
ACTAAAATAAAGATTATATGTGACGTAAATGTCTGAGAAATGGAGATTGACCATGAAAGAAAAAGACATATTTAAACTAGTGAGATATGGATTTGCTATTGTTCAAAGTATAATAACACTATTGTTCCTGTACTTTCTTGTGAAACTCAATGTATTGCCACAGAAATATTTCTTTCTTGCAGTAGGAGTATTAATTGTGTTATGTGTTCTTAATGTGTTTTTGCAGTTTAAGAAGATACTGGGAATTATAATGATGGTTATAGGAATCATAATCAGCATAGGACTGGGAATAGCCTGTGTATACATTGCTAAGACTACAGAAGTTATGAATAAGACAGCAGGAGCTGATGAACAGATAGATAAGATGATAGTATATGTACTGGCTGATGATGAAGCTAACAGTTTAGGTGATGCATCAGATTATACATATGGAATACTTGATACAAGAGGAAGAGAAGCTACTGATAAGACAGTTGAAGAGATAAATAAAACAATAAATAAGGAAATAGCTACGAAAGAGTATGAAGATTTCTTTACAATGATTGATGCACTCTACAGTGGCGAAGTTAAGTCAATTATCTTAAATGAAGCATATATAGATGTAATTATTGAAACAGAAGGCTATGAAGATTTTAAAGATAAAGTAAAAGAATTACTTATGACGGAAGTTAAGTCAAAATTAGAATGGTATGAACAGGATGATGACAGTTCAATCAAATTAAATAGTGATGTATTTACGTTATACATAAGTGGTATAGATACATATGGTTCTGTAGCTAAGACAAGCCGAAGTGATGTAAATATCATTGCAGTTGTAAATACTAAGACAAAACAGATACTTTTAGTATCGACACCTAGAGATTATTATGTTCCATTATCAATTTCTAATGGTGTTAAAGATAAACTTACACATGCCGGAATCTATGGAATTAATTGTTCGAAAGATACATTATCCATGATTTATGATTTAGACATACAATATTATTTCAGACTTAATTTCGATGGATTTATCAAGATAATAGATAAGCTTGGTGGCGTGACAGTACATTCGGATTATGCATTCACAACAAAACATTATAATGTTAACATTAAAGTTGGTGAAAACAGGCTTAACGGTGAGCAGGCACTTGGTTTTGCACGTGAGAGATATGCTTTTGCAGATGGAGATAGACAGCGTGGACGTGACCAGATGGAGGTAATCAAAGCAGTAATTAACGAAATGGCAAGTTCTAAGATGTTATATAATTATACAGATATTATGGATGCCATATCAGACGGATTCCAGACAAGCATGCCAAAGGACATGATACAGAGTCTTGTAAAAATGCAGATTAATGACATGAAGAAATGGAATGTTTTATCTTACAGCGTGGACGGTACAGGTTCAAGTTCATCTACTTACTCTATACCACAAATAGATAACTTGTGGGTAATGATTCCTGACGAGAGCACAATTGAACATTCGAAAGAATTAATTCAGCAGGTTATTGATGGTAAAGTGATAAGTGAGTAATCAGTCTATATGATATTATAAAAGTGTTATAGGGCAGAAAAGTTATAAAGGGACGGGAAGAAAAATGAATGTATTTGGTAAAAAGAATTTAAAAATTTAGAAAGGATTATTAAGCTATGTATAGAAGAAAAAGTTCAGGAATATTCAGACATATGGATTTTATCGCGTTAGATATAATAAGCATTGAAATATCTTTTGTCATAACTTTTATAATCAGACATGGCATAAGAAATAACAAAGTTGTATTGCTAAAGTTATATTCAAATATAGCCATTATATATATGATGATAAGTGTCATTGTTGCGTTAATGGCATCACCTTATAAGCAGATAGATACCAGAGGGCATTATAAAGAATTCTTATGCACTGTCAGATATGTAACTATAGTTACGATGATGCAGGTAGTATATCTGTATATGTCACAACAGGGCGAATTGTATTCAAGACTTGTATTCATATTAACCTGGTCAATAGGAATAATTCTTACATATATTGTCAGAGAAATATGGAAGTGGGTAGTTACAAATTCACTTATTAAAGATAACTCTAAGACACGGTCGATGGTGTTAATAACGACTTATGATGAAGCAAAAGAATTGATTAATAACCTGTCTAATTATAGAAAAAGAAAATATCATATAACCGGTGTGGGCATAATTGATAAAAATGTAACCGGTAAAGTGATTGATAATATAGAGGTGCTTGCATCAGGAAATGAAATATCAGACTATCTATGCAAATCCTGGGTAGATGAAGTATTTATAAGCCTTAATGATAAATATGAGAGTGTGGAAAAGAAGCTGGTGGAAGATTGTCTGCTTATGGGAATTACGATACACCAGAACCTTGCTAAAGTAGTAAGTGAACCGGGTAAAGTAAGAATGGTTGAAAGAATGAACGAATATACAGTACTTACAAGTGCCATAAATACGGCATCAATAGTTGAAAGTTTTATAAAAAGAATAATGGATATAGTTGGTAGCATTATAGGACTTATCTTTACCGGAATATTATTCATATTTGTTGCACCTGCCATATATATAAAATCACCGGGACCAATCTTTTTTAAACAATTAAGAATTGGAAAAAATGGAAAGAAGTTTTATATATATAAATTCAGAAGCATGTATTTAGATGCTGAAGAACGAAAAGCAGAGCTTCTGTCACAGAACAAAGTTAAAGACGGAATGATGTTCAAGATGGAGAATGATCCACGTATAATAGGTGGTGAAAACGGAAAAGGCATCGGACATTTTATCCGTAAGACTTCTATAGATGAATTTTCACAGTTCCTAAATGTTCTTAAAGGAGATATGAGTCTTGTTGGAACACGACCACCAACACTTGATGAATGGGAAAAATATGAATTACATCACAGAACCAGACTAGCCATTAAACCCGGACTTACAGGAATGTGGCAGGTAAGTGGAAGAAACGATATTACTGATTTTGAAGAAGTTGTCAAATTAGACACAGAATATATTATGAATTGGAGTATCGGAAAAGATATAAAAATTCTTTTAAAAACAGTATTAGCTGTATTAAAAAGAGAAGGTTCAATGTAAAAAAGATTAATTTTGCATTTTGAATAATGAAAGGAACTTTCATGGTAAAACATATATATATTGTTGGCGCTAAAAATTGTGGTGCATATGGTGGATATGAAACATTTTTAGATAAGTTGACAGAATATCATTCTAATAATAAAAATATAAAATATCATATAGCGTGGAAGGGAAATAGTAATAAGGAATTTGAATATCATAATGCAGATTGTTTTCAAATAAAAGTTCCGGATATTGGACCGGCACAGGCAATATATTATGATGTTGCAGCCTTAAATTTTTGTATTAAAGATATAAAAAGAAAAGGAATAAGCAATCCGGTTGTATATGTCTTAGCATGCAGAATAGGACCTTTTGCTGCATACTTTAAAAGAAAAATTCACAAATTAGGTGGTAAATTATATGTAAATCCTGATGGGCATGAATGGTTAAGAGCAAAGTGGAACAAAGTGATAAGAAAATATTGGAAATATTCAGAAAAATTAATGGTTAAAAATTCGGATTTACTTGTATGTGATAGTAAAAATATACAAAAATATATAAAAGAGACATATAAAAAATATAATCCTCAAACTACATATATAGCATATGGAGCAGATTTGAAAAAAAGCATCTTAAATGATGATGATAAAAAAATATGCGAGTGGAATGAAAAATTTAATATAGCAATAGATAAATATTATCTTATCGTCGGAAGATTTGTTCCGGAAAATTCCTTTGAAATAATGATTAGAGAGTTTATGGCATCTGATACAAAGAAAGATTTGGTTATTATTACTGCTGCAGATGATAAGTTTTTGAAGGATTTGGAGTCAAAGCTACATTTCAAAAAGGATAAAAGAATAAAATTTGTAGGTGCAGTATATGACCAGGAATTACTAAAGAAAATCAGAGAAAATGCCTATGCATATTTGCATGGACATACAGTAGGAGGAACTAATCCATCACTTATAGAGGCTTTAGGAAGTACCAAGCTGAATTTGTTGGTAGATGTTGTTTTTAACAAAGAAGTTGCTGAAGATAGTGCGTTGTACTGGACAAGGCAGACAGGCAGTCTAAAAAAAATGATAGAAAGTACAGACAAATTCGGAGCCGATAAAGTTATTGAATTTAGTGAAAAAGCAAAAGCAAGAGTTAAAGCTGCATATAGTTGGAAATTTATATGTGATGAATATGAAAGACTTTTTATAAGTAATCAGTAACACGAATAATGGAGAAAAATGAAATGGAACTTTATGAAAAGATAGTTAATGGAGAAGAAAAAATAGCATTAGTTGGTTTAGGATATGTTGGAATGCCGATTGCTGTGGAATTTGCAAAAAAGGTAAAAGTAATTGGATTTGATTTAAATAAAGAAAAAATTGAATTATACAAAAAGGGTGTTGATCCAACAAATGAAGTTGGAGATGAAGTGATAAAAAACACAACATTGGAATTTACATCAGATGAGAGAAAATTAAAAGAGGCAAAGTTTTACATTGTGGCAGTTCCTACTCCTGTCAATCAGGATAAGACACCAGATTTATCGCCGGTAGAAGGAGCTTCAAGAACAGTAGGAAGAAATATTACAAAAGGGTCTGTTGTAGTATTTGAATCTACAGTTTATCCCGGTGTTACAGAAAATATTTGTGTTCCGATTATAGAGAAGGAATCAGGACTAAAGTGTGGAATAGATTTTAAAATAGGATATTCGCCTGAGAGAATAAATCCGGGCGATAAAGTACATACACTTTCTAATATAAGAAAGATAGTTTCAGGAATGGATGAAGAATCTTTAGAGACAATAAAGAAAGTTTATGATTTGGTTATTCAGGTAGGTACGTATCCGGTATCAAATATAAAAACAGCTGAAGCCATTAAGGTAGTAGAAAACAGCCAGAGAGACATAAATATAGCATTTATGAATGAATTGGCAATGGTATTTGACAGAATGGGCATAGATTCTAATGAAGTTGTAGACGGAATGAATACTAAATGGAATGCATTAGGATTCAGACCGGGTCTTGTGGGTGGACATTGCATAGGAGTTGACCCATATTATTTCACATATGAAGCAGAAAAACTAGGATATCACAGCCAAATTGTTTTAGCGGGACGAAAAGTCAATGATGGAATGGGTGAATTTGTAGCTGATGCTGCGATTAAACAATTGATTGTATCAGGTAAAGCAGTAAGAGATTCTAAAGTGGTGATTTTTGGACTTACATTTAAGGAAAATTGTCCTGATATACGAAATAGTAAAGTTGAAGATATTATAAACAGATTAAGAGAGTATGAAATTAAACCTGTAGTTGTAGACCCATTGGCAGATAGTAAAGAGGCTTATAAGGAGTATGGAGTTGAATTAACAGATATTAAAGACATAAATAATGCAGATTGTGTAATTTTAGCAGTTGGTCATAAAGAATTTAAAGAATTGTCAACAAATGATATAGATAAAATGTTTGTTAGCACAAATAATAATAAGGAAAAAGTAATTGTTGACGTAAAAGGAATATTAGATAAAAAAGAAATTGATAGCCTTGGATACAGATATTGGAGGTTATAATGAATAAAAAGGTTTTACTAATTCGAACAATGCCATATGATTTTGATCCTACGTCATATAATGTGCAGGAAATAGGTATTGGAAAGGCATTTTGCAAATTAGGATATGATTATGATTATATAACAGTAAAAAAGAAGAATCAAAATACAAGGGTTTTTTATGAAAATGACGGACACAAGGCTAGATGGATAGAAGTTCCACGAATCAGGCTGTTTAGAATGGGAATAAATTTTAAAATATGTGATAAAGATTTTCTTAAGCAATATGACATTATTATTGTAAGAGAATATTATCAGATAATGGCGAATATGATATCTAAGCGAGTAGATAATGTAACACTATATTCCGGACCATATTGGAATATGTTTATGTTCCCATTTATGTCGTATGTATATGATTTTTTTGTAACAAAGAGAATGAATAAAAATATTAAATGTAAATTAGTAAAATCGAATCTTGCAAAGGAATTTCTTGAAAAAAAAGGATATACAAATGTGCATAATGTTGGTGTTGCATTGGATACACAAAGATTTGATGAGTGTAATACAATGGATAAATTGACTGGTAAAGTTGTAGAATTTATGAAATCAAATCAATGTATATTATATGTTGGAAGCATAGACAGTAATAAAAACTATCCATTTTTATTAGAAGTGTATGAAAAACTTTTAAAGAAATATCCGAATCTGAAATTTGTGGTCATCGGAAAAAGTCATCAGACGGCAATAAAAAAACTACTTGGAAATAATGATGAATCTTATGAGAAAAGCTGTTATGAAAATATATCAGACGAAGTAAGAAAAGGAATATACAGAGTTGAAAGGATTGACAATCCACAATTAAAATATATATATCCATTGGCAAAGGCATTTTTACTTCCGTCTAAACTAGAAATATTTGGGATGGTTTTACTTGAAGCAATGTATTTAAAGGCACCTGTTGTGACTAGTAGAAATGGTGGTTCAACAACATTGATTGAAAATAGGGAAACAGGTAAAATTATGGAAAAATTTGATTCGGAAAAATGGGCATCAGCTATTGATGAATATTTAAAAGATGAAGAATATACAAATAAAATGGTAAATAATGCACATGAGCTTGTTAAAAATGAATATAATTGGGACTCAGTTGTAGCGAAGATGATTAAATATATGGAGGAAGACAAATAAATGCAATTTTGTTTTGTTATACTCCATTATAGAACTTCTGTTGACACAATTGAATGTGTAGAGTCGATTAAAAGACTGGAAGATAAATCATATATTATTATAGTTGATAATGCCTCAGAAAATGGCAGCATAGAGGAAGTTGAAAAAAAATATGGTGGTGATAGCGATATTATAATAATAAAAAACAAAAAGAATCTGGGATTTGCAGCAGGAAATAATGTTGGTTATCAATATGCAAAAAATAAATTGAAAGCGGATTTTATTGCTGTAATAAATAATGACACTATCATAGAATCAACAAATTTAATTAGTCATTTAACAGAAGTATACAATAAATATCAATATCATCTTATTGGGCCTGACATAGTTTCAGTAGCACAAAATTATCACCAAAATCCTAAAACAGACACAGTACCGGACTTAAAAACTTCGAAGAGAGAAATATGGAGATATAGAGCATTATACCTGGTAAGTAAATTACATATTTATGATATATTGAAGGGAAAAGGACCGGCAAAGGATAAACATAAGATAACGAATGACGTACCACATGAAATAGTGAATAATGCAATGTTACATGGATCGTTTGTTGTATTTTCACCTTTATTTATTAAAAATGAAGATTATTGTTTTAGACCAGGTACGTTTTTATATGTTGAGGAAGCAATTTTATATAAATATTGTGTGGGCAAAAATTATAAAATGATGTTTACGCCTTACGTAAAAGTTTTTCATAAAGAAGACTCATCTACAAATTCACTTTTTAGTGCAACAAAGCAAAAAAGAGAATTTGTATTTAAAAATATGATTAAGTCATTGAAAGTTTATTGTAAAATATTGAAGGAAAATAGAGATTAAGGTGAATAACGAAATGAGTAATGATAAAGAACTGATATCTGTAATAATACCGGCTTACAATAGAGAAAATATGATATTAGAATGTATAGAGAGCGTTTTAAAACAGTCATATAAAAATATTGAAGTTATTGTGGTGGATGACTGTTCGAGTGATAAGACAGCTGAATTGGTTGATTCCATAGAAGATGAAAGAGTAAAAGAATGCATAAGATTGCCGGAAAATAAAGGTGCATGTTTTGCAAGAAATAAAGGTGTAGCCATATCAAAAGGAAAATATATTGCATTTCAGGATAGTGATGATATCTGGTATGAGGATAAGTTAGAGAAGCAGATTAATTATTTGAAATCAGGAAATTATGATTTTGTTTTTTGTGGAATGGACAGAACATATATTGATAAGGAAATATATGTCCCGACGTTTGAATTTTACGAGGATGGTGATTTGCAAAAGCAGATATTGTTTGCAAATCCATGCAGCACGCAATGCATGTTCATGACTAGAGAAACATTTAATAAAGTAAAATTCGATGAAAAGATAAAACGATATCAGGACTGGGATTTTTGCATTAGATTATCGTCCGGGGCAAAGATAGGATACATAAAAGAAGCATTAGTATGTTCAAAAGTACAGGAAAATAGTATTACCAGAAAGGTATCAAGGTATGATAGTCTGGATATTATATATCACAAATATCAGAATATAATTGATGGAATACCGGAAGTAAGAGCAAATTTCTATAAGAGATTTGGAGATGAGTTCTGGCATAATGATAAGAAAAAAGCAAAAAAATTTTATAAAGAATCCTTAAAATCGAAATTTAACATTAAGTTGTTTATAAAATGTATTTTATAGTATGACAGTTAGAATGTTGGAGGAGAAAATGATAAGCATTGGAATTTTAACATATCATAAAGCAAAAAATTATGGTGCATTTCTTCAGGCGTATGGATTATCCCAAAGACTTAATGAAGAAAAAGATATAAATGCTGAAATAATTGATTTTAGCATGAAAAGAGAGAAAAAAAGGTATAAGGTTGGCAATAATCCTATATATATTGTTAAGAATTTCAAGCAATGGAATCATTATAAGAGATTATATAATGGATTTGAAAAAGGATATAAGAAGGCACCAATTTCTAAAGATAGATGTGTAAGCGACAGTATTGAAGATTTTGATAACTTTGTTAAAAATAAATATGATATAATTATTACAGGTAGTGATGAAGTCTGGAGACTTAAATCTTTCAGGGGATTTCCAAATCCATATTGGCTACCGGGTGAAATTAAATGCAAAAAAGTATCATATGCTGCTGCATCGTCAACAAGTAATTTTGAAAAGCAACCTGATGACATAAAATATAAAATAATAGAATATTTAAATGACTTTGAATATATTACTGTCAGAGATAAAAATACGTATAATCAGATAAGTACAATTGCAAATTATAACGATAGATTAGAAAAAATGCCGGACCCATCATTTGTATATGATTATAAAGCAAATGGCGATAAAGGTAGAAGAATTTTAAAAGAGCAATTTAAAATATCATCAAATGATAAAATAGCTATAGTAATGACAGAGAATGTTAAACTGCAAAAAATGATAGGCAACGTTATCGGAAATACACATAAAATTGTATCGGTATATGATTATGCAGATGGTTTTAATAATCTGTCAGACATAACACCATTCGAATGGCTGGATGTAATTGCAGGAGCAGATTTAGTACTTGCATCATATTTTCATGCAATATGTTTTTCGGTGTTAAATAATAGAAGATTTTTAGCATTTGGTACTGATGCAAAAAAAGATAAATTGACAGAAGTGTTAGAGAGTGTCAATTTAGAAAAATTTTTTGTTGATATAGAGGATATATCAGAAGCAATTTTAAGTGAAAAGATACAATTCTGCATAGATGAAGAATATGATTGTCATAAGGAAATTAATGAGCAAAGAGATAAATTTATATATTTTGTAGATATTTTAAGAACGATTGGAGAAAAAAATGAAAGGAAACAGCATTGGAAACAATGATAATCTGAAAATATCTTTATATCAGTGTATAATAATTTTAATGGCATTTTTTACAACAAGTGCATCATTATTTAATCTTATACCAAGTTTATTAGTGAGAAATATATTGGCAATTTTCACATTGTTAATTGTGATAATCCTCTTAAATGGCCGCAGAGTAAATAAGAAGTTGTTAATATATGTATTATTCATGTTATTGATATCAATATATAATAATTCTACAATTAGCAATTACAACATTATTTCAAGAAATGTTGTTACTTATACTTTGTATTTTACGGTAGTTCTTATGTGTTGCATTTCTACAATAAGGATAGACTGGGTAAGTACATATTTAGAAATTACGATGTGGATTTGCTGTTTCTATGGAATTGTTACCATTATTTTTTATTTTACACCGAATTTTTATAAAAATAATATTATTCCATTATTTCCATATAATGCTGACAGATTATTATACTGGTATAATAGTGGGAGTATGCCCGGATTAACAAGCCATTATTCAACAAATGCCGTATTAATTTCAATAGGAATCATAATACTTTTTAGTAGGATTATGGTAAAAAAAGGTAAAAAAAGAGATTATGTTTTATTACTTATAATGATAATAGCATTAATAATTACGCGTAAGCGTGCGCATACAGTATTTGTTTTAGCAGCCATGCTGGTATTGTATTATTTTAGTAGTGGGAAAAAGCTTGGAAAAAGGATATTTAAAATGGTTGGTGCAGCAATAGTTGTGGGGATTATTGGTGTACTTGCGTATAAATATTTTCAACCGTTCCAAGAGTTGGTAAATCGATTTGTCGAATTTGCGAATTCAGATGATTTTACTAATAATAGAACGAGATGGTGGAAGGTAGCTTTTGATAACTTTAAATTACATCCCATTATTGGAATAGGGTGGGGTAGATTTTACGATTTATGTGGGAAAACTACAGGATATTATGCAAATACACACAATGTTTTTTTGCAGTTATTATGTGAAACAGGGATAGTTGGATTCTTGGTTTATATGATATGGTTTGTGAAATTATATTTTACATCTATAAAGTTATATAAAAATTTAAAGAATGAAGAAGTTAAAAAATCAATTGACAATAGAAGTTTTATTAAGAAAAAATATTTCATTGGCTTTTCAGTAGTATATCAGACATTCTTTTTATTGTATTGTTTTACGGGCAATCCGTTATATGACAGGGAAACATTTATACCATATTTTGTTAGTTGCATGATAAGCATATATTATTCAAGAAATAATCGAGTTTTAAATATGGAGATGAAAAATGGAATGTAATTTTAACTATTCAGAATTAAAAACATATTCAGGATATTATATTGATAAAAACAAATTAAAAGAATCAGCATCAGGTGGAGCTGCAACTGTAATATCGGAAAATATAATAAAGAGTGGTGGCTGTGTATTTGGCATTGTATATACAGATAATTTTTATGAAGCAGAGTATTATTGTGCCGAAACATTAGAGGAACTAAAAAAACTGAAAGGATCTAAATACGTAGAAACAAAGAAAACTATTACAAATGACGGAAAATTATGTTCGGTTTATGATATACTGGAGAATAAATTGAAGTTAGGAAAAAAAGTATTATATATTGGACTTGGATGTGACATAGGTGCAGTATATAAAATATGTGAGAATAAAAATCTGGATATTTCTAATTTATATACTATAGAGCTTATATGCCATGGCCCAACTACGAAAGAAGTGCACAGTAAGTATATAAGTGAATTGGAAGAAAAGTTTAATTCCAAAATCATAGATTTTACAGTAAAATATAAGAAAGTTGGCTGGGTTCCTCAATATATCCATGCAGAATTCGAGAATAGAAAAATTTATGAAAGACCATTTGCGGGATCGGATTATGGAGTAGCATTTAGCATATATACAAGAAAGGCTTGCTTCAATTGTAAATTCAGGGCTGATAATCATAAAGCAGATATAGTAATTGGTGATTATTGGGGATTACAAAAAGATATGCCTGGATACAATGAATATGGTGTATCTATAATGTTTGTAAGAAATGAAAAAGGTGATAGCCTGATAAAAGATATTGATGATACAATCTTTTCTTTACAGGAAACAAGTACTAAGTTTGCATTAGAAAATAATAAAATGTATTATAAATGTAGAGAAAAACATCAGAAATATGATGCATTTGAAAAGAATTTTAAATGTAAAGGATTGCACTATGCAGTTACATATAGAGACGGATTTATTAAGGCTGTTATCAGAAAAATAAAGAATAAATTGGGAAGATAAATATAAATAAAATAAAATACATCGTCCTGTGTTAATCGATCAAAAGTTAAGATTGTTTTTGACACTGTGTTATTTCAGGGTGATCTTAGGACAACCATTACAAACATATGGAGCTTTCTTAGTTTTAGGGCTAGACAAAAAAACTACAGATATGTTATAATTTTTTTCATTTTACTATGAAAAAATAGGAGATATGTAATGGACGAGAAGAAAGTCAATAATGCGAAAGATAAAGATATTTGTGATAATATAATATTCATCAATCCAAGAACGGGTTACAAAATTACTGAATATATAGAAGGTGCGAGATCGTGTGATCCGTTAAATGAAGAAGATGTAAGAAAATATAAGAAAGAAGGGCAGACAAATGCATCATGTAGAGCGAGCTATAATAATGGCGGCCGGTTTTGGCAACCGAATGAGGCCGGTTACGGATACGATACCTAAGCCTTTAGTAAAGGTAAATGGTAAGAGAATGATTGAAACATGTATAGATGGATTATTAGCTAATGGGATTACTGAAATATACATAGTTGTAGGATATCTTAAAGAAAAGTTCCACGTTATTAAGGAGAAATATCCTTTTATCCAATTCATTGAAAATCCCTATTATGAAACATGTAATAATATTTCCTCATTATATATGGCGAGGGAACATTTAAAGAATGTACTTATACTTGATGGAGATCAGGTGATTCGCAACACAGAAATATTAAGACCTGAGTTCGAACACTCGGGATATAATTGTGTATGGACAGATGAAGATACTATCGAATGGACTCTTACTGTAGAGAATGGTATCGTTGTGTCATGCAGCAGAATCGGTGGAAATCATGCATGGCAGATATTCAGCATATCAAGATGGACACAAGAGGATGGACAAAAGTTAAAGAGACATTTAGAACTTGAATTCATAGAGAAGAAGAATACCAAGATATATTGGGATGATATACCATGCATCTGTCATTTTGATGAATATAAGATGGGCTTTATGGAAATGAAGAGAGAAGATATGATAGAAGTTGACAGCTTAGATGAGTTAATTGCGATGGATAGCAGTTATGCGAAATATAAAGAGAATTAATAGAAATAAATTATAAGGCTTAGGATATAAGAAGACATTAAGTATATGCCTTGTATAAATTAAAGGATAAAATAAATTATCAAAATTTGTCACCAAGACAGTCAGAGATAATAATACAGAAGGTAAGAAGTTTCTTCAGTGATGATATAGGAATAATTATACGTTCTTATCGATGGGCGTGGTGGTTATAATGGTTATAGTAAGTTTTTTTAAAGATGCTAATAGCTATATAAAAGATAAGAAATCCGGAAAAACGTCATAATTAATATTAAATATAATAAATATAACACATAGAGTAATTTTTTATAGACAGATATTACTTTATGTGTTATATTTTTATCAGATGTTCACGAAATGTAAAAAGGAGATAATTATGAACAACCAGGAAAAAGATGTGTTAAAATATATATTTAAAGAGAAAAGTATTAATCAAAGAATGATAGCTGAGGCAACGGGACATTCATTAGGAACTGTTAATAAATGCATTAAAGAGCTTATAGATAAGAAATATTTAGATAGTGAAATGCAGCTGTTACCTAAGGCGTTAGAATTAATTAAAAAGAGCAGACCACAGAATGCTATTATTTTAGCAGCGGGTTTCGGAATGAGAATGGTGCCAATTAATACTGAAGTGTCTAAAGGAATGTTAGAAGTTAAAGGAGAACCTCTGATAGAAAGAACTATTAAGCAGCTACATGAGGCAGGTATAGATAAGATATACATAGTGGTTGGTTTTATGAAAGAGCAATATGAATATCTGATAGATAAATATAATATAGAAATGGTTGTTAACAGCGAATATTCTATGAAGAACAATCTGTATTCGGTTAGCAAAGTTATAGATAAGTTATCTGATTCATACATTATTCCATGTGATATCTGGTGTAAGAATAATCCTTACGATGGTGTCGAATTATATTCGTGGTATATGGTAAATGACACAAAGAATATCGAGAGCACAGTAAGTATTAACAGAAAGAAAGAATTAATACCTGTCAGAGATGACGAGCAGGGCAATGCCATGATAGGAATAAGCTATCTTGCAGGTGAAGATGCGGCTTTAGTTAAAGAGGAGATAATCAGGTTATGCGAAAATGAAAGAAATAATGATAAATTCTGGGAAGAAGCATTATTTACGGATAGAATTAAGGTAGCAGCTAAAATCGTAAAGAGTGGTGATGCTGTGGAGATAAATACATATGAGCAGTTAAAGGAATTAGATGGTGAATCGCCGAATCTTAAGTCAAAGGCAATTGAAATTATCGCTGATGTTATGAGCGTAGGAATAGGAGATATAAAGAATATTGAGGTACTTAAAAAGGGAATGACGAACCGCTCATTTTTATTCAATTGTAAGGGTAAAAAATATATTATGAGAATACCTGGTCCCGGAGCAAATGAGATGATAAACAGGAAGCAGGAGGCAGATGTTTATAACGTAATAAAGGATAAAAAAATCTGTGACGAGATAATATTTATTGACCCGGATACAGGTTATAAAATAACAGAATACATAGAAAATGTAAGAATGTGCGATCCATTCAATAGAGATGAAGTAAGCCGATGCATAAGCAGGTTAAAAGATTTTCATAAGCTTAAGTTAGAAGTTGGTCATGAATTTGATATATTTAAGAATATGGAATTTTATGAAAACTTATGGGAAGGCAAGCCGTCTGTTTACAGGGATTACATTGATACAAAAAATAAAATGTATGAATTAAAAGAATATATAGACAGTCACGTCAAAGAGAAAATCTTATGTCATATAGATGCTAATTGTGATAATTTTCTGTTTAGTAAGGCAGCTGACGGAACAGAGATGATAACGTTAATAGATTGGGAATATGCAGGAATGCAGGACCATGATATAGATATAGCAATGTTTGGAATATATGCTATGTATGATAGAGATAAAATGGATGAATTAATTGACATTTATTATGAAAACAATTGCTTACCTGAAATACGGATAAAGATATATTGTTATATTGCTGTTTGTGGTCTGTTATGGAGTAACTGGTGTGAATATAAGAGAAATCAGGGTGTTGATTTTGGAGATTATTCAATAAGACAGTACAGATATGCTAAAGAATACTACAGGATAGCTAAGGAGGAAACGGAGAAATTATAAACCATATAAAAAGAGCCATTATAATGGCAGCTGGATTAGAAATCAGAACGAGACCGGTTACGGATACCACACCATACCTCTTGTTTGATGAGTTAATTAAACTAGATAAAAGTTATGAAAATATTGTAAATGGAGGAAAGAAAGATGAGTAAAGAAACGAAAAAGGAAGGATTAATAGGAAGATTAGACTGGTTTTCAATGATATTACCTCTTATAGGTGTTATTGCAATGTGTATTATATTTATGGTATTTCCCAATGAATCCACAGCAGTTTTAAAGAATATCAGAGGTTTTCTTGGAGATGACTTCGGCATATATTATGCTATATTAGGACTTGGAATATTTGCATGTACAATGTTTATAGCATTTTCTAAGTATGGAAAGATTAAGTTAGGAAAAGATTGTGACAAACCGCAGTATTCATCATTTAGCTGGGGTGTAATGATATTTACTTCGACTATGGCAGCAGATATATTATTTTATTCTTTATGTGAATGGGCATTATATGCAAATGAGCCATATATAGAGCAATTAGGCGGAATCCAGAAATGGGCATCTACATATCCTTTATTCCATTGGGGACCAATAGCATGGAGCTTTTATATTGTACTGGCTGTAGCATTTGGATTTATGCTGCATATAAGAGGAAGAGAAAAACAGAAATTCTCTGAAGGGTGCAGACCGCTTTTAGGAGATAAGGTGGATGGTATTTGGGGGAAAATAATTGATTTAATAGCAATATTTGCATTGATTGCAGGTACGGCTACAACATTTTCGCTTGCAACTCCTCTGTTATCTACAGCACTTAGTGAGGTGTTCGGATTCAACAAGGGTACAACATTAACAATTATAATTCTTCTGATTATAGCATTTGTATATACATTAACTGTTTTGCTTGGAATGAAAGGTGTATCAAGACTGGCTTCAGGCTGTTCATACCTATTCTTTGCATTGTTATTATACTTCTTAATCGGTGGTAAAGAAGCTACATATATTTTAGAAACAGGATTTTCGGCAATAGGAAATATGACACAGAACTTCATTGGAATGGCAACCTGGTTAGATCCACTTCGTGAGAATTCATTTCCACAGAACTGGACAATCTATTATTGGGCATACTGGATGGTATGGTGTGTGGCTACTCCATTCTTTATTGGTAAAATTAGTAAGGGAAGAACAATTAAAAATACGGTACTTGGTGGCTATGGATGGGGTCTTGCAGGAACGTTTACATCATTTATTATTCTTGGTAACTATGGTCTGGCACAGCAGATGAAGCATGGCCTTGATGTAAGTGGAAGTATTGCAGCAAATGGCGATTATTCAGCAGCTATTATTAAAATATTTGATACATTGCCATTGTCAAGTATGGGACTTATTCTTCTGGTAATAACCATGATAGCTTTCTATTCAACAACTTTCGATGCACTTACAATGGTAATATCATCATACTCATATAAGAAATTAAAAGTTGACGAAGAACCTGATAAGAAAGTCAGAACATTCTGGGCAATTATGTTTATATTATTCCCGATAGCATTAATTTTCTCAGAGAATTCAATGTATAGCCTGCAATCGGTATCGATTATTGCAGCCTTTCCAATTGGAATAATAGTAATAATGATAGTAGCAAGTTTCTTTAAAGACAGTAAGAAATATTTAGAAGAGAAGTCAAAATCATTTGACGAAGCAACCG
The DNA here is from genome assembly GCA_012520815.1 of Clostridiales bacterium. Lineage (GTDB taxonomy): Bacteria > Bacillota > Clostridia > Lachnospirales > Lachnospiraceae > SVEL01. The sequence goes on from JAAYNM010000017.1 coordinate 16,883, forward strand.
ATTTAGAAGAAAAGGCTGACAAGTTAGAATAATATACATAAGATTTGTATATGCATGGTTTAAGATAAAAAGGTTGCCTTAATTGCAAATCGAAATGCAACCCTTCCGACCTCAATTAAGTTGTAATTATGTTATTTAAAAAATATATACCGGGTGTTGCATCCTGGCTTACAAAAGATTGGTTCATCCACCAGTCTTTTTGTTTGCATTAAATTATATATTCAGATATCCTTTTAAAGTTGGCGGCAGAAATGGAGGATATTATGTTGGAACAGATGGCAAATGGGTTAAAAATAAATAATACTTATAGTTTGTAAAAAACATTTTAGAAATTAATACTTGCATAATAAAAACACAAGGACTTTACTTTTTAAATATTATGATTTAAACTAACCAATAGTTTTATTAAAAAGTAGTAATGGAGATATTATGAGTAGAGAAAAGGAATTTGCCAAGAATACATTGATTTTGGCAATAGGCAGATATTTTCCTAAAATATTTGCATTAATTACGATACCTATTGTGACTGCGGAGTTAACTAAAAGTGAGTATGGAACATATGATTTGATTACAACATTAGTTTCATTATTGCTTCCAATTGTTACGTTGCAGATTCAGTCAGCGGCATTTAGATTTCTTATAGATGCAAGAGGAGATGAAGAAAAGTCCGGAAAAATAATTTCTAACATTTTCTTTTTTACAATAACAACATCGACTATAACAGTTATTACATTTTTTCTCATATATAATCAAGTACCTGTAGTCAGCAGATTGTTAATTTGTGGTTATTTTTTTGCAGATATAATTTATTTGATGCTGGGGCAAATAGCAAGAGGACTTTCATATAACAAAATATATTCAACAGGTGCCATTATTGTATCATTCATGAATGCGACGCTAATTTTTGTAACATTAAAAGTAGTTAATTATGGATTAAACGGCGTGTTGTTTGCTTACTTTGTTGCACAAGTAGTGGCATGTATATATATCATATATAAAATAAAACTAAGGCCATATATAAAAACTAGGGATGTGTCAAAAAGTGTATTAAAAGAACTAATATCATATTCATGGCCGATGATTCCTAATAACTTGTCAAGCTGGATATTAAACATATCAGACAGATTAATTATTACTTCGGTATGTGGTCCGGAAGCAAATGCAGTGTATGCTGTTGCAAATAAAATACCATATTTATTATCTGACGCACAAAGCATCATGGTTATGGGATGGCAGGAAAATGCTTCGATAGCTGCGAACGATAAGGATTCATCAGATTATTATTCAAAGATGTTTGAGACGATGTTTAAGTTAGTAATAAGTGCTACATATGCATTAGTAGCTGCAACACCTATTATGTTTAAGATATTGATTAAAGGTGATTACTCAGATGCTTATGGCGAAATGCCAATATTAATTGTTGCAATGTTTTTTTATTGCATGAGTGCATTCCTGGGTGGAATTTATGTGGCTTATAAGAAAACAAAAAGTGTAGCATGGACTACAGCTTTAGCAGCTGTAATTAATTTTGTGATTAATATTTTGCTTGTAAAAAAACTGGGAATAAGAGCAGGTTCATTGTCGACGTTGGTAGCATACGTATTCTTATTTGTATATAGAATGTTTGACGTGCTTAAAATAAAAAAGATAAAATATAATTATGCTGAACTGGTTATTCTGGTAGGCGTTTTAGTTATAATGAATGGCATGACATTTCAAAGAAATATTATGTTAGATATTATAAATATGGCAATTGCTTTATTGATGATTATAGTATGTAATAAAACTTTATTATATAATATATGTAAGGGAACTATGAAAAAGGTAAGGAGAAGAAAGTGATGAAAGAGTTAAGTATTAAAGAAACACAGGATATTTCATTGGAAATATTGAAAATAGTAACAGATATATGTGAACAGGAAAATTTTAAATATGCATTGGTTTATGGAACATTAATAGGTGCAATAAGACATCATGACTATATACCATGGGATGATGATGTGGATATTATGATGCCAAGACCGGATTATGAAAAATTCCTTAAATATTTTAAGCAGCATAGTATTGATTATCCATATCTTAGAATGTTTAACAGGCAGGAATGTAAAGATTATCCATATATGATTACAAGAATAAGTGATGACAGATATGTTATAAAAATGCAGAATGAAAAGCCTTTTGGAATGGGTGTATTTATTGATATATATCCTTATGATGGTTTGGGAAAAACGAAGAAAGAAGCTATAAAATACGGTTTAAAGGGAGACAGGCTATCTTCGTTATGTTATCAATCAACGAGGGAGCATTTTTCAATGGAAACCACAACATCATTGTTTAGGAAAATAATAAAATATCCTGTATATCTTTTTGCGAAAATAGTGGGAAAAGATTTTTTTCAGAACAGACTTGAAAAATTGGCTAATTTAAAAAAATATGATGAATGTGAATATGTAGGATGTGTTATTTGGCTATCATGGGGAGAGAAAGACATATTTCCAAGAAAATGGTTTGACAAAACCATTAAAATGCCATTTGGAAAATATGAGTTTAATGTACCTGAGTATTATGATAAAGTTCTTAGGCATGGATACGGAGATTATATGCAATTGCCTCCAGAAAAGGATAGAACAGGACATCATTATTTTAAGGTATATAAAAAATAATATATTGAAAAGGATTATGTGAAATGAACAAAAGAAACAAGAATAAAACGTGACTGGCAAAAATACTGATAAAATTATATGGACAATCTACTTTTTACGTGTTATTATGAAAATGCAGCACAAAAAAAGTAGATTTATAATAAAAAAATTGTGAATAAAATACATATGGTTGATTGTGTATTGAGTTTGCATTTTTTTTATTATAAAACTTGTGAAAATTATGTTGAAAGGAGGACATTATTTTATGAAAAAGTTAATAAATTTAACTTTGAAATGCGCATCATTTATGATGGCAACGGTGATGGTCGGAACAGGGTTCCTAGCTAGTCTGACATTATCATCGCAGAGAATAACAGGCAACATATCGAATGGTATCGTTGCAGAGGCGTCAGAAACAGGAACGGTAAATGCAGATACATTTTCGTGGGACAATGCATCTGTATACTTCTTGCTTACAGACAGATTTAGAAATGGTGATACATCAAATGATCATTCATACAATAGAGGACTGGATGAAAACGGAAATGTAATTAACGTTTCTGATGACAGGGGAACATTCCATGGTGGAGACTTTAAAGGTGTAACACAGTCAATTGAAGAGGGATATTTCAATGATCTTGGTGTTAATGCAATCTGGATTAGTGCACCATACGAACAGATTCATGGTTACATAGTAGGTGGTGATGGTTCACCAAGTTTTGCACATTATTCATATCATGGATATTATGTACTTGATTATACTAATTCTGATGCTAACTTTGGTACAATGGACGAGTTCAAAGAATTAGTAGATACAGCACATGAACATGGAATAAGAGTCGTAATGGATATCGTTCTTAACCATGCAGGTTATAACAGCTTATACGATATGAATGAATATGGCTTTGGTAGTGTTAAAAGTGGCTGGGAAGACTACTACTATTCAATGACTAATGTTAATAATAAAGATTACCATAGTTACATTGATTACGAGGCAGATGCTTCGTCATGGGGAAAATGGTGGGGACCTGGCTGGATAAGAGCAGGACTTGCAGGCTACACAGAGGGTGGCGGAGATAGCTACACAATGTCGCTTGCCGGCTTACCTGACTTCAGAACAGAATCAACAGCAACAGTTGGTATCCCTGAATTCCTTGAGAAGAAATGGAAATCAGAGGGACGTTATGATTCAGAAGTAGCAGAACTTAAGAGTTATCTTAGTAAACATGGCTATGATATGACGGTTACAAACTGCATTTCTTACTGGTTATCATCATGGGTACGTGAGTATGGTGTTGATGGTTTCAGATGTGATACAGCTAAACACGTTGAATTTGAATCATGGAAGAGACTTGATGATATGTGTACAGAGGCTCTTAGGACATGGAAAGCGAATAACCCTGATAAGAAATTAGATGACCTTGATTTCTGGATGACTGGTGAATGTTGGGATCATGGTGTATCTAATGACGAATATTATTCAAAGGGTGGTTTCGACTCTATGATTAACTTCGAGACAACAGGCGGAGGAATGTTGGCTGAAGGTAAAATAGAATCAGTATATGCAAGATATGCAACAGCAATTAATGACACACCTGACTTTAATGTATTATCATATATATCATCACACGACTCTACAATGGCTCGTGGTAATATGGTATACCTTGGTTCGGCACTTTTATTATTACCAGGAGGAATACAGATTTACTATGGTGATGAGACAAACAGAGGATTAGTTGATAGCATCCCATTTGATGGAATTGGTGGTGCAGGCCATTCGCTCAGAAGTGATATGAACTGGGATTCAATTGATGAAACAGTTTTATCACATTGGCAGAAAGTCGGAACATTCAGAAATAGCCATATTGCAGTAGGTGCTGGTCAGAATACTATTATAAAAACAAGTTCAGGACATGCATTTACAAGAACATATGAAAGTGGAAATATTAAAGACAGAGTTGCATTCTGTATCGCTGCAGCAGCTAATACAGAGGTTACAATGGATGTCAGCAATGTATGGAAAGATGGCGACAGAGTTGTTAACTACTATGATTCATCATCGGCAGTAGTTACAGATGGAAAAGTTACATTTAACAGTGGTGCTAATGGAACAGTTCTTGTTCAGGACCCTGATGGAAAACCATTAGTTACAATCAAAGGTGAAGCTGAATTCAAAGGAACACAGAAGGTTACAGTAAGTCTTAAAGATGCAAAACAGGCAGTTATATCTGTAGATGGAGCTAAGAAATTTATCGTTAAAGATGGTGATTCATTTACAATTGGTGCGACAGCTTATGAAGGCGACACAGTAACAGTTTCATATACAGCCGAGAATGAAAAGGGCGTAGTTAATGGTAAGGCCACATTCTATAAAGCTTATGGAAATGAAGACATAGGCGGCGGTGGAGAAGAAGAAAGAGAAGACAATATTATAAGAGTTAAGATGGCAAATGGTTCAGCACCATATCTCTACGCATGGACTGGATCTTCAACAGCATTAACAGCTGCATGGCCAGGAACTAAGTTAACAGAGAAAGATTCGGATGGTTACTATACATTTGAATTTGATAAGGATATATCAACATATAATGTAATTATTAATGATGGTGGCACTGGAAAGACATCAGATATAACAGGATTAAAGGGAAAAGTTACAGTTAATGTAGCTTCTGACTTTACAACAAATATCAATGGTGGATCAGTTGAAATTGTAGAGAATACAGCAACAATTCATATTAAACCATATTCAGATGCTGCACCTTTCTTATATGTCTGGGATAATTCAGGCAGCTATAATGGTGGTTTCCCTGGCAAACAGTTAAGTAATCCTGATGAGGATGGCTGGTATACATTTGTTAAAGAGGGTGTGTCATCACTTAACTGTATAGTTGGCGATGGTGGAAGCACAAACAGAACAGGTGATATTACTGGAATTACAGGCGAGGCATGGATAACAATTAAGAGTGCCGATAATACTAAGTATGATATAGAGAAGACACCTGTAATTGAATCAAAATATACTTTATTAAGAAAAGAAGCAAGAGCTGTCAAGAACCTTACAGCATCAGATTATACACAGGCTTCATATAAGAAATTATACAGCTATATTGAACAGGCAGACAAGTTAGTGGCATTAGGTGAGAAAGAAGCAGATATTACTGAAGTAGAGACTACATATAATAATATATTAAATGCTAAGAAAGCATTGGTACTTGCAACACCATCTATTAGTTCAGCATCTGCAGGTTCTACAGCAATAACAGGTAAGGCAGCTTATGGCTCAAAAGTAACAGTTAAATTAAATAATAAGACTTATACAGCTGTAACAGATGAGATAACAGGTGTATGGAAAGTCAATGTAGCAACTGCATTAAAGAGTACAGATGTACTTTATGTATCAGCTAATAGAGATGACTTGAAATCTGGCGAGCTTACATATAAGATGTCAGGCGGAGATGTTATAACAGGTGGCTGGAAACAGGTAGATTCTTCATGGTACTATTATGATAGTAATGGAACAATGGCTACAGGCTGGAAAGAGATAGACAGTAAGTGGTATTACTTCAATACATCTGGTGTTATGCAGACATCAAAATGGATAAGTGGAAAATATTATGTGAAATCTGATGGAAAAATGGCAACATCTGAATTTGTAGATAATAACAAATATTATGTAGATGCCAATGGTAAATGGGTTAAATCTACAGGATGGATTAAAATTAACAGTAAAATGTATTATTTATCGAATGGAGTTGTGCAAACATCAACATGGAAAAAAGTCGGAGGCAAATGGTATTATTTCGATACATCCGGAGTAATGCAGACCTCAAAATGGATAAGTGGACAATACTATGTTAAAGATGATGGAAAAATGGCAACATCTGAATGGGTAGACGGTGGAAAATACTATGTTGGTTCGGATGGAAAATGGATTAAAGGCTATAAGTAATAACTGTAGTTAATAAAATAAAAGAGAAATTGTGCATTACGAAAGGATGTCAATTTCTCTTTTTATATTGAAATGAATACAATGAAAATATATAATAATTAAAAAACGAAAGGGAAAAGGTTAACATAAGGTATGATATGGAAAATTCAAATGGAAAAATATAATTTTTAGTCCGGAATTTCTTAGAGAATCAAAAGCGTTGTTTGATACTTTATGCATGGGTTTTAAGGTATATACGAGAGATATTTTTATGCGTGATTAATTTATAAGAAAAACAAACAAATTCAAAGCCATGATTTTGTTGAAATTATACAAAATCATAGCTTTTTGATATTATTTGACAAAACAGACATAAATTTAGGTTGCGAATATGTAAAGAACTGTTAAATTTTTGTTGAAATTTAACATATAAACATATATAATAGTCGTTATCAGGACGTATGAATCCTATAACATGAAAAGGTGGGTGGACTATGTAGAAAGAGTTAAGTGTTTTTTTGGTAACGTGTAGCATAAAAGATTATTACATTAATCCTGAAAAACAATAAGATAAAGTAGAGAAGCGTAAAAGCATAGAGGATACGTTTTATATTTTAATTGCAACATGGTTATTAGAATTATGAATATGCGTCCTAAGAATACTTTTACGATTTTTTTATGTAAAAAGTTGTTAAGTAAATATTATTAATTATGAAATGAGGATTATCATGAAGAAGAGATTTATGAAATCATTTCTGGCGGTAGTTACATCGGTTTCAATGCTGATGACAGGCATAACTATACCGGAAATGAAAAGTTATGCATCAGAAGCAGTAACAGCACAGAATTCTGAGACAGTAGCGGCTTCGTCAAACAAATATGGTTTATTGGATAAAGCTTGTGATGGTTTGATACTTCATTGCTGGAACTGGTCATACAACGAGATAAAGAACAGTATGGCTGAGATTGCAAAAGCAGGTTATACATCATTACAGACATCACCTGTGCAGATGCCTAAGGATGCAGGTTCTAATGATACACAGGGAACATGGTGGAAAGTATATCAGCCTACAACACTTAGTATGGTTGACAGCCATCCTTGGTTCGGTACAAAAGAGGAATTCAAAGCTATGTGTGATGAAGCTGAGAAATACGGAATCAAGGTTATTGTAGATATTGTAGCGAACCATATGGCTAACAATACAGGTAGTATTGGTAACTCAAGAGGAGATATCTGTAGTCAGAATGATCCGACATTCAGAGATGATGACAGTTGCTGGCATTTGAATGGTTCTACAAGAATTGATTATGGCAATCAGCACCGTAATGGAGACACAACAAGTTTAACCTGGGGATTTGGTGGTTGGCCAGATCTTAATACAGGAAGTAAAAAGGTACAGAATGCAATTGTTTCTTTATTAAAAGAATGTGTTGATCTTGGTGCAGACGGATTCAGATTCGATGCAGCTAAGCATATCGAACTTCCAACTGATCCAGGTGGAGCATCAGATTTCTGGCCTTATGTTACAAGCGCTATTAAGGAATATAAACCTGATGTTTATCTCTATGGTGAGATTCTTGATGATTCTGCAACAGCTATTTCAAATTATACAAAGTACATGGCTGTTACAGATAACAGAGCAGGTAATGCAACATCATGGGGCGTAAATAATCATGATATTGGAGGAGCAGCAAATTCTTATCTTACATATAAAGGAGAGTTAGGAGATAATATTGTTCTCTGGGCTGAGTCTCACGATACATATGCCAATGATGGCTTTACAGGTCCTTCAACAAAGCTTTCACAGAGTGTTATAAACAGATCATGGGCTATTCAGGCTGCCAGAGATTTTGCAGTACTCTATTATATCCGTCCGGGCAACACAGGAGCTAGGTTGGGTTCAAAAAGTACAAATACAGCATGGAAAGACACAGAAGTAGTTGAAGTTAATAAATTCCATAACTACTTTAGTGGAAAATCAGAATATATGTCATCATATGACAGTTCAGTAGTATTAGTAGAAAGAGGTTCTAATACTGCACAAGGTGGTGTTGTTCTTGTAAATATTGGTGGTGGCTCTAAGAATGTTACAGGAGCTGAAACTCATTTATTAGCAGATGGCACATATAAAGACCAGGTATCAGGAAGTGAGTTCAAGGTATCAGGTGGTAAGATTTCAGGTAACATAGGAAGTACAGGTGTTGCAGTTGTCTATAATAAGAAACCAATTACATTAGATCCTGAAGCAACTATTTCGCAGGAAGGCGGAGAGTTTACAAGTGATACATTAACCCTTAAGCTTGACTTAGTTAATGCAATATCAGGTACATATAAGATTGGTTCACAGTCAGTTAAGACATTTACATCAGCTAAATCAATTACAATTGGTGCAGATATGGCATATGGCGAAAGTGTTGATATAGTTCTTACTGCAACAGATGGTAAGACAACATCAGACCCTATTACATACACATTTACTAAAGTAGAGAAGAATGATAATATTGCATACATAAAAGTACCATCAGGCTGGACTGGAGATATATATTGTTATGCATATGATTCAGCAACAGAGAAGGTTAATAATGGAGAATGGCCTGGCGAGAAGATGACATATGATTCAACAACAGGTTATTATAAATATACAATTCCTGAAAATATTAAGGCTCCAAGAATTATCTTCTATAATTCAATAGCTAGCCGTTATCCGGAAGACCAGGAACCGGGACTTCTGTTTGAATCATCAGGTTCGTGGTTATATGCTGATGGCAAATGGTCTAAGATGACATCTACAACAGAGAACGGAACAGTAATAGTTAAATACGTAGATGAATCAGGTAATGAAATGGCTGCATCTAAGAAATTAACAGGTAAAGTAGGAGCTTCTTATACAACTTCTGCTGCAACAGTAAGTGGATATACATTAAAGACAACACCTTCTAATGCAACAGGAAAATATACAGCTTCAACAATCACAGTAAAATATATTTATTCAAAAGTTGCAGGAAGTGTTACTACAGGCTGGAAACAGATTAACGGTAAATATTATTACTTCAATATATCTGGTGTTATGCAGGCATCTAAATGGATAAGCAGTACATATTATGTAAAAGCTGATGGTTCAATGGCAGTTTCACAGTTAGTAGATAATAACAAATATTATGTAGATGCCAATGGTAAATGGGTTAAATCTACAGGATGGATTAAAATTAACAGTAAATTGTATTATTTATCGAATGGAGTTGTGCAAACATCAACATGGAAAAAAGTCGGAGGCAAATGGTATTACTTTAATGCTTCGGGTATTATGGAAACATCAAAATGGATAAGTGGCAAATATTATGTAAAAGCCGATGGAACAATGGAAGTTTCAGCACTTGTTGACGGTGGAAAATATTATGTCGATTCTGATGGTAAATGGGTACAATCTACACAGTGGCTCGAGATAAACAGCAAAAGGTATTATATGACATCAGGAAAAATCCAACAGTCTAAATGGGTTAAGATAAACAATAAATGGTATTATTTCGATACATCCGGAGTAATGCAGACCTCAAAATGGATAAGTGGACAATACTATGTTAAAGATGATGGAACAATGGCAACATCTGAATGGGTAGACGGTGGAAAATACTACGTTGGCTCAGATGGAAAATGGATAAAGAAATAAATATAAAAAATAATAATCACAGATAAATAAAATAATTATTACATAGGAATCACCTTGAATTTATGTTTTATGCATAGATTCAGGGTGATTTTTGTATAAAATGTATTACACATTAATACAATATTAAAAAAATAACGAGTAAATTTAAAAAAGTTAACAAAATTTTAAAATAATTCTTGATTTATTGTGCAATATCGATATAATGGGGATGAAGGTATATAAAAATATAAAGAAAGGAAAAAAAATGAAAAAGAAAAAGATTTTTTTAAAAACCGCTAAAAAAACAATAGCATTTATGTTAGCGGTGTCAACCTTTGTATTAAATGGTTATGGGTTAGACTTTTCCAAGCAGACAGCCAATGTAGTTAAGGCTGAGGCAGCATCGACAGATGTACTGTCAGGTGAAGACAGAAATGTTATATTTGCAAATTCAAGAACGGATTTTCGTGATGAATCCATTTATTTTACAATGGTTACCAGGTATTATAATGGTGATGAAAGTAATGACGTTCAGTGCTGGGATGGAACACAGTATAATTTGGACGATCCAGCTTGGAGGGGCGATTTTAAGGGACTTATTGAAAAACTGGATTATATTAAATCTTTAGGCTTTACAGCAATATGGATTACACCAGTTGTAGAGAATTGCAGTGGTTATGATTATCATGGTTATCATGCAATTAACTTCAGCAAAGTTGATCCAAGATATGAATCAGATGATTGTACATATCAGGATTTGATAGATGAAGTACATGCAAGAGGAATGAAGATTATTCAGGACGTTGTATTTAACCATACAGGTAACTTTGGTGAAGAAAATCTTATACCAATGTTTAAGAA
>JAAYNM010000018.1 GCA_012520815.1 Clostridiales bacterium
GGTGTATGGATATTAAATTGGTTGTCAATAACTCAATTTTACCATAAATCAGTGAGGAGTTGTTGTTTTTTTATAAAAGAAATATCCCGTATATATGCGGGTTGTGGCGTTTCGAAAACGCCTAAAAAGACTTAAAAATATGAAAGGAGATATATGCTAAAAGAAATTGTTATTATCGGATCAGATGATTTAGAGACAAAAGGTATACAGTTAAAAGAAACAGGAAAGGTGAAGGTAATAGATTCGATTTTTGGAAATGAGATTAAAATGATTTATCCAGAATAAGAAGAATAAAGGAAAAGTATGAAGATAAGAAAATTTAATAGATATCCATTATCAAATACCTTTATGTTTATAGGCTTAATTATCGCATTTATAGCAGTTATTTGTGGTAGTTCGATTTATACACGTATTGAGATGGAGAATAAGGAAATTAAAAATTTTAGATATAACAATGAAGCAGTAGTTAATTTTTATAGTCAAAGTGAGGAATCACTTAATTTAAGCGATATTGCAACTTCAAAAGATATTAATGTAGAGATTACATTATTTGCGATGAGTGTTGGAAAATATACACGTGTTGTTGATATAGCATATTCATATAATGAAGAACCCTCATACATATTAAAGTCAGGAACACTGCCATCAAAAGAGGATATTAACAACGGTAGAAGAGTGGTAAATGTTGGTGAAGATCTATTGGAAGATGTATATGTAAAAGGTGACACCGAATACATAAAATTTGATGGCATAGAGTATGAAGTTATAGGTTATTTTGGAAGTGAAAACTCTGATGTTCTAGATTCAATAATTTATTTTGTATATGAATGTTTAGATCCATACCACAAAGAAATCCTTTCAAATCAGGATATGCTTGATTTAAGATTTGGAAGTAATTATAATGATGCAATTGAAGAAGTATCTGCGTTATTTGGAAACATTCCACCAAATGTAGAGTATTCTTTTGAAGACGCAGAAAATTTCTCAAATATGATTAGCAATGATCATGAGAAAGATATGTATTTTTTTATGGTGTATGCATTTGCTATTTGTATATGCATAATAATTTCCGAATTATGGATTTGTGAGAGAATGGATGAGATTGCAATATTAAAGACAGTTGGCCTATCAATAAAAAATATAGTCAAGAGATTGTATGCATCTATCTTAGGCATTATGTGTTTGGCTCTTCTTATCTCTTATATTGCCGTGTTTGCTTTTTATAGAGTAACGGGTAATGAAGTTGTAAATATGTCAGGATTTGTGCTTGTAGCCGTAATTATGATACTTTCTTCTGTGCTTGTATTACTTGTACCAATTTTGAAAATCAAAACGATAGAACCTGCAAAATGCATTAATTCGAGAGGTAATTATTGATGAAGTTTAAAGATAAATTATTAATGGCAATTGATAATATTTGGCGAAGAAAATTAATATTTTTGATTAATACTATACTTGGGATTGTTGCAATTACGCTGCTTGCAATGGTTGTTCATATGTATAATAGGACGACTTATACCAATAAAGAAATTAATAGAATTACAGTTCTAAGTGAGGATGAAATTTATTTTCTATCATTAAAAACATTTAATTTTAAAGAGAATGAAAATCTTATAAACAGAGTTTTGGATTTCTATGAAGAAATAAAGAATATAGAAACTGTTAATTGGTTTGGAACATATGCGATAGATGACTTTTTTTTAGATAACAAAATAGAAGGACTTGAGGAAATATATAAGAAATATAGTTCAGTCAGTGATTCAATGTTTTCAATGTATCAGCTTTTACCTATACCTATAGCGGTATACGAGGATAAAGGTATAAATCGCATATCAATGAATATTGAAGAACTAGATATTACAGGAGTAAAAACTGATAGTGATATATCCGAGTTGAACATTACTGATGAATACATCGAAGTGTTAGTAGGCTCGGAGCTAAAAGAATATTTTGAGAAAGGGAAGATATATTCCTATCATCAATCAGATGAAAAGGTATCAATTAAAGTTGTAGGATATTTACAAGAAGATTCTATATTTTATAAAGAAAATGTTTTAGGAGGAGCACCAGTTTATATCTGCTTAGATGGATATATGGTATTTCCAGAAAAATACAATTATGAACTGGATGTATATGGTAGTGCTATTACTAATAATGCAATGATTTATTCACATGATAGTGATATTAAAAATAAGATTGAAATATTATCACATAAATATAATATTAATGTTGATTTGAATTCCTTGGAGGGTATTATGAAAGATACGCTTAAGGAAAATGTAATGTATCAAAATATAAAACTCTTAGTGATATTTATTTTTATACTTACGGTAATTGCTTATAGTGCATCTGGAATAGTAGGAATTCTAACTAGAAAAAATGAAGTAGGGATTTTTTATTCCTGTGGATTATCTACACAGAATATAATAAGCACAATAGCCATAGAAAATATTATTCAGTTAATAATAGTATATGTGATATCTGCACTTTTTATCTATACAAAATTTTTAGAAAGTAATGCTTCGACATTAAGCGCATTAGGAATAGAAAAAGATATTTTTATTAGATATGATTCAATAATATTATTAGCAGTTGTATTTTCTATATTAATGGTGGTTACAATTTTTCCAGCAATAATACTTAGAATGATGCCAATAGGTAGTATGGTAAACGATAACTGATAATAAGTTGCCAAAGGAAAGAGGAAAACAATGATAAAATTAGAAAACATAACAAAGATATATTCAAATAATAATGAACAAAAAGCATTGGATGATGTTTCGTTACAAATAAATGATGGAGAGTTCGTTGCTATTATGGGCGAGAGCGGTTCTGGAAAATCCACCCTAATAAATATTATAGGGATGATGGACAAAGAAACTGCAGGAACATATCTATTAGATGATGTTAACATTTCAGAATTGAACCTATCACAAAGAGAAAAGAAAAGGAGGGAAAATATATCATTTATATTTCAACAATTTGCTCTTGTAAAGAGATATACAATTTATGAGAATGTTGAACTTCCACTAATTGCGAAGGGTGTTCCATCAAAAAAAAGAAAGGTAAAAATCATGGAGGCTCTAAAGGCATTAGGAATTGAAGATATTGCAAATAAATATGCTATGAATACCTCTGGTGGGCAGCAACAAAGAGCAGCAATAGCTAGAGCGATAGTTAGTGATAGTAAATACATATTGGCGGATGAACCAACAGGGGCACTTGATAGTAATAATGGAGAAGAAGTTATGAAACTGTTAGAGGATCTTAATAAATCAGGAAAAACCGTTATTATGGTTACACATAATGAAAACCTAGCAAAAAAGGCGGGACGAATAATAAATATTAGTGATGGAAAATTAAGATTTTAAATAGGTACACTTGACGAAATATTCCTAATTATGTTAATCTAAATCATAGATGAACGTTGTTTGTGTTGTTATATACCCCGGACGAGAGGAGGCAAAGAAAGGGGATTAATTTTGTTACTGTAAATAAGAAAAGGATCGTTTAAAGCGAACAGGAGGAGAAGAATGAAAAGGAAAATTATATGTGTGATACTAGGTTTATCAATTATGAATTTATGTGCGTGTGGAGACAATGATAAATCCGAGAGTAAGGATATTGGTAATAATAAGTTGGAAGTATCAGCGACCACGACAAGCGAGACAGAAGAAGATTATACAACTATATCAAATCAGGGACAAAAGCCAACTGGATATGATAGTAATACAGTTCAGCAGATTTATATAGTATATAATCAAAAGTTATATGTTTCAAAGGATAATAATAAATATGTTGATGAAAGTGACATTGCATCCATATACCCAGATTTTAAAGTCGTGGCACAGGTAAAAAAGATTTCCAATGAAGAAATACCAGATGAAGATTTGGAGGCGTCAAGGGTAAATGAAGGTGCAAATGTATATGCAAATAATGATGCTAGTGAATTGCTTATTTATGATGGTTGCGTTATAGAAATGGAATTAAAGTAGCAGTAATATTATAAAAAAATAAGCCAAGGAAATTAATTCCTTGGCTTATTTTAATTTAAATATTTACTTACAAAGCATTTCCATAATCGTATTACTTCTTTCAATGAACTTAGTCATAGCATCAGGGCTTAACTGTTCATGTCCAATAACAGCTAAATCGTAAAGCTGTTGTGCAATGATAGAAGTGTTTTCATCATCACCGTGGCTAAGTATATATTGTACAAGCGTATTTTTGGCATTAAGTACGAGAGTAAGAGTAGTACCAAACATACTAGGATCCATTCCTGCCATACCGTACATTTTCATCATATCCTGCATACGGCGACTTTCTTCAGATAATGTAACCATTGAAGAAATCTTTTCATCCTTTAGTGATTCAACCTTTACTTCAAGTTTGTCATTGCCCAGGGCTTTTCTAAAGATTTCAGTAAGTTTTTTAGCATTAGCTTCAAAAACTTCTTTATCTTCTTCTTTTGTTTCTTCTTTGAAAGTATCTGTAAGATCTGCATCTATACGTTGGAATTTAACACCTTCATTTTTTTGCTCAAGATGTGTAAGGAAAGGCTGGTCAATGTTGTGTTTTAAGATAACTGCATCCATACCTTGATCTTTAAACATCTTAATGTACTGACCTTGAGTAACTTCATCAGTAATATAAAATACGGTGTTTTCATGCTTTTCCTTGTTTTCTTCAAGACATTCAGGTAAAGTTAAGTATTTGCCGTCAATATTTTTAAATAAGATATAGTCGGTCATCTTTTCACAGAATTTATCATCTTTTAAGCAACCGAACTTGATAAATGGATTGATATCATCCCAGTATTTTTCGTAAGATTCTTTTTCAGTCTTGCACATTCCAGAAAGTTTGTCAGCTACTTTTTTGCTAATATAATCTGAAATTTTCTTTACAAAACCATCATTTTGAAGAGCACTTCTCGATACGTTAAGTGGTAGGTCAGGACAGTCAATAACACCCTTTAAAAGCATCAAGTATTCAGGAATAACTTCCTTGATATTATCAGCGATAAATACCTGATTATTGTATAATTTTATTGTTCCTTCAAGTGTATCATATTCGTTGTTGAATTTAGGGAAGTATAAGATACCTTTGAGGTTAAATGGATAGTCCATGTTCAAATGAATCCAAAATAGAGGTTCTTTGAAATCCTTAAACACCTTGGTATAAAATGCTTTGTATTCTTCATCTGTACAATCGTTTGGATGTTTTGTCCAAAGTGGAGTAGTTTCATTAAGAGGAACTGGTCTTTTAAGAATCTTAGTCTTTGTAGTTTCTGGAGTAACTACAATAGTTTCTTTTGTTCCATCCTCATTTTCCTTTTCCTCAGTTTCTTCAGGTTCTACTATTGTTTCAATAACAGTATCATCTTCAGTAACTTCTTCTGGAAGAATAGTTTCATATTGAGGTTCAGCAGTCTCATTTACAAGATAAATTTCAGTAGGCATAAATGAGCAGTATTTTGAGATTACTTCCTTGGCTCTATATTCATTTGCAAATTCAAGACTATCATCATTTAAGAAAAGTGTAATTTTTGTACCACGGATATTGTAGTCGCCATCCTCCATAGTGAATTCAGTACCACCGTCACATTCCCAATGAACAGGAGTAGAACCTTCTTTGAATGAAAGAGTATCGATAGTTACTTTGTCAGCTACCATGAAAGCTGAATAAAATCCCAAACCAAAATGTCCGATTATTTGATCTTCACTGGTTTTATCCTTGTATTGTGCAAGAAATGCTTCTGCACCAGAAAATGCAATTTGGTTAATGTATTCGTTTACTTCATCGCTTGTCATACCGATACCGTTGTCTGTAAATGTAAGGGTTTTATCTTTGCTATTGCAAGAAACTTCTATTTTAAATTTGTTATCATCAGGTATTTGATATTCACCCATGATTTCAAGTTTTTTTAACTTTGTAATAGCATCACATCCGTTTGAAATAAGCTCTCTAAAGAAAATATCGTGGTCTGAGTATAACCACTTCTTAATTATAGGGAAAATGTTTTCGCTGTTAATTGAAAGACTTCCTTTTGTTGCCATAATAAAAACTTCCTTTCATATTTGAATTTTAAGTATATTCTAATGCTAAAAATAACTATTGTCAAGCAAAAATTAGCACTCATTTAAAAAGAGTGCTAATAAAGTGCTGTTAATAAAATATATTAAGTAAAGTAGTATTAATAAGAGAGTACCAATAAGGTGTATCAATAAGAGAGCATTAACAAATATTATTTAATAACGTTTCAATATATTTATCCCATGCCTTTTCAATGGTTTTATCCATAGTAAAAGTATTCATGGAGATAGCAGTAATACAATTTAAAGAATTGTTTTCATATTTAATATTTAAGTATAGACCAGCGATGTCATTCTCGTTGAAGGAAAGTGCTTCGCTGGATATTATTTTACTAACAATATCTGCGTTCGCTTTAAAAACGAACTTAAAACGGGAAGGTGTGCGCTTACCTTTGATAAGAAAGAAACATATATGTTTAATGGCTCCCCATGACGAAAGGCTGGTGTCTTGCAACTTCTCTAACTCATTCGGTTCGTAGTAAGACTTAATAATATGCCCATCAATATTGAATGTATTGAAAGTAGTAATTGAGGCCTCTTCAACGAGGAAAAAATCAAAATCTTCCTTAATTAGAAGTTTGCTCATAAAGCTTTTTATATCTGTAATGTTTATTGAATTCATATTTCCTCCTAATCTAATAAGAAATCACAAAAGATGGTATTGCTAACGTCAAAACCTGCAGCAGTTAGTTTGATATTGCCGTTATTAATATTTAATAGATTCATTTTACTATATTTATCAAGAACATTTCCATACACATCAAAAATATCCTTATTAAATGATCTAGAAAATTCGGAAATAGAAATACCTGATTCTTTTCTCAGACCTAAAAACATAAACTCCTCCATAGAATCATTTAAGTTAAGAGTTGTTATCTCTCGTTTTAATTTAGAAACATTTCCATCATGGTTATCATCAAAGTTTTTATCAAGGAGTAGAAGATACGCGGAAATATTTTCCTCATTTTTATATCGTACATTATCTATGAAGGAGGAAGCTCCCAGTCCAACACCTAAGTAATCTGTCCTATTCCAGTATGAAAGATTGTGACGACTTGCATAATTAGGTTTTGAATAGTTTGAAATTTCGTATCTTTCATAGCCAGCTGACAATAGTTTTTCCTTAGTTAGGTAATACATTTCCCTATCAATGTTTTCGTCAGGGAGTATATTCGCATGACCTAAGTTTATATAATCGTATAGAGGGGTATGCTCCTCTAAAATTAGACTATAGGCTGATATATGTTCCGGATTTAATTCAATAACGGTATCAAGTGTGTTTGATAAAGAATCAAGCGTTTGATAAGGGAGAGCAGTCATTAAATCAATATTAATATTGTCAAAACCAGCAGTTCTTGCATCTAGAAAACTTTCCTTAAATTGAGTAAAGGAGTGGATTCTTCCAATTGCCTTTAATTCATTATCGTTGGCACTTTGAAGACCTATGCTTAATCTATTGATTCCACAAGACTTAAAGTCAGAAAGTTTAAGTAAATTGAGCGTGCCAGGATTACATTCGATAGTTATTTCTGCATTTTCATCAATATAAAAATTATTGCGGACACATTTCATTATTTCAAATATTAAATTGGAATCCAAATAAGAAGGAGTGCCCCCACCTATAAATATAGTAGAAATATTTCGATTTTCTCCGCCTAATCCATAGATATTGCCCCATGCCAAAATCTCCCTCTTTAGAGAATCTACATAGATTCTTTTTGTAGGTTCATCACAGGGGAAAGAAAGAAAATCGCAGTATTTACATTTTGTCATACAAAAGGGGATGTGAATATACATCCCCATAGATTTTGTTTTATTCATATATTAATCCTGGTCCAGCTTAAGAACAGACATAAACGCACTTTGAGGAATATCAACATTACCAACTTGTCGCATTCTCTTCTTGCCTTCCTTTTGCTTCTCTAAGAGTTTCTTTTTACGGGTAATATCACCGCCATAACATTTAGCTAAAACATCTTTTCTCATAGCTTTAACAGTTTCTCTGGCGATAACCTTGCTGCCAATAGCAGCTTGAATAGGAATTTCAAATAAATGTCTTGGAATTTCATCCTTAAGTTTTTCACACATTTTGCGGGCACGCTCGTAGGCAGTTTCTGAGTGGACGATGAAAGAAAGGGCATCCACCTCTTCTTTATTTATAAGAATATCCAGTTTAACTAATTCAGAACGTTCATATCCTTTTAATTCATAATCGAAAGAAGCATATCCACGGGAACGAGATTTTAAGGCATCGAAAAAGTCGTAGATAATCTCGTTGAGAGGAAGCTCGTACTTAATGAGTGCTCTTGTTCCGTCAATATAATCCATTCCTAAATAAACGCCTCGACGCTCCTGACAAAGTTCCATAATGGCACCGATAAACTCAGATGTTACCATGATTTCGGCATTTACTACAGGCTCCTCCATATATTGAATCTCAGAAGGATCTGGGAGATTAGAAGGATTTGTCAGTTCAATCATAGAATCATCACATTTATATACTTTATATATAACACTTGGAGCAGTAGTAACAAGGTCAAGATTGTATTCACGTTCAAGTCGTTCCTGAATAATTTCAAGATGCAGAAGTCCTAAAAATCCACATCTAAATCCAAATCCTAAAGCAATAGAAGTTTCAGGTTCATAGGAAAGAGAGGCATCATTAAGCTGGAGCTTTTCTAGAGCATCTCTAAGATCAGGGTACTTTGATCCATCTGCAGGGTAGAGTCCGCAGTAAACCATAGAGTTTACTTTTTTGTATCCAGGTAGAGGTTCACTACAAGGGTTCTGTACATCAGTCATAGTGTCACCAACAGAGGTGTCTTTTACATTTTTTATACTAGCAGTAACATATCCAACCATACCAGCACTTAATTCATCACAAGGAATAAACTGTCCGGCTCCAAAGTATCCCACCTCAACAACATTAGCAGTAGCTCCTGTAGCCATCATCTTTATTTGTGTGCCTGAGCGAATGGTACCATTTTTAATACGTATAAAGACAATAACGCCCTTATAAGAATCATAAATACTATCAAAAACAAGAGCAGATAGTGGTGCTAAAGGATCACCTACAGGAGATGGAATCTTTGTTACAATCTGTTCAAGAACTTCTTCTATATTAAGGCCAGTTTTAGCTGAAATACGGGGTGCATCTTCGGCTTCGATACCGATAACATCCTCGATTTCATTAACTACACGGTCTGGGTCAGCGCTTGGCAAGTCAATTTTGTTTATGACAGGAAGTACATCTAAGTCATGGTCAAGAGCTAAGTATACATTAGCAAGAGTCTGGGCTTCAATACCCTGAGCTGCATCAACTACTAAAATAGCACCATCACAGGCAGCTAAACTTCTAGAAACTTCATAATTAAAATCTACATGTCCTGGTGTATCAATAAGATTTAAGATGTATTCTTCTCCATCTTGTGCTTTATATACGGTACGAATAGCTTGGGATTTAATAGTAATGCCTCGTTCTCGCTCCAAATCCATATTGTCCAGGACTTGAGCCTGCATTTCGCGGCTAGTTAATAAACCTGTTTTTTCTATAATACGGTCTGCAAGAGTTGATTTGCCATGGTCAATGTGGGCAATAATGCAAAAATTTCTGATTTTACTTTGGTCTATAGACATAAATAGCTCCTTTTCTTCCAATTTAAAGTAGATTATAAACATTATATTTGATTATGTCAAAAATTTTTTAATAATTTTGTTGACATCTGGATAAAGTCGTGATAGATTATCAATATGTTAGCACTCCAAACAAATGAGTGCTAATAATAAGACAGAGGATTACACCGTAAAAGGAAGTGAGCCAGTGGAATTAGATGAACGTAAAATGAAGATTCTTACAGCTATTATCCAGAATTATTTGGAGAGTGGTGAACCAGTAGGATCTCGAACAATTTCAAAGTATACAGATTTGAATTTAAGTTCGGCGACCATTAGAAACGAAATGGCAGATTTAGAGGAGATGGGATATATACTTCAACCCCATACTTCAGCAGGACGAATTCCATCGGATATGGGCTACAGAATTTATGTAGATAATATGATGAAAGTAAAGGAAGAAGCCCTAAAGACTAAAGAAGCTGAAGTGGATGATATGAAAGAGTTTCTTATCAAAAAGGTAGACAAAGTCGAGACATTGTTACAAAATATGGCAAAGATGCTGGCTACCAATACCAATTATGCAACTATGATATCAGCACCACATATGCATAAGAATAAGATTAAGTTCATCCAGTTATCCCAAGTTGAAATTCACAAACTATTATGTGTTATGGTTCTAGAAGGAAACATTATTAAGAACAAGATCATAGAAGTAGATGATGAGATTAATAATGAAACAATGCTAAAACTAAATATACTTTTGAATAGTAGTTTGAACGGATTAGCTCTTGATGAGATTAATCTTGGAATTATATCACGTATGACAAATCAAGCTGGAGAGCATACAAATATTGTTAGAACAGTAATTGATGCAGTAGCAGAAGTTATTGTGGCAGAAGAAGATGTTGAGATATACACTAGCGGAGCAACTAACATTTTTAAGTATCCAGAACTCAGTGACAGTGATAGTGCAAGTAAGCTTATTAGTACATTTGAGGAGAAACAGCTTTTATCAAGACTTGTCGTGGATGATTCGGAACGCAGGGATATTCAAGTATATATTGGTGATGAAACACCAGTACAATCGATGAAAGATTGCAGTGTTATTACAGCTTCATACGAGTTAGATGATGGAGTCAAAGGAACTATTGGTATTATTGGTCCAAAAAGAATGGATTATGAGAAGGCTTTATCAGCCATTACCTCTGTGAAAGAAAAATTGAATTCAGCATTTAAGAAGCCAGAAGAATAATGTTGGCAATCTAAAACAATGTGAGGTGAAAAAAGTGACGAAAAAGAATAAAGATATAGCAAGCAAAGCTGTGGAAGAGGAAAATGTAGAGACTATGTCTGCAGATGAAAAGGCTACAGATACATGTGAAGAGACATCGACACAGGCTACCGAAGAAGTAGCACAGGAAGATGAAACTCAAGAAGATGATGCAGTAGAGAATGAAACAAAGCTTGACAAAAAGGATTTAAAGATTCAAGAACTTCAAGATAAGTACATGAGAACATTCGCAGAATTTGATAATTTTAGAAAGCGATCTGAAAAAGAAAAGACTGCTATGTTTGAGGTTGGTGCAAAAAGTATAGTCGAAAAGATTTTACCAGTAGTAGATAACTTTGAAAGAGCATTTGCCACTGTACCAGAAGAAGATAAAGAAAATCCATTTGTTGTAGGCATGGATAAAGTATTTAAGCAGATGATTACCTCCTTAGAGGAGGCAGGCGTTAAGCCAATTGAAGCTGTAGGTAATGAATTTAATCCAGATATTCATAATGCAGTAATGCACATTGAGGATGAATCATTTGGTGAGAATGAAGTAATAGAAGAATTACAGAAGGGCTATATGTACCGCGAGAGTGTCGTAAGACATAGCATGGTAAAAGTGGCAAATTAACATATTAAAATTATAGGAGGACAAAACAATGAGCAAAATTATCGGTATTGATTTAGGAACAACAAATTCATGTGTAGCAGTTATGGAAGGTGGAAAGCCAACAGTTATTGCTAATACAGAGGGTATTAGAACTACACCTTCAGTTGTGGCATTTAAGAAGGATGGAGAAAGAATCGTTGGTGATCCAGCGAAGCGTCAGGCTGTTACAAATGCTGACAAAACAATTTCTTCAATTAAGAGACATATGGGAACAGACTACAGAGTAGCTATTGATGACAAGAAATTTTCACCACAGGAAATCTCAGCTATGATTTTACAGAAATTAAAATCAGATGCAGAGGGATATCTTGGCGAAAAGGTAACAGAAGCAGTTATTACAGTTCCAGCTTATTTTAATGATGCACAAAGACAGGCAACAAAGGATGCAGGTAAGATTGCAGGTCTTGATGTTAAGAGAATTATTAACGAGCCAACAGCAGCAGCTCTTGCTTATGGTCTTGATAATGAAAAGGAACAGAAAATTATGGTTTACGATTTAGGTGGTGGTACATTTGATGTATCTATTATCGAAATCGGTGATGGTGTAATCGAAGTATTATCTACATCTGGAGATAATAAGCTTGGTGGAGATGACTTTGACCAGAGACTTACAGATTACATTTTAGATGAATTTAAGAAAGTAGAAGGAATTGATCTTGCAACTGATAAGATGGCTCTTCAAAGAATTAAAGAAGCTGCTGAAAAAGCTAAGAAAGAGTTATCATCAGCAACTACTACAAACATCAATCTCCCTTATATTACAGCAAATCAAGATGGCCCAAAACATATAGACATGAATATTACTAGAGCAAAATTCGAGGAACTTACACACGATCTTGTAGAAAGAACAGCTACACCAGTTCAGAATGCTCTTAAAGATGCAGGTCTTAATGCTAGTGAACTTAGTAAAGTATTACTTGTTGGTGGATCAACTCGTGTTCCAGCAGTACAAGATAAGGTAAAACAGTTAACAGGTCAAGAACCTTCTAAGGCATTAAACCAAGATGAATGTGTTGCTATTGGTGCTTCTATTCAGGGTGGTAAGCTTGCAGGCGATTCAGGTGCAGGAGATATTCTTCTTCTTGATGTTACACCACTTTCACTTTCAATCGAAACTATGGGTGGAGTAGCTACAAAGCTTATTGAAAGAAATACAACAATTCCAGCAAAGAAGAGTGAAATATTCTCAACAGCAGCTGACAATCAATCAGCAGTAGATATTAGAGTTGTTCAAGGTGAAAGACAATTTGCAAAGGACAATAAATTATTAGGTGAGTTCAGACTTGATGGAATTGCACCTGCTCCAAGAGGAATACCTAAGATTGAAGTTACATTTGATATTGATGCCAATGGTATTGTAAATGTATCAGCAAAAGATTTAGGAACAGGTAAAGAACAGCATATTACAATTACTTCTGGTTCAAATATGTCAGAAAGTGATATTGATAAAGCAATTAAAGAGGCAGCAGAGTTTGAAGCGGCTGATAAGAAACGTAAAGAAGGCATTGATGCTAGAAATGAAGCAGATTCAATGGTATTCCAGACAGAGAAGGCATTAGGCGAAGTTGGGGACAAGGTAGATGCTAGTGAAAAGGCAGCAGTGGAAGCTGATTTAACAGCACTTAAGGACTTACTTGCTAAGACAACACCTGAAAACATGTCAGAAACTGATGTTGAGGAAATTAAGGCAGCAAAAGAAAAATTAATGACAGGTTCACAGGCATTGTTTACAAAGATGTATGAACAGGCACAAGCACAGGGTCAGGCACCAGATATGGGAGCTGATGAGACTACAGATGCAGGTTCAAGCAATGATGATGATGTTGTAGATGGTGAGTACAAAGAAGTTTAATACTAATACCTTTCAAAAATATTGCGGGAGATAATATCTCCCGCTTAAAGGAGTTAATTTGTTATGGCAGATAAGAGAGACTATTACGAGGTACTTGGTGTAGACAAAGGTGCTGATGATTCCACAATAAAAAAAGCATATAGAAAATTAGCTAAAAAATACCATCCAGATACCAATCCTGGTAATACAGAAGCTGAGGCAAAGTTTAAAGAAGCTTCAGAAGCATATTCTGTACTAAGTGATGCAGATAAGAGAAGACAGTATGATCAGTTTGGCCATGATGCTTTTCAAAATGGCGGGGCTGGCGGAGCAGGTTTTGATTTCAACTTTAATGATATGGGCGATATATTTGGCGATATATTTGGTGACTTTTTCGGAGGCGGAAGCAGAAGAAGAAATAGTAATGCTCCTATGAAAGGAAGTAATATAAAAGTAGGAATAAGACTTACCTTTGAAGAAGCTGTATTCGGATGTGAAAAGGACATTGAAGTATCTATAAAAGATGAATGTAAAACTTGCGGAGGCAGTGGTGCAAAGAGCGGTACATCTCCAGTTACATGTACAAAATGTAATGGTCAAGGTCGTATAGTATACACACAGCAAACTATCTTTGGTGTAACACAGCAAGCTCAAACTTGTCCAGAATGTAAAGGAACTGGAAAGGTTATTAAGGAAAAATGTGTAGACTGTAGAGGAACAGGGTATATATCTAGTCGAAAGAAGATTAGAGTCACAGTTCCAGCAGGTATTGATGAACGTCAGTCCATTAAGATTAGTGGCAAGGGTGAACCAGGTAAGAATGGTGGACCTCGTGGTGACTTGTTAGTTGAAGTCGCAGTTATGAGACATCCAATCTTTGGAAGACAGAAATATGATTTGTATTCTACATCACCAATTTCTTTCGCACAGGCTGCAATTGGTGGAGATATAAAGATTAAGACTATAGATGGCGATGTGTTATTTAACATCAAACCAGGAACGCAAACAGATACTAGAATACGATTAAAGGGTAAAGGTGTTCCATCTCTTAAGAATAAAACATTAAGAGGCGATCATTATGTAACATTGGTAGTAGAAGTCCCAGAGAAACTTAATGAGGCACAAATAGAAGCCCTTAAAGCCTTTGATGAAGCAATGGGAGGAACATTATTGGAAAAGACTAATGAAGCAACCCAGACTGCACCAAAGCCAGAAGAACATAAGGAAAATAAAGCAGAAAAGAAGAATAAAAAGAAGTCTTTAAAAGATATCTTTTCATAAAAAGAAGTTGTTATGTATTGCAGAGACTGTACATAGCAACTTCTTTTTTGTGGAAAGGTTTTTATTATCTCATTCGCATTTTGTGAATGATTTTGCGGGAATTTTTGGAATAACTTAAAAAGGTTTATTTATTATAGAAAAAGAATAGGATATATGCTAAAATATTTATGGTTTATGCCAACGAAAAAAGTGGAAATATATCAATTCACTAGTCTTGATGAGGTAAAATATATGAAAAAAGAATACATAATATGTGCCCTATTTACAGTGATTATGGGTATGTTTGTTATATACAATATAGGAAAGGTTAATGGTTCACCATCAAATGATGCTATCTCACAGATGGAGAGTGAGATTAATGAAAATGAGTCGAAATATAATGAGATACAGGCACAGTTAGAGGAATTAAATAACAGTAAAGACAATCTGGCTTCGTACATTGTAAATCTCAACAATAGTTATAGTATGATTTTAGACAGTATAGCAGATTTAGAGAATCAAGTTATTGCAAAGCAAACACAGATTGATAATATTAACTCTAGAATATTAGAGCAACAAGCACTTATAGACAACCAGTATGACAATATGAGTATGCGAATTCAATTTCTGTATGAAAGTGATTCATTTGACATGGTTGATTCTCTTATGAGGGCTGGAACATTTAGCGAAATGCTGAACCAAATTGCATATTTCAATGATATTGTAATGTATGATCGCAATATGATGGACGAATTAGAAAGAAGTCTTGAAGAGTGCAATTCAATGAAAAGTTCATTAACCAGCGAGCTTGAAAATATTAATTCTCTAAAAGAGGATCAAAACGCATACAAGGCCGAATTGGAAAAATTAATGGCAGATGCTTCTATAAATATTAGTAACCATCAAGCACAGATAGATGAAGCGGAATCTATTGCTATTGCAATGGTAGAAGAGATTGAGAATCAGCGAAGTTCTATTGAAGAACTTAAGGCAGAGGAAGCACGAAGGGTATCAGAGTCTATCGAGAGAGCATCTTTGGAAGCTCAAGGTATATATGAGGAGACCATGACCTATGAACCTATAGAGGGTGATTTGAAAAGACTTGCTGCAATTATATACTGTGAATCAAGAGGAGAACCTTACGAGGGGCAGGTAGCAGTAGGTACAGTGGTTATGAATCGTGTGGAAAGTTCCAAATTTCCAAACACAGTAGAAGAGGTAATTGCTCAGCCAAATCAGTTTACACCATATGGTATGGGACTTTATGCAATTGCTCTTGCAAAGAACGATTTAAATCAGTCTTGTGTGGATGCAGCAAGGGAGGTTCTCGAAAAGGGAACAAGAACTGGAAATTGGTTATTTTTTAGAACACATAGAGGAATCTATGATGTTATCAACGGCTCATATATAGGGGCGCATGTTTTTTATTAAAAGTATTGCAAAAAGTGGTTGAAAAATTATACGTAGTAATGTATAATCTTTACAATTTGAGCATAATTCCGGAACCGATATTTTTTAGTAGGATTTCAAGAGGATATGAACTTGAAGAAAACAGTAGTATAAAGCCATTTTCGGCAGAAGGAGAAACATATGAAAGCTTTTCTAATACTAGAAGACGGACACATATTTGAAGGTACGTCAATAGGCTCATCAAGAGAGATTATTAGCGAAATCGTATTTAATACTTCTATGACAGGTTATTTGGAAGTGTTAACAGATCCATCATGTGCAGGACAAGCAGTTGTCATGACATATCCACTTATAGGTAATTATGGTATTTGTTATGATGATATGGAATCATTAAAACCTTGGGCTGATGGTTATATTGTTCGCGAATTATCAAGAATGCCTAGTAATTTTAGAAGTCAATGTACTATTCAAGAGTTCCTTGAGAAGAACGACATTCCAGGTATTGCAGGAATAGATACAAGAGCTCTTACAAAGATTTTAAGAGAAAAAGGTACCATGAATGGTATGATTACTACAAATGAAAATTATAACCTTGATGAAGTTATTAGTGAGCTTAAGAAATATACATCAACAGGAGTTGTAAAGAAAGTTACATGTGATAAGGTAACTACAATTCCAGGTGGAAAATATAAAGTGGCGTTAATGGATTTTGGAGCAAAGAATAACATTTCAAAGTCATTAAAAGAAATGGATTGTGAAGTTACTATTTATCCAGCAGATACAAAAGCAGAAGTTATATTAGCATCTAATCCAGATGGTATTATGTTATCTAATGGACCTGGAGATCCAAAGGAATGTGTAGATATTATTAATGAGATTAAAAAGTTATACGACTGCGAAGTTCCAGTATTCGCAATTGGTCTTGGACATCAGCTTATGGCACTTGCTACAGGCGCAGATACTCATAAGATGAAATGCGGTCATAGAGGTGGCAATTATCCAGTTAAAGATTTGAAGAGTGGAAGAGTTTACATATCTTCACAAAACCACGGTTATGTTGTAGATGAAGATACAATCAATAATGACATAGCAGAGATTGGATTTATCAATGTAAATGATAGAACAGTAGAAGGCTTAAGATATAAAAATAAGCCTGTATTTACTGTGCAGTTTTATCCAGAAGCTTGGCCAGGCCCACAGGGTTCAAGTCTGTTATTTAATGAGTTTATCAACATGATGGAAAACAGGAGGAAATAAGATGCCAAGAGATACTAGTATAAAAAAAGTTTTAGTGATTGGTTCTGGTCCTATTGTAATTGGACAGGCAGCAGAATTTGATTATGCAGGAACACAGGCGTGTCGTTCATTAAAAGAAGAAGGCATTGAAGTAGTATTGGTTAATTCTAATCCTGCCACAATTATGACAGATAAAGACATTGCAGATAAAGTATATATTGAACCACTTACAGCAAAGGTTTTAGAGAAACTTATTTTAAAGGAAAAACCAGACAGTGTACTTCCAACTCTTGGTGGTCAGGCAGGACTTAATCTTGGTATGGAACTTGCAGAGTCGGGTTTTCTTGAAGAAAATGGTGTTAGACTTATCGGTACTACAGCCCTTACTATCAAAAAGGCTGAGGACCGTCTAGAGTTTAAGAATACAATGGAAAAAATAAATGAACCAGTAGCAGCTTCTATGGTTGTTGAGAATATAGAAGATGGTATTGCATTTACTAATACTATTGGATATCCGGTAGTACTTAGACCAGCCTATACCTTAGGTGGTAGTGGTGGTGGAATTGCCCACAATCTTCAAGAACTTACAGACATTCTTGAAAATGGTTTGAGACTTAGCCGTGTAGGTCAGGTTCTAGTAGAAAGATGTATAGCTGGTTGGAAAGAAATCGAATACGAAGTTATGCGTGATGGTGCAGGTAACTGTATTACAGTTTGTAATATGGAAAATCTTGATCCAGTTGGCGTACATACAGGTGATAGTATTGTAGTAGCTCCTTCACAGACATTAGGTGATAAAGAGTATAAGATGCTTAGGACATCGGCTCTTAATATTATTAGCGAGTTAGAAATTACAGGTGGATGTAATGTTCAATATGCACTTCATCCAACTACGTTTGAATACTGCGTTATTGAGGTTAATCCTCGTGTAAGCCGTTCTTCGGCATTAGCTTCAAAAGCAACAGGTTTTCCTATTGCTAAGGTTGCGGCTAAGATTGCTGTAGGCTACACTCTAGATGAAATAATGAATGCCATTACAGGAAAGACATATGCCAGCTTTGAGCCAACGCTTGACTATTGTGTAGTTAAGATTCCTAGACTTCCATTTGATAAGTTCCTTACAGCTAAGAGAACTCTTACAACTCAGATGAAAGCTACAGGTGAGGTTATGAGTATTTGCACCAACTTTGAAGGTGCTCTTATGAAGGCTATTCGCTCACTTGAACAGCATGTTGAGAGTCTTATGGACTATGATTTTGCAGAACTTAGTGATGATGAATTAAACGAACAGCTTCATGTTGTAGACGATAGAAGAATTTGGGTAATTGCTGAGGCGTTAAGACGTGGCGTAAGTTACGAGACTATTCACGATATTACAAAGATTGATTTATGGTTTGTTGATAAGCTTGCTATTTTAGTAGAGATGGAACAGGCACTAAAGACTGAGCCGCTTACAAAAGAACTTCTTACAGAGGCTAAGAGAATAGAATTCCCAGATACAGTTATTAGCAAGATAACTGGAAAGAGTCTTGAGGAATTAAAGGCACTTAGAAAAGAATATGGTATTGTTGCAGGCTACAAGATGGTAGATACTTGTGCAGCCGAATTTGAAGCATCAACTCCTTACTATTATTCAGCATATGGTGTGGAGAATGAGGCACTTGAGACTAAGTCTGAAAAGAAGGTATTAGTACTTGGTTCAGGCCCTATCAGAATAGGACAAGGTATTGAATTTGATTTCTGTTCGGTTCATAGTACATGGGCGTTTAGAAATGCAGGATATGAGACAATCATTATCAATAACAATCCAGAGACAGTAAGTACTGACTTTGATATAGCAGACAAACTTTATTTTGAACCGCTTACACCAGAAGATGTTGAAAATATTGTAGATATAGAAAAGCCTGACGGAGCAGTAGTTCAGTTCGGTGGACAGACAGCTATTAAACTTACAGAAGCACTTATGAAGATGGGAGTTCCTATTCTTGGTACAAAGGCTGAAGATGTAGATGCCGCAGAGGACAGAGAATTATTTGATGATATTTTGGAACAGTGCCAGATTCCTAGAGCTGCTGGTGGTACAGTGTTCACAGCAGAGGAAGCAAAAGTAGTTGCAAATAGATTGGGATATCCAGTTCTTGTAAGACCTTCATATGTACTTGGTGGTCAGGGTATGCAAATAGCTACTTGTGATGACGAAATAGAAGAATTTATGGAGATTATTAATAGAATAGCACAGGATCATCCAATTCTTGTAGATAAGTACCTTATGGGTAAAGAAATAGAAGTTGATGCCATCTGTGATGGTGAAAATATTCTTATTCCTGGTATTATGGAACATATTGAAAGAGCTGGTGTTCATTCAGGAGATAGTATTTCAGTATATCCAGCACAGTCGATTTCACAAGATATAGTAGATAGAATAGAAGATTACACAACAAAACTTGCAAAAGCACTTCATGTAAAAGGTATGATAAATATTCAGTTTATTGTATATGAAAATGAAGTCTATGTTATTGAAGTTAATCCTCGTTCTAGCCGTACAGTACCATATATCAGTAAGGTAACAGGTATTCCAATTGTAAAACTTGCTACAAGAGCAATTATTGGTGAAAAGATTACTGATATGGGATATAAGCCAGGATTACAGCCAAATGCAGATTATATAGCTATAAAGATGCCAGTATTCTCTTTTGAAAAACTTCGTGGTGCTGAGATTTCTCTCGGACCAGAGATGAAGTCGACAGGTGAGTGTCTAGGTATTGCTAAAACATTTGAAGAAGCATTATATAAGGCATTCCTTGGCTCTGGAGTAAATCTTCCAAAACATAAGAAGATGATACTTACAGTTAATGACGCTGATAAGAAGGATGCGATTTCTATAGGTAGAAGATTTGAAAAACTTGGTTATGAAGTTTATGCTACAAGAAGTACTGCAAAGGTTCTTCAAGATAATGGTGTTAATGCAATTAAGGTTAATAAGTTATCACAAGAGGCTCCAACAGTAATCGACCTTCTTTTGGAACATAAGATTGATATCGTAGTTGATACCCCAACACAGGGTAGAGATAAAACAAGAGATGGCTTCTTGATTCGTAGAACTGCTATTGAAACAGGAGTTAACTGCTTTACATCACTTGATACAGTTAATGCGCTTCTTGATAGTTTAGAGAATACAGCCATTGACGATATTACACTCATAGATATTGCAACAGTAGAAAGCAAGGGCTTTCAGGCATAAGGAACTTTTTGTCGAATTTTAATAGAAAAATCAACTACAATTTGGTTTTAAACTTGTAGTTGATTTTTTTATATGGTAAAATTTGTATATTAATAAAAATTTCGCAAAGAGAAGGAAGAAAAAATGTCAAAAAGTAAAGGTATATTAGTATTTGTTATTGTAGGAGTTTTGGTATGTATAGCAGTTGGTATTACAGCAGTACTTATTTCACAGTTGGGAGGAAACAAAATCCTCGGAGAATATAAGATTGGAAGTACTAATCTGGATAAAATTAGAGACTCACTACAAGTTGCAGATGAGGCATGCGTGTGGAATGTAAAGGGTTTTTATGAGTATTCTGAGGATACACTGATTTTTGAAGCAGATGCCACTGCAGGTGAAATCTCTGGAAAGGTAGTGCTAAATTTTGATACTAAACATTTATTGGAAAAAGTGAGATTTGATGCTGATAAGGCAAGGCCATTCGTCGAAGATGGTATCCAAAAATATTTAATAGATACATATGGTGATGAATACAGTGAAATCGACAAAGAAACAAAAAGATGGACAGATGGAAAATTGAAAATAGATATGGTTTCTAAGGATAATAAAGTTTCAATTTATTGGTATAAGTAAGAAGAAAAGTAAAAACATAAAAAACGTACAAAAACATACTGCACTTATTTGGTTAAAAACATAGCCAAAGGAAGTGCAGTTTTTATGTGTGAATGTAGCATTTTTAGGTTTAAGTGGTTTGCGCTTTTAATATACATGTGGTATAATTTTCCGTAGTATGCAATTGAAAGGAGAACCATCGTGGAAAGAGCAAACGCGTGGAAAAGCTATAATACAAAACAGCTAAGAGAGCTTGAAAATCTCTCAAAGGATTACAGAGATTTTCTAGATTGCGGAAAGACCGAAAGAGAATGTGTTAAGAAGTCTATAGCTATTGCAGAAGAAGCGGGCTACAAGAATCTAGCTACATTTATGAAAAAAGAAAAGAAGTTAAAGGCTGGCGATAAAGTATACGCAGTATGGATGAATAAAGCAATCGCTTTATTTAATATAGGTGATAGAGATATAGAAGAGGGCATGAATATTCTGGGTGCACACATTGATTCACCAAGATTAGATGTAAAGCAAAATCCATTATATGAGACAGATGAATTTGCATATTTAGATACTCATTACTATGGTGGGGTTAAAAAATACCAATGGGTGGCATTACCACTTGCTGTTCATGGTGTAGTTGTGAAGAAGACTGGTGAAGTTATAGATATAGTCATTGGTGAAAGTGATGATGATCCAGTTTTATGTATTACAGACTTACTTATTCATTTAGCAGGTAGGCAGATGGAAAAGAAGGCATCTGAGGTCATAGAGGGTGAACAGTTAGACATTCTAGTTGGTTCAAGACCGCTTAAAGGAAAAGATAAAGATGCAGTTAAAGAAAATATACTAAAACTTATTAATGATAAATATGGAATTGAAGAAGAGGATTTTATGTCTGCTGAACTAGAGGTGGTTCCAGCGGGTAAAGCGAAAAACTCAGGAATTGACTCAAGTATGATTTTAGCATATGGACAAGATGATAGAGTTTGTGCATATACATCTCTAAGGGCAATGATAGATGTAAAAGACGTTTCCAAGACATCGTGTTGTTTATTGGTAGATAAAGAAGAGATTGGTAGTGTAGGTGCAACGGGTATGCGTTCAAGATTTTTTGAAAATACAGTTGCTGAGATTTTACAATGTTTAGGTGAATATAGCGAATTGAAACTTAGAAGATGTTTGGCTAACTCGAGAATGCTTTCATCTGACGTAAATGCTGCATATGACCCAATGTTTTCAAGTGCTTTTGAGAAGAGAAATTCTTCCTATTTTGGCAGAGGTATGGTATTTAGCAAATTTACTGGTTCAAGAGGTAAATCAGGTTCAAATGATGCAAACGCCGAATATATTGCAGCTATTAGAAAAATTATGGACGAAGAAAAAATTCACTATCAGTTAGCGGAACTTGGAAAAGTTGATGTAGGTGGTGGCGGCACTATTGCTTATATTTTATCATTGTACGGTATGGAAGTTATAGATTGTGGTGTGGCAGTACTTAATATGCATGCTCCATGGGAGCTTGCTTCAAAGGCAGATATCTATGAGACAAAAAGAGGATACGAAGTGTTCCTAAGTAAGGCATAAATTAAAATAAAGGCTAAGGAGATTGTTTTATGAATTTTTTTGAAGCTACGCAAAAACTAAAAAAATATGGACAGGAGCATGTACTTCAGTATTTTGATGAATTAACGGATAGCCAAAAAGAACAGTTGCTCAATCAGATTGATATTACTGATTTTAGTATTATTGAAATGTGCAAGAATAAAGAAGAAGTTGCTACAAAAGGAAAAATCACTCCACTTGATGCAATGCAATTGGATGAGATTGATAGAAGAAAAGATGAGTTTTATGCCATTGGTATGGATGCTATAAAAAAAGGCGAAGTTGGTGCAGTTTTATTAGCAGGAGGTATGGGCACAAGGCTCGGTTCTGATAATCCAAAAGGAATGTACAATATTGGAGAAACAAAGGACGTTTTTATTTTCGAAAGAATAATTAAAAACCTTCAAGATATAGTGGACTTAAGTGGTGTATACATTCACCTATTTGTTATGACTAGTGATAAGAACAATGATTCCACTGTGAATTTCTTTAAGGAACACAACTATTTTGGATATGAGCCAGAGTATATTACTTTCTTTATGCAGGAGATGGCACCAGCTACAGACTACAATGGTAAAGTGTATATGGAGTCTAAGTTTAAAATGTCTACATCCCCAAATGGAAATGGTGGATGGTTTTCATCTATGGCAAAATGGGGAGTGCTTGATAAAGTGAAAAAGAATGGTATCAAGTGGCTCAATGTATTTGCTGTGGATAATGTGCTTCAAAGAATTGCAGATCCTGTATTTGTAGGAGCGACCATTGCAACTAATTCACAGGTAGGTTCTAAAGTTGTTAAGAAAGTATCTAAAGATGAAAAAGTAGGTGTAATGTGCATGGAGGATGGTAAACCATCTATAGTAGAGTATTATGAACTTACAGATGAATTGATGGATGCTGTAGATAAAAATGGTGAACCAGCATACAACTATGGTGTTATTTTAAATTATTTACTTAGCGTTAAACATCTTGAGGAGATTTTGGAAAAGGAAATGCCTCTTCATATTGTGGAGAAGAAGATTGAATATATAGATGAAAATGCTAATCTTGTTAAACCACAGGAACCAAACGGATATAAGTTTGAAACGCTTATACTTGATATGATACATTTACTTGATTCTTGTGTACCTTTCGAAGTGGTTAGAAATAAAGAATTCGCCCCTATAAAGAACAAAACAGGTGTAGATTCGGTAGAGTCAGCTAGGGCACTTCTTAAAGAAAATAACGTAGAATTATAAAACAAGGACGGACAAAATGAAGACGATATTAACTACAATGACCGAAAGCTTTGAAGAAGCTTTTATTGCGGCAGGATATGACGCAAAATATGCAAAGGTAACAATTTCAAATAGACCAGATTTATGTGAATACCAATGTAATGGTGCAATGGCTGCCGCAAAACAATACAAATGTTCGCCAGCACAGATTGCTAATGCGGTAGTATCTAAGATGAATCAATCTGATATTTTTTCTG
Organism: Clostridiales bacterium; assembly: GCA_012520815.1. Lineage (GTDB taxonomy): Bacteria > Bacillota > Clostridia > Lachnospirales > Lachnospiraceae > SVEL01. Next base: position 24,296 of record JAAYNM010000018.1, read on the forward strand.
AAATAACAGTAGTAAACCCAGGATTTATAAATTTAAAAGTAAGTGATGAATTTTTATCTGGGTACGTTGATGAGATGTCAAAGGATGAAAAATTTGGATGTGAGACAGCGAGCCACAAAAAGGTGGTAATTGATTATGGTGGAGCAAACGTTGCAAAACCTCTACATGTTGGGCATTTACGTTCGGCAGTAATCGGTGAAGCTATAAAAAGATTATTCAAGTTTATGGGCGATGACGTTATAGGAGATGTTCACCTTGGCGATTGGGGATTGCAGATGGGACTTATTATTGAACAGCTTCGATGCAATCAGCCAGACCTTTGCTACTTTGATGATAGCTATACTGGAGAGTATCCGGAGGAAGCACCATTTACAATATCAGAACTTGAAAAAATATACCCAGAGGCATCAGCAAAATCGAAGGTTGATGAGGAATTTAAGGAAAAAGCTCAGGTGGCAACATTGGAATTGCAAAAGGGAAAGCCTGCCTATAGAGCAATATGGAGACATATTCTGAGTGTTTCAATTGAAGATTTAAAAAAGAATTATGAGAATTTAAATGTAAATTTTGATTTATGGAAGGGCGAGAGTGACGCTGAAGAATTTATCGAAGATATGGTTAAAAGTATGATTGATAATGGATTTGCTCACGAAAGTCAAGGAGCAATGGTAGTAGATGTAATGGAGGAAACGGATAATAAAGAAATACCTCCATGTATTATCCAAAAGTCGGATGGTGCAGCACTGTATGCCACTTCAGACTTGGCTACTATTATTCAAAGAAAACGTGATTTTGATCCAGACGAAATTATATATGTGGCAGATAAACGTCAAGAAATGCATTTCACACAGGTATTCAGAACTGCTAAGAAGACAGGCATATTAGATGATAAATGTAATCTTAAGTTTTTGGGTTTTGGTACTGTAAATGGAAAAGACGGCAAGCCTTTTAAAACAAGAGATGGTGGTGTTATGAGGCTGGAAACTCTTATCCTAGACATTAATGATGCCGTATACAATAAGGTAAGGGATAACAGAGATATGTCAGAGGAAGAGGCAAAAACTATTTCAAAAATCGTTGGTCTTTCAGCTATAAAGTATGGTGATTTATCAAATCAGGCATCAAAGGATTATATTTTTGATACAGAAAGATTTACCGCCTTTGAAGGAAATACAGGACCATATATTTTATACACCATTGTACGAATTAACTCTATTATGAAAAAATTTGAAGAAAGTGGTAAGAGGGTGCTAGATTCGGCACTTAATATAAAACTTTCATCATCAGAGAAATCATTAATGATAGAACTTTCAAAATTCAATATGATGATTATGCAGGCATATGAGGAACTTGCACCACATAAGATTTGTGCATATGTATATGACCTTGCTGATGCATTTAATGGATTCTACCATGAAAATAAAATCTTAGCAGAGTCAGATGAAAAACGCCAAAATGGTTTCATAAATTTACTTGCTGTTACCCGCAGGGCACTTGAGACTGCAATTGATATATTAGGATTTAATGCACCGGAAAGAATGTAAGTTACAATAATATTTTTTATAAAAGGAGAAGGTTATGAGTCAGGAAAAAGTAGATAAATATAAAAAAGATAAAGCAAATCGTAGAAAAAATATTGCTAAGGAAAAAAGAAAAAGATTAATAGGTAAGATTGTGGGAATTGTTGTCGGAGTGGCATTTTTGGTGTACATTGTTTGGTCAGTAACGGTACTTGTTAAACCTGAAAAGGAAAAAACAGGTAATACAATGTCTGAGGAAGACCTTTCAAGTTACTTAAAGGAACTTGAGGGAATTTATGGTACAACAACGGCGGCTGAGGGTACAACAACACCAGCAGATGAAGAAACAACTAAAGGTGACGGAACCACAACAACAGGTGATGAATCAGTTACAACATCAGCAGATGCATCCGCACAAGAAACAACAACAGTTGCACAATAGTACACACAAGAGGTAAACGGATGGATAAAGGCGATATCATTATTAGGAACGCCATAGTACATATTCTTGATTCAACAGTGGGTTTACCTGTATTATCAGATATGGAACTTGATTGCGGAACTGATTTCAATGACTTCTTACGTGAACACATTTACAGGTTTTTTGTAAGCGATGATGTTAAGAAATGTGAGTTTATTAAAGACGAATCAGAAGTGTATTCAATGATTGAAGAAATAAAAGTAGGAAATATAGACTTTGTTACATTTTCAAAAGCTCTAGCAAGCAAACTTTATGGAATAATGAATTCTAACATAGAGATTCCTAGTGCTGATTTATTTGTGGTATTATTTCAGATAAATCAGGTAGAACACCTTGCATTATTGAAGATGAATTATAAAGAATCTTTTATGCATGGCACTAATCCTAATGATAATGGTGGAAATGCCAATATTATCACAAAATATAGAGCTATTTTGCCTACAAGCACACAGAAATTATCTGAGGCTGCGGTTATAAAGCTAGAGGATAGTAAGATTCGTCTGATTGAGAAAAAGTATGACATAAATGGAAAGAAGGAAGACTATTTCTCGAAAATTTTTTTAAACTGTTCATCTAACTTGTCACAAAAGGCAAAGTTGAATATTGTTGAACGGGCTATAGAGCAAGTTCAAAAGGAATATTATGAAGATAGCGAGCGGTTTGAAGAAAAAATGAAGGCAAAGAGCGCTATTCATAAAGAATTATCTACACAGGGATCTATAAGTATTCCCGAAGTAGTAGATAAAGTATTTGAGACTAAACCTGATTTAAAAGAGAAGGTTAAGGAGAAAATAGAAAAGTATCATATTAATGAAGAAGAGATTATTGCACCAAAAAATGAAGCAACAACTAGGAAATTTGAGAAGCAATATCTTAAAACAGATACAGGTATTGAAATTAAAATTCCAATGGATCAGTATAACAGTACTGATACTATTGAATTTATATCGGGAGATGACGGTTCGATTTCAGTGTTAATAAAGAACATTGGGCATATTACTTCCAAGTAGCAGGAGGAATTTATGAGCGATAAAATTTTAAAAGTAAATGGTATTTCTAAGACCTATGGGAAGTTTAAGGCTGTTGACAATGCCTCATTCGAACTCGAAAAGGGAAAGATTTACGGATTTATTGGTCAAAACGGAGCAGGAAAGACCACTATAATTAGGATGTTAGCTGGTGTGTCTATCCCAGATACAGGAACAATTGAAATATTTGGTGATTCAACACCAAAGGGATTATCTGAAGGTAGAAAAAGAATCGGTGCTATAGTAGAAAATCCTGCACTTTATATGAAAATTAGTGCTTACGATAATATTAAAATTCAACAGATGCTTTATGGCGTTAAAAATCCAGGATTAGCAGATGAACTCTTAGAACTTGTAGGATTGCAAGCATGGGGAAAGAAGAAAGTAAAAGATTTTTCACTTGGAATGAGACAGAGGCTTGGAATTGCAATGGCATTAGTAGGTAATCCTGAACTATTAATTTTGGATGAGCCGGTTAATGGTCTTGATCCAATGGGTATTGTGGAAATAAGACAATTATTGATTAAGTTAAACCAAGAGCGAAATATTACTATTTTGATTTCTAGCCATATATTATCAGAATTGTATCAGTTAGCAACAGATTACATTGTTATTAACAAAGGTCAAATTATCGAAAAACTCACACTTGCACAATTAGAAGAAAAATGTGAAAAGTCGGTAGTTATCCAAGTTGAAGATATGGATAGGGCAAAAGATGTTGTTGTAAATGTACTTAAATCCGAAAAATATCAAATCCTTGAACACAATATTATCAAAATTTTTGATTACTCAGAGAGAGTCAGAGATGTAGCTTTGGCTATGATGGAGGCAAAGGTTATTGTAACGTACCTAAATGTCACAGGTGAAAGTCTTGAACAATATTTTGTACATTTAATAGGGGGTGCTAGCAATGTCTAAATTACTTAAAATTGAATTTATGAAGATAAAATCTTCTTTAGCATTTAAAGTTACATTACTTGTATGTTTAGGTTTATGCCTTTTAAGTGTGGCAATGTATGCCTTTATATCAAATTCCCAGGATACGGCCGATATGGCTGCTATGATGGGAATGAAAATTTCTGGATATAGTATGTTTATGGTATCTATGACAAACTCAAGTGATTGTATTATGCTTGCAACTATTGTTATCTGTATACTTATTGGTAGCGATTTTACGGCAAGAACATTACAAACTGAGATAAGTGCTGGATTTAGCAGAACAAAAATCGTTTTATCAAGATTTATAAGTACAACAATTATATTATTAATATTTATTATCGTTTACTCTGGAACTCTACTTTTTGGAACATCCATTTTTTGTGGATTCGGTGCGGAGATAAGCGCAGGATTAATCGGAGAAATGTTACTAGCATTATTTATGAATTGGTTTATATCAGTATCTATGATGTCTTTATATATGTTGATATGTTTCTTGTTTAAGTCAGTAGGACCAAGTATCGGTGTTACAATGCCAGCGATGTTAATTGGCACTTCAATACTGAGTGTTCTTGCTGCTATATACGAAGTGGCTGGAAAAATATATTCATTTACACCTCTTGGACAAATGGGTGTTGTTGGAGATACAACGCTAGAGGCACTTGATTATGTAAAATTCTTTGGTGTTGGTATAGGATTTGCAGCGGTAATGCTTGTTATCACAGTGCTTACATTTAGAAAATCAGAATTGAAATAATTGGAGAAATATGCAGGATTCTATTTTAGATAAAATTATCAGAGTGCTTACCCCAATACTTGTGTACTTATTTGCTAATTTGTTCGCACAGGCAGGCTTTACATCATTTGTAATGGCGACTAGATTTAAGGCTCTTGGCGGTGATAGGGTTTCATATGCGAAAGGTTTTTCTTTCGTAGAAAATATGGAGATTATAGTAAAGGCAAATACGCTAACAGTAACACTTATAGCATCTGTTATTACAATTATAGTACTTCTATATATGTTTAGAAAAGATTTTAGAAGCATTGTATTTGTGAAACCAAAGTCAGGTTTTTTATGTACTATTGCTGTTGGAATATTTGCAAGTGCAGGGATAAGCAAACTAGTTACTCTATTTCCTATTGACGGCATTTTGGGAAACTATAGTGAAACCTCGTCCAACGTTTTTTTGGCAGATGTTCCTATGCAAATATTAACACTTATAATAGTGGGTCCTATTATGGAGGAATTACTTTTTAGAGGTATGATTTATAATAGGTTAAAAGAAATGAATGAGAGTACAATTGCAGCATATTTAAGCGCGATTATATTTGGTGTTTATCATCTAAATCTTGTTCAAGGAATATATACATTCATATTAGGATTTTTACTTGTATATGTATATGAGACATATAAATCATTAGCAGCTCCAATATTACTTCATATGGCGGCTAATGCGGTTGCAGTGGTTATGAATTACTTACCTATTAGCAAGGTTATTAATGGGCATTGGTATTTTAAACTGCCTGTTATGTTAGTCGAAATTGGAATACTAGTTGTAGTAACATACTTTTTTGTATACAATAAGAACAAGAAGGATAATGTCATGCAGCAATAATGATACACTGTTTTTACAGTAAGTTAATGGAGGTACTATGTACGATTGTATAGTGATAGGAAGCGGATTTGCAGGAGCAGTAGTTGCCGAGAGAATGGCATCTGCAGGTAAGTCAGTATTAATACTAGAAAAAAGGAATCATATTGGCGGGAACTGTTATGATATAGAGGATGAGCATGGTATACTTATTCACCAATATGGACCACATATTTTCCACACTAATAACGAAGAAGTTTACAATTATCTATCTGAGTTTACGGAGTGGTATAATTATTCCCATGAGGTAGTTGCTTACTTAGATGGTACTTATGTTCCAGTACCTTTTAATATTAATACCCTTCGTATTGTTTACGGGAATGAAAAGGCTAGAAACTTAGAAGAAAAGCTCATTTGTGAATATGGATTTGGTTCAAGAGTTCCGATTCTAAAATTAAGAGAGAATAAAGATGCAGATATTAGAGCAATTGCTGATTTTGTCTATGAGAATATATTCCTAAAGTACACCATGAAGCAGTGGGGACAAAAACCAGAGGATATTGATCCGGCTGTTACAGGGAGAGTTCCTGTGCTTGTATCAAAGGACAATAGATATTTCCAAGATAAATATCAGGGTATGCCATTAAATGGATATACACAAATATTTGATAAAATGTTATCACATCCCAATATTACGGTTAGACTTAATGAGGATGCTAGAAATGTTTTTGAATTCAAGGAAAATGAAATTCTTTTTGAAGGTAAAGCATTTGATGGTGAAATAATCTATACAGGAGCGTTGGATGAATTATTCCAGTGCCAATATGGACGATTACCATACAGAACATTAAAGTTTGATTTTACTTATTTTGATGAAGATAGCTACCAGCCTAGAGCAGTAGTTAACTATACTGTGAGTGAAGACTTTACTAGAATTACAGAATTTAAAAAACTTACGGGTCAAGAAATAAAGGGTACTACCATTATGAAGGAATATCCAATGGCCTATACAGGTGAGGAAGATCAAATTCCGTATTATGCAATCATGAATGAAGAGAATGCGCAGATGTATGATAAATATGTAAATATAGTATCTAAATATAATAACTTTCACCTTTTGGGACGATTAGCAGAATATAAGTATTACAATATTGATGGAATCGTTGAAAAGGCACTAAGTTTAGTAAAGGAGCTGGTAAAATAATGAAATTGTTAAGTGTTGCTATACCTTGTTATAACTCTGCAGACTATATGGAGCATTGTGTTGAAACCTTGCTTAAAGGCGGAGAAGATGTAGAAATTATTATAGTTGATGATGGTTCAGTTAAGGATAATACCGCCGAGATAGCGGATAGGCTTGCAAGTGAATATCCAACAATTATTAAAGCAATACATCAGGAAAACGGTGGACACGGCCAGGCTGTTAATACTGGTCTTTTACATGCTACTGGTATTTACTTTAAAGTTGTAGATAGCGATGATTGGGTAAATGAAAAGGCTTTAAAAACTGTGCTTAAAACCCTTAGGTATATGGTGGATAATAATAAAGATTTAGATATGCTACTATCTAACTTTGTATACGAAAAGCAGGGGGCAAAGCATAAAACTGTAATGAGTTACAGATCTGCAATTGAACCTAAGCACATTACATCTTGGGATGGAAAAATTAAATTTAAAAAGTCACAGTATATTCTTATGCATTCAGTTATCTATAGAACGCAATTATTAAAAGAATGCAACTTAGAACTTCCAAAGCACACTTTTTATGTAGATAATATTTACGTATTCAAACCATTACCAAATGTTAAAAAGATTTGCTATATTGATGTGGATTTCTATAGATATTTTATAGGTAGAGATGATCAGTCAGTTAATGAGTCTGTTATGATTTCACGTATCGACCAGCATATTCGTGTTGCAAAGATAATGATAGAAGATTATGCAAAAATGGAAATTGCCAGTGAAAAGCTTGACAAATATATGCTCCAGTATTTGGATATGATGATGTGTATTGCATCAATAATGCTTGTCTTATCTAAGGATAAAGCAAATCTTGTAAAGAGAAAAGAATTGTGGAATTGGTTAAAGATGGAGTACCCTGACATATACAAAAAACTCCGTTTTTCTTTGTTTGGTATATGGATGAATCTCCCAGGAAAAGTGGGAAGAGCATTTTCTGTAGCGGGATATAAGATTGCCCAAAAGATCTTTGGATTTAATTAAAAAAACTTAAAAAAATTCTTGACATATTTAGCTGTTTTGTGTATACTACCTAGGCAGGTTTGATGAGGCACAAAACTTGGGATCTTAGCTCAGCTGGGAGAGCATCTGCCTTACAAGCAGAGGGTCACAGGTTCGAGCCCTGTAGGTCCCACTCAGTATTACCTGATAAATATTCGGCTAAGTAGCTCAGTTGGCTAGAGCACGCGGTTCATACCCGCGGTGTCAGGGGTTCGAATCCCTTCTTAGCCATTAATAAGACAAAAGAGAATCCTTTGGGGTTCTTTTTTGTTTTGAAAATATTTATAAAACATTAAGTTGTTTATTGAATTCTCGTATGCTATAATCACAATGCATGTTAAAAAACAGGAGCTTCTTCTATGAAAGAATTTATCAAGAAATATAGTCACGCATGGACATTACTTTACATTTTTATTTATATGCCATGGTTTTGTCTGCTGGAAAGGACTATAACACCATCGTCACATTTTACGAATATGCATGTGCCTTTTGATGATGTGATTCCTTTTTGCGAATGGTTTATTATTCCATATATATTATGGTTTTTATACATTCCAGCAGTGATTTTGTACGAATTATTTAAATCTAAAAAAGAATTTTATTATGCAAGTGCATATCTTTTTATTGGAATGACAATATGTCTTCTCATTTGTACATTGTGGCCTAATGGTCAGGATTTGCGAGTGGAAGAATTTACTAATAACAATATTTTAACCAGCATAATGGGTTTTATATATAATGCAGATACTAATACTAATGTATTTCCAAGTATTCATGTGTTTAATTCGGTAGCTGCTTTTATTATTATTTGTAAAAGTGAGAGCCTTAAAGGTAAGAAATTGTTAAAAGTTAGCGCGGCTATTTTAAGTATACTAATTATTCTTTCAACTATGTTTTTAAAACAACATTCTGTTCTAGACGTTATTGGAGGCATTGCGCTTAGTGGAATAATGTATGTTGGTGTTTATGCAGTGAACTGGGAGAAGATTTTCACAAAAGATGTGGCAACTGTTGATAATGTCAAAAATGAGGTGTAAATATGAGAATAGGTATGGGATATGATGTTCATAGACTCGTAGAAGATAGACAGCTTATTTTAGGTGGTGTTGAGGTTCCTTATGAACTGGGACTCTTGGGACATTCCGATGCAGATGTATTATTACATGCTATTATGGATGCATTGCTTGGTGCAGCAGCTCTTGGCGATATAGGAAAACATTTTCCAGATACAGATCCCCAATATAAGGGTATATCAAGCGTTAAGCTTCTAGAACATGTTGGAAAATTATTGGAAGAAAATGGATATATTATTGGAAACATTGATGCAACAGTTATTGCACAAAAACCTAAATTAGCTCCCTATAGAGATACGATGGTGGCAAATGTTGCAAAGGCATTAAAAATAGAAGAAAATCAAATTAATATAAAAGCTACAACAGAAGAGGGACTAGGATTCACAGGTGCTGGAGAAGGTATATCCTCACAAGCGATTTGCATGCTTAATGTAGTTGAGGATTTACTTGAAAGACCTATGGTTGGTGGATGGACAGGTGAATCAGGATGTGCTTCAGGTTGTTGCGGATTAAAGGCTTAAGGAGTTCGATTTGACAAAGATTAGAAAATTTGATGAGTTATTAAAAGTTAGACCAGAGGATTATGATAAATTAAAAAGTTACTTTGCACTACGAGAATACCAATCTGGAACATGTGAGAATGTAATAACAGCTTGTTATATGTGGAGCGAATATTATAGAACAAGATACTATATCAATGATTATGGATTAGTATGGATTTATAGAATTAAAAATGAGATTTTTACGTCAGTACCTCTTTGCAAAGAGCAAGATTTAAATGTTTGCTTTGAAGAGATGGTAGGGTTTTTTAATAATGTTCTAGGTCAAAAAATAAAGTTATATCTTGTAGATGAGGATGCAGTTAAAACATTAGCTCTTCCAGAAGACAAGTTTAAAGTTTATGAAGAACGGGATAATTTTGATTATGTTTATAACGCTAAGGAATTGATGACTCTTCCAGGAAAGAAATATCATAAAAAGAAAAATCATCTGAATGCATTTTTACGGGAATATGAAGGCAGATATGAAATTCGTATACCAAAATGTGAAAATAAAGAAAACATTCTAGAATTTCTTTACAGATGGCACGATAAAAGAAATATCGTGGATGAATATAATAGAGATGATTATGAACTTAAAGGTATCGAATACATTTTAAAAAATTGTAATATGATTAAGTATTATATGATGTGTGTTTATATAGATGGAATCTTAGAGGCTTTCACCCTTGGAACATATATTGAAGAGACACAAACAGCGTATATTCATGTGGAGAAAGCAAATCCAGATATTAGAGGCTTATACAATTTTGTTAATCAACAGTTTTTGATTAATTGTTTTCCTGATGCAAGATATGTAAACAGAGAAGATGACATGGGATTAGAGGGACTTAGAAAGGCAAAAATGTCCTACAAGCCAGAATTTTTGGTTAAGAAATATACTATTGAACAAATATAAAATTCCTTAAAGAGAAATATGAGGTACGTTTATGGAAATCAGATTTTTATCCCGTGAAGAAAGAGTTAAGATAGAGTCATTATATTTAGCTTCTTTTGATGATAAAAAAGAATATGTGAATTATTATGTTCGCCATTTCTATGATAATGTTGAAACAGTGGCAGCTATAGATGGAGGAGAAATCATCGCTATGGCCAATGTCCATTACAAAAGGTTTAATGTAGATAAAGAAGAAACTCTTTCAGGGTACATTTATGGTGTGGCAACATTAAAATGTTATCAAGGAAAAGGTGTAATGAAACAGCTATTGTTATATCTAATAGAAGCTTTAACGACAAAGGGAATAGAGTTGATTTATCTTATTCCATCAGTTTCGCCTGATGTATATAAAAGTAGTGGATTTTATCTTGCACGAAATGAAAAGATATATAATTTTTATTATAAAGAAAAGGGTGTAAATGCATATACGTTAGAAAAGAACTATTTATGTACAGAACAAATGTATTCCCATCTAAAAGATTTAATAGAATCAGTAAATGATGGATATGTAGAGTATACAATATTTCCTATTATGGTTTATGACAATGAATTTTCTAGGAGGAATTTTGCTCAAATGAAAGAAAGAAATGTAGAAATTATTGATATGAATATTTGTGATATAGTGGATATCAATTCAATATACGATGGATTTCTTAATAATGAATATGTATAGGGGTTGACAAATCCCAGTGTTGTGGTTACACTAGCCACATAATTAAATAAAAATTAAAGGCTATGAACGAAAGAGTAGCAAGGCAAAATCTTACAGAGAAAACTGCAATTGGTGAGAGCAGATTTATGATGAAACCCTGTGAAGTGCATTCGGGAGCTGGTTATGTGAATGAAGTAGCATAACACGTGTGAAGACGTTATATTCTCAAGTGAAAGCGTAGCTTTAATTAGAGTGGAACCGCGGAAAAATTCGTCTCTTGTATTATTACAAGAGATTTTTTTGTGCAAACAACGAGCCAAATTCTCAAGTGCGTAGCACGGTACTTAAATGTATAACTAATACCGTACAACAAAGTTGTAGACGGTATTAGTTATACATTTAAGTAGGCGAAACCGATGGTTTAAATCGGTTTCACCTAGAGAATTTGGCGACTGTCCATCACCGAGCAACCCCGTTGCGAGGTAAGGTACAACTTTGTTGCATATAATATAGTGTAAAAAAGAAAGGAAAGTCTATTATGGGATTTTTTAAGTATTTTAAAGAAGAAGCTGCTATCATAAGAGATAGAGATCCAGCTATAAAAAGTAATATTGAGGTATTATTGTACCCTAGTTTTAAAGCCATTAGAAAGTACAGAAAAGCACATAAATACTACGAGAAGGGTCATTACTTTATTGCAAGGTGGATTTCCCAAAGAACAGCAAGAAAAACAGGAATAGAAATTCATCCAGGTGCTAAAATAGGAAAAGGTCTGTTTATAGATCATGGTCATGGTGTAGTTATAGGTGAGACAACAGTAATAGGTGACCATGTTACATTGTATCAAGGTGTTACACTTGGAGGAACTGGAAAGGAACAAGGCAAACGACATCCAACTATTGAAGATAATGTTATGATTAGTGTTGGAGCTAAGGTAATAGGATCGTTTACTATTGGTGAGAATTCTAAAATAGGTGCAGGTAGTGTTGTACTTGAGGAAGTACCACCAAATTCAACAGTTGTAGGTGTTCCAGGCAGAGTTGTAAAGCAGAATAATATTCGTATCCCACGTAGTGATATGGATCAGATTCATTTACCAGATCCAATTAAAAATGATATTGAAAACTTAAAAAAGGAAAATGAAGAATTGAAGAGAGTTGTGGAGACTCTTATAAATAAGCAAAAGTAAAATAGTATAGACTATAGAAAGAGGAAATAAAATGGAAAAACAAGTTAGTTTTTATAATACCCTAAATAGAAAAATAGAGACCTTCGTACCGAATGAAGATGGCAAGGTAAATATGTATACATGTGGACCAACAGTTTACCACTTTGCACATATTGGAAATCTTCGTAGTTATATTATGGAGGATGTTCTAGAAAAAACTCTAAGATACGCCGGTTATGATGTTAAAAGAGTAATGAATATTACTGATGTAGGTCATTTGTCTTCAGATGCAGATACTGGAGAAGATAAGATGCTTAAAGGTGCGAAAAGAGAACATAAAAGCGTAATGGAAATTGCAAAATATTATACAGACGCATTTTTTAGTGATTGTTCAAAGTTAAATATTAAAACTCCTGATGTGGTTGAGCCAGCTACAAATTGTATTGATGAGTTTATTGAAATGGTATCAGTATTAATAGAAAAGGGATTTGCATATATTGCAGGAGGAAATATTTATTTTGACACATCTAAATTAGATGACTATTATGTATTTTCTAGTCAAAATGAAAAGGAACTTATGGTAGGCGTAAGAGATGACGTTGAAGAAGATACAAACAAACGAAATAAAAGCGACTTTGTTTTGTGGTTCACAAAATCAAAATTTGATAATCAAGAATTAAAGTGGGACAGTCCTTGGGGCGTTGGATATCCTGGTTGGCATCTTGAATGTACTGGAATTTCTATAAAACATTTGGGAGAATACATGGATATACACTGTGGTGGTGTGGACAATATTTTCCCTCATCATACCAATGAAATTGCTCAATCAGAAGCGTACCTTGGTCATAAATGGTGCAATTACTGGTTCCATGTTCATCATCTAAATGATAAAGCAGGTAAAATGAGCAAATCAAAGGGAGAATTCCTTACAGTTTCGTTGCTTGAAGAAAAGGGATATAATCCTCTTGCATATAGAATGTTTTGCCTACAGTCACATTATCGTAAGCCATTAGAGTTCTCGTTTGAAAATCTAGATAATGCTGTTAATGCATATGATAAATTATTGAAAACAGTAGCAAAATTAAAGGAAGATGGCGAAGTGAATAAAGAAGTATTTGCCGAGTACAAAGAAAAATTTGAGAGTGCAATTTCAAATGATCTAAATACTTCTATGGCAATTACTGTGGTTTATGATATGCTAAAGGCTGATGTAAATGATGTAACAAAACTAGCCTTAATTAAAAACTTCGACGAAGTATTATCTCTTGATTTAATGGCACTTTGCAATAAAGATGAGATTATCGAAGAACTTGATGCAGAATTAGTGAGTTTTGTTGAAAGCAAAATTGAGGAAAGAAAAGCTGCAAAGAAGGATAAGAACTTCCAAAGAGCAGATGAGATTAGAAACGAATTATTGGAAAAAGGAATTATTATTGAAGACACACGCGAGGGTGTAAAATGGAAAAAAGCATAGATTTATTTGAATACACAGCAAAACACCTCGATTTAATGGGAAAGGACATAACAACATTTTCACCATTGACACTTGCCTTCCTAGGGGATGCAGTGTATGAGGTGATAATAAGGACTATGGTGGTTTGTGAAGGCAATACGCAGGTAAATAAACTACATAAGAAAAGCAGTAATCTTGTAAAGGCTGAGGCTCAGGCAAATATGATAAAATCATTGATGGATGAACTTTCAGAGGAAGAACTGGCTTATTATAAACGCGGAAGAAACGCAAAATCTTATACATCTGCAAAAAATGCAACTATTGCAGATTATAGAATGGCTACTGGATTCGAGGCATTAGTAGGATACTTATATCTGACGAGACAAAGTGAAAGAATGATGGAGCTTATTAAAAAGGGTATTGCGGCCGTTGAAGAAATGAGGAAATAATGAGATACGAAGAATTTACTATTGAAGGCAGAAATGCATGTATGGAGGCCTTTAGAGCTGGAAAAACAATTGATAAGTTATTTATACTTGATGGCTGTCATGATGGTGCTGTTAGTTCCATCGTGCGAGAGGCTAAAAAAGGCGATACCATTATCAACTACGTAACGAAAGAACGTTTGGATGGAATGTCTACAACAGGCCATCACCAAGGCGTTATTGCATATGCAGCGGCATACGAATATGCAGAGGTTGAGGATATATTGGAAAACGCTAGAAAGAAAGATGAACCACCATTTATATTTATTCTAGATAATATTGAAGATCCACATAATTTAGGCGCAATAATTAGAACAGCAAATCTTGCAGGTGCCCATGGTGTTATTATTCCAAAGAGACGTGCAGTAGGTCTTACAGCAACAGTGGCTAGAACATCAGCAGGTGCTCTTAATTACACACCAGTAGCTAAAGTAACTAATATTGCAAAGACCATTGAAGAACTTAAAGAAAAAGGAATGTGGTTTGTATGTGCAGATATGGGTGGAGAGATGATGTACAAACTAGATCTTAAAGGTTCAATAGGTCTTGTCATTGGTAATGAAGGCGAAGGCGTAAGTAGGCTTGTTAAAGAAAAATGCGACTTTGTAGCCAGAATACCAATGAAGGGTGATATAGACTCTCTGAATGCTTCTGTAGCAGCAGGCGTATTGGCATATGAAATTGTAAGACAGAGAATGCAGTAGATAGTAATGCAACAGAAAGTGAAGTAGTAGATTTAAGTAATAGATTAAAATAAATAGACAAGTAATAAAAAATTCCCTGCAAAAAAATGCAAGGAATTTTTTGTAAGTTCTTCTATAGTTAAGCTAGCAACGGGAGTCGAACCCGTGACCTCTTCATTACCAATGAAGTGCGCTACCGCCTGTGCCATGCCAGCAATTAACACTAGAACAATATACACAAAATTGAAACTATTGTCAAGCAGATTTAGGTACTTGAGTTTCCGCAAAATGTAATTAAAAAATGAATATATCCTTCCAAAGTACCAATCTATCGAATTTTTGAATTATTCAGAGTGACAGTGACTGGAGTAGTGGCACTTTAATAAGCCCCGTTGGA
>JAAYNM010000019.1 GCA_012520815.1 Clostridiales bacterium
AGGGATCTGGGCTTGATTTGAGTACAAAAATGTTGTATATTAAATCCATAAGTCATAGCCTGATATTTTATCAGAGCATCGTGGGTGAACTCTACACCATTAATTCCGAAGATAAATTTACGCAATCGGAACTTGCGAAGACTACTTGAATAAAATCCTAAAAAATGCTAAAATTATGCTAGTTAAAACATTTTTCAAAAAAAAGGAAATGACTATGAGAATTAAACGTGTATTAATCTGTTTTTGTGTTATATCTATGATGGTTTTTGCTACAGCTTGTAGTAGTGTAGAACTCACTTCAGAGGAGGAAGGATTATATGTTGACTACGCTGTTAATGCTGTCATAAATCACGACAAAAACTATATTTTAAAACTTAAAGATGTAGAGATTGAATCAGAAACTCAGACTACATGGAATTCAGAGGGCAATTCTCAATCTACTACTACATCAGGGAATCCTAGTGGCAATGATCCGGAGGAGACTACAGCATTTCCTGTAGAGACAGATATTAATTCGGTTATATCTATTTCAGGCATTGACATTAGTTATTCTGGCTATGAGATAGTTAAATCATACCCAAAAGAAAATAATATGGCATTTATTATGAAGGCAGTAGATGGTTCAAACCTTGTGATACTTAAATTTAATGTAACCAATACATCTTCGTCTGATATTAATCTAGACTTTAATAAAATGGATATTAAGTTTAAGGGTATTTTTAATGGACAGGTAAAGTCAAATGCTCAGACAACGTTTTTATCTAATGCACTAAATACATATTCTGGAACGGTACCAGCAGGTTCAGCAACAGAATTGGTTCTAGTTTATGAGATAAAGGAATCTAGTTTATCTAGCGTATCTACTATCAAATTAGATATTGCAAATGCTGGGACTACAGATATCATAGTTTTGAAAAATTAAATATGGATTTATAAAATTAAATATAAAAATATACCTATTAGGAGGGCTTTTATGGAAACTAAAATCTTACTAGAGAATGGTACTAACGAGTTGGAGATATTAGAGTTTACAATAGGTGGTAATCACTATGGCATTAATGTTGCTAAGGTTCGTGAAATTATTAGTTACATGCCAGTTACACCAATTCCTAATGTGCATCCAAGCATAGAAGGCATTTTTATGCCACGTGACATTTTGATTACAGTAATCAATCTCGCAAATGAGTTGAAATTGCCAGTGGGTGAAAAAAAATCTACAGACATGCTTATTATAACTAATTTTAATAAGTTGAATATTGCATTTCATGTTCATAGTGTTTTAGGAATTCACAGAGTTTCATGGACGGATATCATTAAACCAGACTCAACACTTAGTTCTTCAGATTCAAGTGTTGCCACAGGAATCATTAAAGTTGATAAGAAACTTGTAATCATCCTTGATTTTGAAAAAATTGTTACCGATATTAGCCCTGAAACTGGACTTAAAGTATCTGAGATAGATAGATTAGGAACAAGAGATAGATTATATTCCCCAATCCTTATTGCAGAGGATTCTCCATTACTTTCAAGCCTTATTACAGATTCATTGATTAAGGCTGGATATGTAAAGATTATAAAAACAGCTGATGGGGAAGAGGCATGGGAAAAACTTAGAGAATTTAAAGAAAAGGGCGTCTTGAAGGATAACGTACATTGTATTATTACTGATATAGAAATGCCACGTATGGATGGTCACAGATTAACGAAATTAGTTAAGACGGATGAAGAGATGAAGGATATCCCCCTTATTATCTTTTCTTCATTAATTAATGAAGAGATGAGAGCTAAGGGTGTAGCACTTGGTGCCGATGATCAGTTATCAAAGCCAGAAATTGGAAATCTTGTTAGAACTATTGATAGACTTTTAGGAAATGAATAAATGGTCTTAAGGTATAGCAAAAAATATGTATAATATTTTTTGCTATACCTATATTATATGAACTAAATAATAACTTAGGAGAACACAATGAAACTGTCAATTAGCGAATGCAAAGAAAAACTAAAATCGGCTGAAATGATTTTAGTTGGCGTTGGAAAAGAGTTTGAAGTCCAGCTAGATGATGTTATTAAATACAATGAAATATATAAAAAATTCAAAGATGATATTGATTCAATGCCAGCAGATGAAGGGGGTTGGTTGGAATATGCAATATTTTACCATGAATTAGTAAGCGGGAAAAACCCGATTGTTGAGGAGAAGGTAGAATTATTAAACAAACTTTATGAGATGTTAGAAGGAAAGAATATCTTCGTAATTTCTATATGTAATCATGATATAATCAGACAGAGCAGATTTAACAAGGAAAAGATGGTATCACCTTGTGGAACTACACTTAAGATGGAATGTAATGTAGGATGTAAGAAGGATGTTTATAATGCTATAGAGATATATGAAAAAATATATAAGAGATTAGAATTATTTTATAAAGATGAAATTTTTGATAAACAGTATATTATGCAGTTTATTCCTATTTGCGAAAAATGCGAGTCACTTATGGAACTTAATCTTTTAGGTAGTGTTAGCTACTCAGAGGAAGGGTATTTGGATAGATGGGAATACTATCAACAGTGGCTTGCCGGATCTATAAATAGGCAAATAGTTTTGTTGGAGTTAGGAGTTGATTTTAATACACCAACGGTTATAAGATTCCCATTTGAAAAGATTAATATGATAAATACAAAATCAACATTAATTAGAGTTAATGAAAAGTTCTCGATGCTAACTCCAGAGATAGTAGAAAGAGCAACATCAGTTTCTAAATCTTCAAAAAATTTTATTGAAGAATTAGAACAAGTATAGTACGAAAGGAGGAATTGGAAATGGCAGACAAGAAAAACATGTCCGAAAAAAATGAAGTAGCAGAAGAAGACTATCTTGATAGTTTATTAAAATCTGTAACTGGTGGAACAAGTTTTGATGATGATTTTGATGATGAAGATGTAAATGATTTTGAAAAATCAATAGAAGATGAACTGGGAGCAGATGCAAGTGAATTTTTAAGTGATTTTGAAAATGATATGTTTTCTGAATCTGTGGAATCCGATTACAAGAGTAATATAAATGATATTTCAGATGATTTATCTAGTGATATTGATAGAGGTTTTGATTTAGAAATTGATGATGAATTATCTAAATCAAATGTGAAGAAAAAGAGGAAATTCTTTGGCAAGAAAGAAAAAAAGATAATAATAAAAGATAATGATTCACAAATAGAAGACCCTATGCAGTCAGATGAATCTGTACAATCAGAAGATAGTGTGCAAGAAGAGTATTCAAATCAGAAGGATGACTTCCAGGAGGACATTGACCCTACAATAGGAGAACCAGCATTATCTCTAGACTCTGATTTGCTTGGTGCATTAGATAGAATGATGGATGAGGACGAAGCAGATGAAAAGTCCGTAGTCGATGAAGCTGTGAGTGAAAATGACAATAGTAATATAGAAGATGATATGCAGAGCCTTATGAGTATTTTGGGAGCAGATGAAGGCGAGAATGCTTCTAAAGATGATAAAAAGTCTTCCAAAAAGAAAAAAAAGAGGAAAGGATTATTTGGCAGAAAATCTAAAGATAAAAATGATGACAAATCAGAGACAGAATTGGATGGCGAGGATGTTGATATAGCAGCTTCAACAATTAATGATAATGATGAATCTGATAATTTTGTTGATATAAATGATGATTTAGATTTTGGAATCTCACTAGCTCAATTAGGAATTTCAGAGGAAGAGCCTAGAGAACTTGGTGAGAATGAACAACTTATCCGTAAAATGGATAGTGGTGAAATTGACGAAGATGAGTTGTTAGAGGATGATGCCAAAGCAAATAAAAAAGAAAAAAAGAAGAAAAAAGAGAAAAAGAAAAAAGAAAAAAAACCAAAGGTAAAGAAAGAAAAGAAACCTAAGGTGAAAAAAGAGAAGGCGCCAGATGTTGTTATTCCTATACCGTTGCCGTTTTTAGCTTTTTCAGTTTCCTTTATGGCATTACTAATTATTGTATTAATATTTGGTGGAAAGGCTGTACATTACAATAATAGAATACAGAGCGCAACAGCACATTATGTAAATAAAGATTATAGCGCGGCGTATAATGAATTAGCTGGAATGGAATTCAAAGATGAAGATGAAGATTTCTATAATCAAGTCCAAACAGTTATGTTTGTTTTGCGACATTATGAAGCAGGTAAAAATCTTGTGACGCTAGATAATTATGAAAATGCATTAGATTCACTACTAAAGGGTGTTTCTACATTTGATAAATACCAAAATCAAGGAAGAGATTTGGATTGTTTTGATGAGATGAAAGAGGTTCTAGGTTGGATAGACATTGAGTTAGAAAAAACCTATGGACTGACGGAAAGTGAAGCAAGGGAATTAAATTTACTTGAGGATAGCCTTGATTATGCCTTTAAAGTGAGAGTCATTGCAAAGGAAGCAAGGGAAAATGTACAAAAAAGCATTTCCAATGATGCAGGAAGTGAAGATTGAACTACAACAGCAATAGAATAAACGACGGAGGAACAACAAAGTGATAGCAATTATTGATTATGATGCTGGCAACTTAAAAAGTGTAGAGAAAGCATTGAAATGTTTAAATGAAGATGTAGTAATTTCAAGAGATAGAGATGAAATACTAGCTGCATCAAAGGTTATTCTACCAGGTGTTGGAAGTTTTGGAGATGCTATGGACAAATTACACAAGTTTAATCTTGTAAATACAATTAATGATGTTTGTGAAAAAAATACTCCGTTTTTGGGTATTTGCCTTGGACTTCAGTTGATGTTTAAAAGAAGTGATGAAAGCAGAGGAGTAGCCGGTCTAGGATTATTGGATGGAGAAATTCTTCGTATACCTGATGCACCGGGACTTAAAATTCCCCATATGGGTTGGAATTCACTCCAGCTATCCAATAACGGCAGGCTATTTGAAGGGATACAAGAAGAATCATATGTATATTTTGTACATTCGTATTACTTGAAGGCAAGAGAGGAATCTATAGTAAAGGCATCCGCGAAATATGGCACTCATATACATGCATCAGTTGAGAAGGATAATATATTCGCGTGTCAGTTCCATCCTGAAAAGAGTGGGGACGTAGGACTTAAAATACTCAAAAATTTTGCTAATCTTCAAGCTTAGGAGGCGACTAAATGCATACAAAAAGAATTATTCCATGTTTAGATGTTAATAACAATAGAGTAGTCAAGGGCATTAACTTTGTGAATCTTAAAGATGCAGGTGATCCTGTAGAGGTGGCAAAGGCCTATGATAAGGCAGGTGCAGATGAGCTAGTGTTTTTGGATATTACTGCATCATCTGATGCCAGAAAGACTGTAGTAGATTTGGTTCGTAAGGTCGCTGAAAATGTTTTTATTCCATTTACAGTTGGTGGTGGTATTCGAACTGTAGATGATTTCAAGGAGATTCTTAGAGAGGGTGCTGATAAGGTGGCTATTAATTCAGCAGCAATAAACAATCCCAATTTAATAGCGGAGGCAGCAAATAAATTCGGAAGCCAATGTGTAGTTGTAGCTATTGATGCAAAAAGGCGAGCTGATGGCGGATGGAATATCTTTAAAAATGGTGGTCGCATAGATACTGGGATTGATGCCCTTGAGTGGGCACGTAAAGTGTATGAGCTTGGTGCAGGTGAAATACTGCTAACTAGTATGGATTGCGATGGTACAAAGGCTGGATACGATGTTTTGCTTACAAAGGCAGTGTCTTCCTTGGTTAATATTCCAGTTATTGCTTCTGGTGGTGCAGGAACGATGGAACATTTTTATGATGCTCTTACAGAAGGTGGTGCAGAGGCAGCACTTGCGGCATCACTATTCCATTATAAAGAGATGGAAATAACAGATTTAAAAAAATATCTTAGAGGTATGGATGTACCAGTGAGGATGTAGAAAGGTATATATGTCAGCAATAAGTAATGATTGGCTTAAGCCATTAACCCCAGAATTTAGAGAACCTTATTATAAAAATTTATATAAAAATATTGTAGATGAATATAGTAAACACCAAATATTTCCACCCTCGGATGATATTTTCAATGCTTTCAATTTGACAAATTTATCAGATGTAAAGGTGGTTATTATTGGACAGGACCCATATCATAATGATAATCAAGCCCATGGACTTTGTTTTTCGGTAAAGCCAGATGTTGATGTGCCACCATCATTGGTAAATATATATAAAGAGCTTCAAAGTGATTGTGATTGCTATATACCCGACAATGGATACTTGGTAAAGTGGGCAAAACAGGGTGTATTGATGCTTAACAATGTTTTAACAGTAAGAGCACATGCTCCAGCCTCACATCAGGGTTTAGGATGGGAGAAGTTTACAGACGCAGCAATACGAATTCTAAACGAGCAGGACAGACCGATAGTATATTTGCTTTGGGGTAGACCAGCACAAAAAAAGGCTGGAGTGGTGAATAATCCTAAGCAATTAAAACTTATGGCACCCCATCCAAGTCCATTATCTGCATATCGAGGTTTTTTTGGATGTAAACATTTTAGCCAGGCTAACAAGTTTTTGATAGAAAACGGATTGGATCCTATTGATTGGCAAATTGAAAATATAAAAAAATAGAATTAATGGTAAATATAAATGCACCTCAAAGATTAGATATTTGGTCTTCGAGGTGCATATTTTAAATTCTTCGTGATTATTCAGAACCAAGTTTGAAAACCTATGGTTTTCAAACTGTTGGGTTCTCAACAAATGAAAATAATTTTAAAGCAATTCAAGGAAGCTAGCTTTCTTGAATTGCTTTAAAATATTTTTACTTGGTTCTGAATAGTTACATATTTTTCTTCAAGTTCTTTTTTGCAGTTGCAAGCATTAACTTAATTCGATTTAGTTGGTTAACTTCAGAGGCACCTGGATCATAGTCTACAGCTACAATATTTGCATCAGGGTGTTCGATACGTAACTCTTTAATTACGCCCTTGCCAACTACGTGATTTGGGAGGCAACCAAAAGGTTGAGCACAAACTATGTTTGGAACATCGTTATGTATGAGTTCAAGCATCTCTCCTGTAAGGAACCAACCTTCACCTGTCTGGTTACCAATTGATACAATATCTGATGCCATATTAGCGAGGACTCTTATATCAGATGGAGGAGTGAAGTGTTTGCTTTTTTTGCAGGCCTTTTTTGCAGGCTTACGAACAAATTCAAGGGCTTTAATTCCTAAATTTGATAATCTAGCCATCTTCTTTGACATTCCTAGCTTCTCGGCCTTGAAATTTGAATTGTAGAAGGAGTAAAGGAAGAAGTCAAGTAAGTCTGGCATTACAGCTTCAGCACCCTCTGCTTCAAGTAATTCTACAAGATAATTGTTCGCGGAAGGAAGGAATTTAACTAGTATCTCACCAACAATACCAACTCTTGGTTTTTTCAATGTTTCATTTATAGGAAGGGCATCAAAGTCTCTAATAATATTTTTTAGGTTTTTATTGAATTCTCTAAAGCCAAATCCCTTCTTTGTAAGCTGTTCGGTACATATTCTAACCCATTTATTATGTAGGGCATCTGCAGAACCATTTTCAAGCTCATATGGGCGCATACGATATAAGACTCTCATAAAAACATCGCCGTATATAATAGCTTGAATGGCTTTAACGGCAAGTTTTGGAGTGAGTTTAAATCCACTGTTATGTTCTAAGCCTTGAACACTAAGGGAGATAACAGGGATTTGTTCCATACCTGCTTTTTTTAGGGCACGTCTTATAAAGCCAACATAGTTAGAAGCACGACAACCACCACCGGTTTGAGTCATAATAACTGCCGTTTTATTCAAATCATATTCGCCAGAAAGAAGGGCTTCCATAAGCATGCCTACAACAATAAGAGAAGGGTAGCATGCATCATTATTTACGTATTTTAGGCCAACATCTACGGCACTCTTACACTTTGATTTATAGTCAGGGTCTTTAGTGTCTTGTTGTAGAATTTTTACATTAATTCCCTGAGCTTTAAGAGCGGGTTCTAATAATTCAAAATGTATAGGAGACATTTGAGGTGTAAGGATGGTATATCCTTCATGTCTCATTTGCTCAGTGAATTCTACTCGTTCAATATTAGATGGTTTGATTTCCCTATCCATCTTCATTTTATCCCTGACTTTAAGAGCAGAAATAAGGGAACGAATTCTAATCCTTGCGGCACCTAGGTTGTTAACTTCGTCGATTTTAAGAACAGTGTAAATTTTACCTGAATTTGTAAGAATATCATTTACACAATCTGTTGTAACAGCATCAAGTCCACACCCAAATGAATTGAGCTGGATAATATCAAGATTTTCCTGAGTCTTAACAAAATTGGCGGCCTTATATAATCTTGAATGGTACATCCATTGATCCATAACAATTAAAGGTCTTTCAACCTCACCAAGGTGAGAAACAGCATCTTCTGTAAGGACTGCAATGCCATATGAAGTGATAAGTTCAGGTATGCCGTGGTTAATTTCAGGGTCTATATGATATGGGCGACCTGCGAGAACTATACCTCTTCTGCCAGTTTCTTTAAGATAGGCAAGAGTTTCTTCACCTTTTTTTTCAATATCTTCTTTCATAGACATAAGTTCTAACCAACCATTGTGGGCAGCCGATTTTACTTCAGCAGCACCTATACCATATTCATCCTTAAAGATAGAAACTAGTCTATTTGTAAGGATTTCTTCATTGGTAAAGGACATAAATGGATTCATAAATCTCATGTCAGGTTCTTTTAATTCTTCTAGATTGTTTTTTATATTTTCAGCATATGAAGTAACTATAGGACAGTTAAAATGGTTGTTGGCATCAGGTGTTTCATTTCTTTCGTAAGGAACACATGGATAGAATATGGACTTGATTCCATTTTTTATAAGCCAGCTTATATGTCCATGAACTAACTTAGCCGGGTAACATTCTGATTCGCTAGGGATTGATTCAATTCCTAGTTCATATATTTTTCGGCTAGAAACAGGAGAGAGGACAACTCTAAAACCTAAATCTCTGAAGAAAGTAGCCCAGAACGGATAGTTTTCGTACATATTCAAAACTCTAGGGATACCAATAGTGCCTCTTGGGGCTTTATCTTCAGCGAGAGCTTCATAACCAAATACACGTTTGTTCTTATATTCAAACAAGTTTGGAATATTTTCTTTATTCTTTTGTTTTCCTATACCACGTTCGCAACGATTTCCAGTAATGTATTGTCTACCACCCGAAAATTTGTTGATTGTAAGTAAACAGCTGTTTGTACAACCTTTACATCTTGCCATAGATGTTTCAAATGTAAGATTCAAAATATCCTCAATAGGAAGCATTGTAGTTGGTTTAGATGAATCGAATCGTTCTCTAGCAATAAGGGCAGCACCGAAGGCACCCATAATACCAGCAATATCTGGTCTTACAGCATTACATCCAGAAATTTCTTCGAAACTTCTAAGTACAGCATCATTATAGAATGTTCCACCCTGAACCACGACCTTTTTGCCGAAATCCTTAGGGTCAGTAATTTTTATAACCTTGAATAAGGCATTTTTTATAACAGAATAAGCAAGTCCAGCTGAAATATCATCTACAGTTGCACCTTCTTTTTGAGCCTGTTTAACATTTGAATTCATAAAAACGGTACACCTTGTACCAAGATCTATTGGGTTTTTAGCAAATAAAGCGGCCTTGGCAAAATCCTGAACAGAATAATTTAATGATTTCGCAAAGGTTTCGATAAATGAGCCACAACCTGAAGAGCAAGCTTCATTTAACTGAACACTGTCAACAGTGTTGTTTTTAATTCTAATACACTTCATATCTTGACCACCAATATCTAGAATGGTATCTACATTTGGTTCAAAAAATGAAGCAGCATAGTAGTGGGAAACGGTTTCAACTTCACCTTCGTCAAGCATAAGAGCAGCCTTGATAAGCTGTTCGCCATATCCTGTTGAACAAGAATAAACAATATGAGCATCTGCTGGCATAAGTTCGTTAATTTCTTTTATAGATTTGATTGTAGTGGAAAGAGGGCTACCATTATTACTAGAGTAAAATGAGTAAAGTAGAGTTCCATCTTCTGCAACAAGAGCTACTTTTGTAGTTGTAGACCCTGCGTCAATACCTAAGTAGCAGTTACCTTTGTATGTAGATAAATCACATGTCTTAACACAATGTTTGTTATGTCTTGCAGTGAATTCTTCATAATCTTCTTTTGTAGGAAAGAGTGGATTCATACGTTTAACTTCAAATTCCATTTTAATTCCATGAGATAGTTTATTAATTAAATCATCGATACCAATAGTGATATCTTCTTTTGCATTCATAGCAGCACCAGAAGCAGCAAACAGGTGAGAGTGCTCAGGGGCAATTATATGCTCATCAGTAAGATTTAATGTTCTAATAAAAGCATTTTTAAGTTCTGATAAGAAGTGGAGAGGTCCACCAAGGAAAGCTACATTGCCTCTTATTGGTTTACCACAGGCAAGTCCAGAGATAGTCTGATTAACAACAGCCTGAAATATAGAAGCGGAGAGATCCTCTTTTGTAGCGCCTTCATTTATTAATGGTTGAATATCTGTTTTTGCAAAAACGCCACATCGAGCAGCGATTGGATAGATAGCCTTATAGTTCTTTGCATATTCATTTAAACCAGAGGCATCTGTTTGAAGTAGGGAAGCCATTTGATCAATAAATGAACCAGTACCACCGGCACAGATTCCATTCATTCGTTGTTCAACGCCATTTGTAAAATATATAATCTTAGCATCTTCGCCGCCAAGTTCTATTGCAACATCAGTTTGTGGTGCAAAATCGTTAAGTGAAGTGGAAACAGCAATAACTTCTTGAGTAAAAGGTACTTCTAAATGTTTAGAAAGTGTAAGTCCACCCGAACCTGTAATAGATGGTGAAAGTGTAACATCGCCTAAAAGTTCTCTTCCTTTTATCAATAATGATGCGAGAGTTTCCTGTATATTTGCATAATGTCTTTCATAATCTGAAAATTGAATTTTATTCTCACTATCGAGTATAGCTATTTTTACGGTTGTAGAACCGATGTCTATACCCAGTCTGTAACTGGTATTCATACAATGACTCCTTCTTTTGTCTAAAATTTGGCAATCCTACATATTATAATATATAAGTAAACGAAAATCAAGAATGTAAATTCTTCTTGAGTTTCCGCAAAATGTAATTAAAAAATGAATATATCCTTCCAAAGTACCAATCTATCGAATTTTTGAATTATTCAGAGTGACAGTGACTGGAGTAGTGGCACTTTAATAAGCCCCGTTGGA
>JAAYNM010000020.1 GCA_012520815.1 Clostridiales bacterium
CCAGACGGGGCTTATTCAAGTACCACTATTAGGCTACGCTATCGTATGATTTCTTCAAAAATCAGCTGGATTGACACTTGAAGAAGATATATTCATTCTAGAATTACATTTTACGGAAACTCAAGAAACAACCCTTTTAATTTCCTAGATAAAGTGGTATAGTAATGGCGATTACATTTTTTTTCAGATTTCTAAAAAGGAGGACAATCATGGAAGAAAATAAGATTGACCAAATTATCGCAAGTCTGTCCCGAATAGAAACTTCTGCTGAAGGTGTTCAGAGAGAAGCAGAAAGAGAGAAGGCGGAATATACGCAATTAATCGAAGACAAGATCAAAAAGTTCGATGAAGAGCTGGATGAGAAGACAGAAAGAGAACTAGGCACAAGGAAAGAAAGCCTCCAGCAGAAACATCAAGAAGAACTTATAGCTATGCGAGCGAAGATCCTGGATCATGTGTCGCAGATGGACGAAGCCTACGAAGTAAATCATGAACAGTGGGTTGAAGATATTGTAGCAAGTATCATTAAGGAGTAACTATGGGAAGTTTGACACAGTACAGTGGATTGACTACCAAGATTAGAGCTATGAAGGGTCATTTGCTAACGAAGGATGAATATTTAAAGTTGGCAGAACTTTCTTCGGTTAGTGAATTTGTTGATAACTTAAAAAAATATAAGTATTATAGTGAAATATTTGCAGACATAGATTCAGCAGAAGTTCACAGGGGCACAATGGAAAAACTCCTTATTTATGGTGTCTACAAGGATTACGGAAAAATATATAACTTTGCTAATATAAACCAACGAAAGTTTCTTAAACTTTACTTCATAAGGTATGAGGTGAATTTAATTAAAAGGGCTATAAGTGGTCTAAATTATGAGGATAATTTATCATACTATGATCAGGCGGAGGTATTATTTAGCAAGTATTCAGATATAGATATTTCCAGTGTGTACAATGCTAAAAATGTTGAAGGAATTATCGAAGCACTTAAGGGAACTATTTATTTTGAACCACTAAAGCAGGTTCAAAGCTATGTAGACCCGCAGACTTTCGACTATGCAATGACACTAGATTTATTTTTCTTTAAATATGCATGGCGAAAGAGAAAGCAATTTAAAGGAAGCGAATTTAAGAGCGTAACAGACAGTATAGGTTCGGAGGTTGATTCTCTTAATATTCTTTGGATTTATAGAGCTAAAAAATATTACAGACTAGATAGTGCAAAGATATATGAGATTATCATTCCAGTGTATTTTAGATTAAAAAAAGATCAAGTTCGTGCATTGGTGGAAGCTAGTGATTATAATGAATTTAAGGATATTATTAAAAAGACTGCATTTGGAAGATATTTAGAAGATGCGGATTTTGATAAAGAAAATTTGGATAGAGCTTACAAGAAAGTTATTGAGAAGTTATATAACAAATATTTTAAACTGGATCCATATTCATTGTCAGCCATCAATTCCTACTTGTATTCAAAGCAAGAAGAGGTGCATAGGCTTATTAGTATAGCCGAAAGTATAAGATATGGTTACAAACTAGATGCAATTGCATCAGAAATAATATAGACCGAGGTGATAAAAAGTGATCGCAAAATTAAATTTTGTCAGTGTTACCGGGCCTAAAGCTTATATAGATAGAGTGGTGGATAATTACTTATCTAAGTATGAAATTCATCTTGAATATGCTCCTTCTGAGCTTAAGAGCGCAAAAACACTGCATCCCTTTGCGGAGGCTAATCCGTATAAGGAAGTTCTGGCACATGCAGAGGAACTAAAAGTCTTTTATGGCGAAGTATCTTCTTCGGAGCCATATGTAGACGCAGATGAGGCAATTCCTGTGATAAATGGTCTGTATGATAAGTATCAGGAGGAAAGAGCCAAACTTGATAGATTAGAAAAGGAATTAGCGAAATATAACGAACTTATTTCAAAGGTTACACCATTTATAAATTTGGATTACAAGCTT
Source organism: Clostridiales bacterium (assembly GCA_012520815.1). Classification (GTDB taxonomy): domain Bacteria; phylum Bacillota; class Clostridia; order Lachnospirales; family Lachnospiraceae; genus SVEL01. The sequence goes on from JAAYNM010000020.1 coordinate 1,974, forward strand.
GATGAAATCTTAGAATTTAATTATCTTAAATACAGATTTGGTCGTATACCTAAAGAGCATTACGATAAATTTAACGAATATGTATATGATAGTGTACAATCTATTTTTATTAAGGCAAGTGAAGATGATAGATATGTATGGGGCGTTTACTTTGTTTCAGATATTGAGAAAAACAGCGTGGACGCGCTTTACACTTCTCTACACTTTGAGAGAACTTATATGCCGAGTGAAGTTGTAGGAACTCCAAAAGAGGAAATACAAAGCCTTAGAGTACATATTGAGGAAGTTAAAAACAATATTAAAAAGGTCAAAGCGGTATTTGATGAAAAATTAAATGAAAGCAAGGCTGAATTTGCTAAGGCCTATGTGGCTTTGAAAAAACGTACGACTTCATATGATATTAGAAATTACGCAGCCCTAACTAAAGAATCAGGGATAGTTTACTTTATTATTTGTGGATGGATGTCGAAGGAAGATTCGAGGAAATTCGAAGCCGAAATGAATGAAAATGAACCTGATGTAATATGTATTATTGATGAGAATCACAAGAGTATTGATACAGGTCCGCCAACTAAACTTAAGAATCCGAGATTATTTAAGCCATATGAGATGTACATTAGAATGTATGGTATTCCATCATACAATGAGATTGATCCAACTATATTTGTTGCATTGACGTATTCGTTTATTTTCGGGGCAATGTTTGGAGATGTAGGGCATGGATTACTCCTTCTTGTGGGGGGATTTCTATTGTACAGGATTAAGAAGATGAATCTTGCAGCTATTATTTCGTGTGCAGGTTTCTTCTCAACAATATTTGGATTTATGTTTGGAAGCATCTTTGGTTTTGAAGATATTATTGATGCAGTTTGGCTTAGACCGACACAGGCTATGACAAATTTACCATTTATAGGGAAATTAAACACAGTGTTCGTAGTGGCCATTGCATTCGGTATGGTTCTTATACTGGTGGCGATGGTAATGAATATGATTAATGCAGTAAAATCCGGAGATAAAGGACGACTTCTTGTAGATCATAACGGACTTGCAGGACTTGTATTCTACGGTGCAGCAGTAGCATGTATTATATTATTTATGACAGGACACAAACTTCCGGCTAGTATTATTCTTCTAGTAATGTTTGGGGTTCCTCTTATAGTTTTTGCACTTAAAGAGCCACTTGAAAGAATATTAGAGCATAAAAAGGAAGAAGCAAAAACTGGCGTTGTTATGTATATAGTACAGACGTTCTTTGAACTTTTTGAATTACTTTTAAGTTATTTTTCAAATACACTTTCTTTTATTCGTGTGGGCGCATTTGCAGTTTCCCATGCGGCAATGATGGAAGTGGTATTAATGCTTGCTGGTGCTGAAAATGGTGGTACAGGCAACATTATCGTTCTTATTATTGGTAACATTTTCGTGGTTGGACTTGAAGGGCTTATTGTTGGTATTCAGGTACTCCGTCTTGAGTATTACGAAATGTTTAGTAGATTTTATAGAGGCGAAGGTAGAGAATTTACTGCTTATGGAAGCAAACAAAAATAAAACACATTATATTAGGAGGATTTTGAGATGGCTATAAAAATTACAATGATTATTGCACTTATTTTAACTTTTGTTATACCTTTTGGAGCGTATGTAAAAGGTGAGCAAAATAAAGGAAGATACAAAAAGGCACTTGCTCTTAATGTGGTATCTTTTTTTGGAATTCTTGTTGTAGCAACGATATTTGGCTTTGCAACATCGGCATCTGCAGCAGAGGCAACAGCAGAAGTAGCATCAAATGCAACGGGGCTTGGATATATTGCAGCAGCTTTATCTACGGGTCTTTCATGCGTTGGTGGTGGTATTGCCGTTGCAAGTGCATCCAGCGCGGCACTTGGAGCGATCAGTGAAGATCAGAGTATTTTAGGTAAATCCCTTATCTTTGTTGGTCTTGCAGAGGGTGTAGCCCTTTACGGACTTATCATCTCATTTATGATTTTAGGACAATTATAATATATGAAGGCATATTTAATCAGTGACAATATTGATACGGTAACAGGAATGAAACTCACGGGCGTTGATGGTATCGTGGTTCATGAAAAGGACGAACTGGAAAAAGCTCTTGATACAGTTTATAAGGATAAAAGCGTTGGTATCCTATTTATTACTGAATTGTTATCAACAAAATTTCCTGATGTTATTTCTAATGCAAAATTAAATCATAAACAACCGCTTATGCTGGAAATACCTGATAGACATGGTAGCAGAAAACGTGCGGACTTTATTACTTCATATATCAATGAAGCCATTGGGGTAAAACTCTAGAAAGAAGGTGACAGCTTTGACGACAGAAGACAAGCTTTTGCATTTTACAACTGTAACAATAGAGAGCGTTCAGAAAGAATGTGATGCTATGCTTGCAGAATATAAAGAAAAGATGGATAAGTATTATCAGGAACACACAGAGGAATCTATCAAAAAGGCTAAACTTAAAATGGGCATTGCTGAGGATGGTATTAAAAGAAAAGCTAGTCAAGAATATACATCTATGCAGATGCACATTAAGAGAAAAATAAACCATAAACAAGAGGAAATTAAGGATAAACTATTTGCGGAGGTTTGTACTCGTCTCAAGGAGTATGTTAAGACTCCGGAATACGAAAAATATATCCTTCGAAAAATAGACGATATGAAAGATCTTGCAGGTAGTGAAGAACTTCACATCATTCTTGATATTGATGATGCTGCATTACAGGAAAAGATTATGGAGTCAAGTACAGTTAAGATTTCAGTAAGCGAAAAATCATTTTTAGGTGGTGTACGTGGAGAAATACCATCACGTAATATTCTTATAGACGATTCCTTTGAATCCAAATTTGAGGATTTAAAGGAAACGTACATTGTCTCTGGAGGTAGATAACATGGAAAAAATCGGAAAGATATTCGGAATTAACGGACCTGTTATTTATATTAAAGGTGTAACCGACTTTAATATGGGAGAAATGGTTTATGTTAGTGATGAAAAACTTGTAGGCGAAGTTATTGCCCTTACAAAAGAGATGACAACTATTCAAGTATATGAAGAGACTAGCGGCCTGAAGCCTGGTGACTATGTATACGGTACAAACAGTGCCATTTTCGTAACTCTTGCGCCGGGTATTATTAATAATATCTTTGATGGTATTGAAAGGCCTCTGTCTAAGATAGCTGAAAATGCTGGAATATATATTTCAAGAGGTGTTAGCGTAAGTTCCTTGGATAACACTAAACTTTGGGATGTTCATGTAACAGTTAAAGAAGGAGCTTATGTACTTCCGGGCACGATTATTGCTGAGGTTCAGGAAACAAAATCTATCATGCATAAATCAATGGTACCTCCAAATACAGAGGGTGAGGTAATAAAGGTCGTTGGTGATGGACAGTACACAATTGATGATGAGATTGTCGTAATTAAATTAACCGATGGAACCGAAAGAACTCTCACTCTAACACAGAAGTGGCCGATTAGGGTACCAAGACCTACGTCAAAAAGGTTTGCATCAGAGATGCCTCTAGTAACAGGTCAACGTATACTTGATACTTTATTCCCTATAGCTAAGGGTGGTACAGCTTGTGTGCCAGGAGGATTTGGAACAGGTAAAACAATGACGCAGCATCAAATTGCAAAATGGTCGGATGCAGATATTATTGTATATATTGGTTGTGGTGAACGTGGTAATGAGATGACACAGGTTTTGGAAGATTTTTCAAAGTTAGTTGATCCTAAGACTGGAAATATGTTGATGGACAGAACAACTCTTATTGCTAATACATCAAATATGCCAGTTGCTGCACGTGAAGCTAGTATTTATACAGGAATTACATTGGCTGAATATTACAGAGATATGGGATATCATGTTGCCATTATGGCAGATTCAACATCTAGATGGGCAGAGGCGCTTAGAGAACTTTCTGGTCGTCTTGAAGAGATGCCAGCAGAAGAAGGATTCCCAGCATATCTTGCAAGTAAATTGTCGGCGTTCTACGAAAGAGCTGGATATTTTAGAAATCTTAATGGAACAGACGGTTCGGTATCTATTATTGGTGCTGTATCTCCACAGGGAGGGGACTTCTCTGAACCAGTAACACAAAACACAAAGAGATTTGTAAGATGTTTCTGGGGGCTTGATAAATCCCTTGCATACGCAAGACATTTTCCGGCTATTCATTGGCTTACAAGCTACAGTGAATATTTAGGGGACCTTGCTAATTGGTATAATGAAAATGTTGGACCTGACTTTGTATCATGTAGAAATAAGATACTTGCAATCCTTAATCAGGAGAGTAGTTTGATTGAAATTGTTAACCTGATTGGTTCGGATGTTCTTCCCGATGATCAAAAGCTTACCCTTGAGATTGCAAGGGTTATCCGTCTTGGTTTCTTACAGCAGAACGCATTCCATAAAGAAGATACTTGTGTTCCTCTTGTTAAACAGTTAAAAATGATGGAGATTATTCTTTATCTGCAAGATAAATGCAAAATTCTCATTAACATGGGTATGCCGGTTTCAGTTCTAAAGAATCAAAGCATATTTGAGAAGATTATTTCAATCAAATATGATGTTCCAAATAATAAATTGGAAATGTTAGATGACTACAAAAATATGATTGACGAATTCTACAATGAGATAATCAAAATAAACGCATAGGAGGCAATGTTATGGCAGTATCATATTTAAGATTAAGCGAAATAAATGGACCTCTGGTGGCTCTGGAGGGCATAAAAAATGCCACATTTGATGAAATCGTTGAATTTAAGGTAGAAGGAATCAACGGTAAAGAACGTAAAATCGGAAGAATTATTGAAATATATGAAGACAAGGCCGTTATTCAGGTATTTGAGGGCACAGAAAATATGTCTCTGAATAACACACATACAAAACTTACAGGTAGTCCCCTTGAGATTGCATTATCAGAGGAAATCCTTGGTCGTACCTTTAATGGCATAGGTCAGCCTACGGATAATATGGGACCAATCATCTCTGATTTAAAAAGAGATGTAAATGGAAAACCGTTGAATCCTGTAACTCGTGAATATCCCCGTAATTATATTAGAACAGGTATCTCTGCTATTGATGGGCTTGCAACACTTATAAGAGGACAGAAATTACCGATTTTTTCAGGAAATGGTATTCCTCACGATAAGCTTGCAGCACAAATAGTAAAGCAGGCTTCTCTATGTGATGATACAAACGAAGAACTTGTAGTAGTGTTTGCAGCAATGGGTGTTAAGTATGATGTTGCAGAATTCTTCAAGAAAACATTTGAAGAGAGTCAGGTATTGGATCATGTAGTAATGTTTCTTAATCTTGCAAATGACCCAGTTGTTGAAAGACTTATTACGCCAAAGGTTGCTCTTACGGTAGCAGAGTATCTGGCATTTGACCTAGGCAAGCAAGTTTTAGTCATCCTTACGGATATGACTTCCTTCGCAGAGGCGATGCGTGAAGTTTCATCTTCAAAAGGTGAAATTCCATCAAGAAAGGGCTATCCAGGATATTTATATAGTGAGCTGGCTACAATTTATGAAAGAGCAGGCATTGTTAAAAATTCAAAGGGTTCAGTAACCCAGATACCTATTCTTTCAATGCCAAATGATGATATTACACATCCAATACCTGACCTTACAGGTTATATCACAGAAGGACAGATAGTATTGGATAGAAATATTCACGGACAAAATATTTATCCACCAATTAATGTACTTCCATCATTATCACGTCTTATGAAGGATGGTATTGGTGAAGGATATACAAGGGATGATCATCAAGATGTTGCAAATCAGCTATTTTCTGCATATGCAAAGGTAGGCGAAGCAAGGGCATTGGCGTCAGTTATTGGTGAAGATGAATTATCTGATACAGATAAGTTATACCTTAAATTTGGTCAGGCATTTGAGAATTCTTTTGTCGGACAAAAGGATTATGAAAATAGAACTATCGAGACTACACTCAATCTTGGATGGAAACTTCTACATATCCTTCCAAAAGAAGAGTTGGATAGAATTGATACAAAGATACTTGAAAAGTATTATGATGCAACCGCTGATATAGAGATTAGCACCGAGGAATAGAAGGTGAATTAAATGGATCCAAATACATTTCCCACTAAGGGTAACCTTATTTTAGCGAAGAACTCTCTTGCACTTGCAAAGCAGGGATATGAGCTAATGGATAAAAAGAGAAACATTCTTATTCGTGAGCTTATGGGGTTAATTGATAGTGCGAAAGAAATTCAAAAAGAGATATTACAAACCTATGAAGTGGCTTATAAAGCCCTTGAACAGGCTAATATTGACTTAGGAATTAACTACTGTATGGAAGCGGCGTCAGCTGTTCCAGAGGAGAATTCGATTTTAGTTAAATCCCGTAGTATTATGGGAGTTGAGATACCTCATATAGATTTTAAAGATGAGGGAATTAAACCAACATATTCGTTTCTTGGCTCCTCAGAGTCTCTAGATAGAGCAAGAGTGGCATTTTGTAGGGTTAAAAACCTATCTATTAAGCTGGCTGAAATTGAAAATTCTGCATACAGATTAGCAGCCAATGTTAAGAAGACGCAGAAGCGTGCCAATGCATTGCAGAATATTACAATACCAAAGTTTACAGGTTTAGTTAAAGATATTTCCAATGCGTTGGAAGAAAAAGAGAGAGAAGAGTTCACCCGACTTAAAGTTATAAAAAGACAGATGGGATATTAGAAATGAAAAAGACACTTAGTATTATTATGTCATTGTGTTTAATACTTGCTTGTTTTATAAGTAACGTCACAATTACATTAGCCGAAACAAGTTCACAACCAACAAAAGGTAGAGTTGATCCAGAAGCACCAGAGATATTTGGAGATGCAGCAATACTAATGGAAGCTGAAACTGGAGCAATTCTCTATGAGAAAAACTCAGATAAGCAGTTATATCCTGCAAGTATTACCAAGATAATGACCGCATTGTTAACAATAGAAAACTGCAGTATGGAGGATACAGTAACTTTTGATGAAAATGTTATTTCTAGTATCCCTTATGATGCAGCTATTTTAGGTGTGGTTGCAGGAGAGAAAATGACAGTTAAAGATTGCCTGTATGCGTTGTTAATGCGTTCTTCCAATGATGTAGCTATAGGTCTGGCTATGAAAATATCCGATACGGAAGAGTCATTTGCAACGCTTATGACTAACCGTGCAAAACAGGCGGGTGCAATAAATACGCAATTTGCTAATTCTACAGGTCTCCACGACGAAAAACATTATACTACAGCTTATGATATGGCTATGATTACAAAATCAGCCATACAAAATCAGGTATTTTGTCAAATAGCAGGAATGGATTGCTATACACTAAGTCCTACTAATAAGTCACCAAATGACCAGGTTATATATCATAGGCATAATATGCTAGTTTCTACTAGGCCAGATTACTATGCATATGCTGAGGGCGGAAAAACCGGATATACAGATGAGGCGGGCAATACTCTTGTAACATTTGCCAAAAAAGATGGAGTTACTCTTATTTGCGTAGTTTTAAAATCCGACAGTAAGCATGTATCTAGGGATACAAGGGCATTATTTGACTACGGATATAGTAACTTTGAAAAGGTAAATATAGCAGAAAACGAGACTAGATTTAGCCAAAATGAAGATAATTTCTTTGTTAAAATGAATGGGATTTTCTTGACATCGGGCTCTTTGGTGTCGATTGAAACGGGAGATTATTGTATGCTTCCAAAGGGTTGGACTCTCAACGACCTTGGTTTTAAGATTGAGTACGATGATATGTCAGATGGTAAAATAGGTAATATTAAATACTATTGTGGCGAAAATGTAATGGGAACTACTACATTATCCGTACAAGCCCAGAAGAGTGATGAACCTATAAGCCCAATACTTCATGGCAATACAAGTACCGAAGAGAATAATAGCCAAATCCCAATAAATATATGGTACGTGGTGGCAGCAGCAGCAATACTTGTATTTATAATAGTTTATATTATTTATTTGGTTAAAACTCGAGATAAGAGAAGAAGAAACCGAGAACGCAAGAAAGTGTTTAAGGAATCAAAGAAAAGATACAAGAAGAGAAGAAGAAGACCTATAAAGTTCAAATAGAATATATAAAATAAAGGATCAAGAATTTTGCATGGATTGTAGTAAAATTGCAAGTTTCCTGATCTTTTTATATGGTTTAAAATTCGGATTTTCGATTATCTTGCCTTTTTTTTCTAATATCAAGCTGTCTTTTCTTGATAGCAGTAGCCCCCTCATCATTTGTAAGTTTTATGGTCTTTACAGCAAAGTAAGAATCATCATTAGTCTTTTTCATACGTATTTTACCTTTAAGAAACCCATGTTCAGGACAAATGGCCAGACAGTAATAAATTCTAGAATTATCAGAAAACCATCGGATTTTCTTTTTTATTCTTTTATTACATTTATAACAAACTGTTGAAGTGACTACCTTATCATCCATTACATCCCCTTTGCTAGGGAATGACATTGACACGAATTTTGAGTAGGTATCAAACTGCAAAGTTAATTCATCTTCACGTTTCCTAGGAACCTGGTAATAATCTACAGAGTAGTATTTTTTAATATCTGCAATATTCATCTTCTGCATTATAAGGGAGGTATAATATGCATCATCATCAGCCCTATGAAAATCAACATCTATTGGTAAATGGAGAAAGTCGACTGCAGATTCTAGAGAACGTCTAGACTTCCCATCTTCAAAAATCAAACTAAAAATCTTCTGCAAATCATAGTAGAAAACAGGAGATTTAGGTAGAGGCATATGATAGTAATCCATATTGCGCTGTAGCTCATATGTGTCTAAGGGACCCCAAGTGCAAAAAGTAAAAGAATCTCCACACCATTTAAGGAAATCATCACAAGCATCTGTAAATTTTCGACCACGAGAAAGTTCCTTCATATTAACTTGAGTAATCTCCTGAATCTTATAGTGAAGTTCCCTATAGATTTTAGGACGAATGACTACGGAAAAGTCATCTACTTTATTCAAATTTTCATCTAGCTTGACTGCGCCAATTTCAATTATTTCAAATGGGATTTTATGGTTTTCCCCCTCTTTTCCTCTGGGTGATTGGTTCCATTCAAGATCAAATACAATATAGTTCATGGAATTATAATCTAGCAAAAAGTGCCGCTATCTCCTCTTCTGTTAATTGTTTATTTGGCTTACCATCAAATGGCGGAGCAACAGGTGTTGTGCTCATCTCCTCATCCAAATCATCTGAAATTTCAGGGGCAATAGTATTGCCTTCAGCTTCAATCATTTCATCCATTTTATCGAGGTTTATCTCATTTACAATATCTTCTGTAGAAGCAGCATCTGCATCAATCGATACATCACTAGTATCGCCAGACGAATCATTATCATCTAAAGTATCTTCAGGTAGTTCAAAAGTTTCAAAATCAAAATCATCTGAATCATCAGTTGAATCTGGGGTATCTACGACCATAGAATCTAAATCAATGGTGGCTGTGTTCTCATAAGTAGAAACACTATCATCAATAGGTGTATTGGTTATCTGCGAAATATCTTCGGCGACATTTGCAGGAGTGATTTCAACCACAGGTGCACGTTCTACGGGAACTTCCATAGTAGCTGCAGGAGTAGGAGTACTTGCAGGTGCTACTGGAGCCACCTTAACTTCAGGAACTGCTGCGGAAACATAATCTGTTATATCACCAATTTGTGATGCTGATGTAGTAGTAGAACTGAGAACCTCTCGCACATTTTTAACAAGGTCAGCATTGGCTTTAATCAATTCATTTACCGTGATAGCTGATTGAACTTCCTTTGCAAGTTTTGCATTGGAAGCAGAAAGTTGCTCAATAAGGGAAGACATATCTCCACTAGATTGAGGCTTGGACTCAACTTGCTTAGAAGAAATCTCTTCGTTCTTTGTAATCATAAGAGAAGTCATATCTTTTTGAGCATTGATAAGATTGTTCATCATTAACTCAATAGCCTTAAGATTTTGCATATGATTTTTTTCGGCTTCCTTGGTGTTCTTCTTGGTAGCCAAATAAATCGCCTTCTGAGCCTTAATCATAAGCTCGCTTTCTTCAGCGAGGCGCTTTGCATCATCTCTTTTTTTCTTCTCAATAGAATCAAAAGTTAAATAACCAGTGATAATTACAATAATACCGGTTCCAATTAGCATAAAATAATTGTAGGGATCCGTCATGATCCAATATAATTCAAAAAATACAGCTATAATAAACAGAATAGCTAAATAAGTAGTGCCATAATTTGTGGTATGTTTAGGTTCCATGGCCATACCTCCTGATATAGATTTGTTCACTTAAAGTCACATACAATGAGTGTATCACAGAATACGCCTATTTACAAATGATTACTTATCTGATAAAATAAAAAACCGTAGTACATAAATTGTGCTATAAATAAAAGTCTTCGTAGCTCAGCAGGATAGAGCACTTGCCTCCTAAG
>JAAYNM010000004.1 GCA_012520815.1 Clostridiales bacterium
AATTGGTTGTGGCGACTACATTATACAAGAAAAAAGGAGGTCATTGCTTTTTTATTTTAAAAAGTGATGTAACCCTTGAATATAAAGGATATATAAAAACAAAAGGGGTGTCAAACTTGACACTACCATTAAAATAAGAAAGGCAACATTATGGATAAATTTACAGGTAGAGTCTGGGTTTTAGGGGATGATATTGATACAGATATTATTATTCCAACTGAATACCTAGCGCTTAAAACAGTACAAGATATGACACCTTACGCATTTTCACCACTTAGACCTGAACTTGCAGGGCAAATTCAAGAAGGCGATATTATTGTTGCAGGTAAGAATTTCGGATGCGGTTCATCAAGAGAGCAAGCACCAGAGATTATAAAAGAATTAGGCATTAGATGTGTTATCGCTAAGTCATTTGCACGTATATTTTTCAGGAATTCTATAAACAATGGACTTCTTCTCGTTGAAAATGGAGAACTACACGATAATGTAGCAGAAGGTGACACTATTGAAGTAAATATTAACGAGTCTATTACTCATAATGGAACTAGTTATAAGATAACTTCGCTTCCAGATAACCTTGTAGAAATTCTTGGCGCTGGCGGTTTAGTAAAAGCTATGCGTAAGCGTAATGGTTTAGATTAGGAGACGGATATGGGACAGACAATTATAGAAAAAATCATTAGTAGAAATACAGATACTTCTGCAAAAGCGGGAGAAATAGTTACAGTAAATGTAGACAGAGTAATGATACATGATATTTTTATACCTTTTGTAGCTGAAAAGTTTGAAGAAATGGGATTTACAAAGCTCTGGGATGCAGATAAGGTAGTTTTAATATATGATCATTTAGTCCCAGCATCGCAAGTAGATGATACAAGACACTTTCGTATTGGAAATGCTTTCGTAGAAAAATATGGAATGAAAAATATTCATCGTGCGGATGGTATATGTCATCAACTTATGACAGAAGCTGGATATGTAAAGCCTGGCGATATTGTTTTTGGTACAGATAGTCATACAACAACCTATGGATGTGTAGGTGCATTTTCATCGGGCATTGGATATACAGAGATGGCAAGTATTTTGGGAACAGGTACTATGTGGGTTAAAGTTCCTGAAACAATTAAAGTTAATATAGAGGGAGAACTCCCTTCTAATGTCACATCCAAAGATATCATTTTAAGATTGATAGGTGATTTAGGTGCAGATGGAGCAACATATAAGGCATTAGAGTTTGCTGGAGATACTGTTGAAGGTATGTCAGTAGCTTCGAGAATGACTATGGCTAATATGGCAATAGAAGCAGGGGCTAAATGTGCTTTATTTACACCAGATGAGAAAACGGCAGAATATTGTGAAATTACCCTTACAGATAAAGAAAAGTCACTTGTAGGCGATGAGGGTGCATCTTATGTTAGAGTAATGAATTATAAGGCCGAAGATTTTGTTCCGGTTCTTGCCTGTCCATCTCAAGTAGATAATATTAAGCCTGTAAGTAAATGCGCTGGTACAGAAATTGATCAAGTGTTTATTGGATCATGTACAAATGGTCGTCTTGAGGATTTACACACTGCCGCAGATATTCTGAAAGGTAAAAAGGTTGCATCTTTTGTTAAATTAATAGTGACTCCTGCATCTAGAAAAATTTATAATGAGGCAGTTGCAGATGGTACTATGAGCATTCTTTCAGAGGCAGGTGCTATTATTACACATCCTGGTTGTGGTCTATGCTGTGGACGTACGGGTGGTATTTTAACTGATGGTGAAAGAGTAGTTGCAACTAATAATCGAAATTTCCTAGGGAGAATGGGAACTTCAAAGGTGGAAATTTTTCTTGCTTCTCCTGCTACGGCAGCAGCTTGCGCTATAACGGGAAAAATCACAATTCCGGAAATGTAGGTATATATGGATAAATTTTTTGATTTAGATAATCCGGTTTGGAGTTTTTTTTCTAAGCTTGCTAATGTATTTTGGCTTAGTATTTTATGGACAATAACTAGTATTCCTATAGTTACTATGGGAGCATCAAGTGCAGCTATGCATTATGTTATTATGAAAATGATAGATGAAAGAGATATTAAGATTACAACTGGTTATTTTAAGTCGTTCAAGAACAATTTTTTTAAAGCAACAATCGTGTGGATACCTTTGTTAATTGCACTATTAATTGGTCTTGTGGATATTACCATTTGCATAAATATCGGGGATTACATAGGATTTACAGGTGCGGTCATATTTATGTGCATAGAAATAGTATTGGTACTATTTAGTTTTTATGTATTTCCACTTATTGGAAGATTTGAGAATACTTTAAAACAGACAATTAAAAATGGATTTCTAATGCCGCTTAAACATTGGGGTTGCACATTATTAGTTATCCTAGTGGCTTTTGGAGTAATTGCTCTGGCAGTTACATTCCCGCCAGCAATTGTTGTACTACCTGGACTAATGGCATTCGCTACATCTTATCCACTTTTTATGGCATTTAAAAAATATGAGCCAAAGGAAGAAATAGAACAGATGAAAGAGGCGTCAAAGGCAACCTATGATGAGATAAATAGAAAATCAAATAATAGGTATAATAATAGAAGTAATAGAGAAAATAAAAACAGTAGAAATAAAATAGGAAAAGCAGGATCTAAAAGAGATATTATGTTTTAGAATTTAGAGTTTGTCATATTAAAAAAGGTTATCGAATAAAATAGTATAACCACGAAGATGAATAGATTCTGTGAAAATTCAACAAAAATCGGGGGCAAAATCATAAATCTATGCAAAAATAAATAAAAAGATTGTAATAATTTTATCTTTGTGGTAATATATCTGTATCAACGGAAACGTTCCCGATAACGTTTCCAAAAAACGATAAATTAAATCAATCATTGAGGAGGAACGATTTAAAGATGAGAATTAGAAAACTTTTATCACTCGGTTTAGCTTCAACTATGTTAGCATCAATTGCATTAACAGGTTGTGGCGATGAAACATCATCAAAGGAAGAAGAAAAAGGTAGCGTATACTACCTCAACTTCAAACCAGAAGCAGATGAAGCTTGGCAAGCAATTGCTAAGGATTACACAAAGGAAACAGGAATAGAGGTTAAAGTTGTTACAGCTGCTAATAATACTTATGAGCAGATTCTTTCAAATGAGATTGAAGCAACAGATGCACCTACATTATTCCAGATTAACGGACCTGTTGGTTATGCAAACTGGTCAGATTACTGCTATGATTTAAAGGACACAGATCTTTATAGCTGGTTACTTGATAAGAGCCTTGCTATTGAAGGCGAAGATGGTGGCGTATATGGTATCCCTTATGTAGTAGAAGGATATGGTATCATTTATAACGATGCTATTATGAGCAAATACTTTGCATTAGATGATGCTAAGGCTAAATCTATGGATGAAGTAAACAACTTTGATACATTAAAAGCTGTTGTAGAGGATATGCAGGCTAGAAAAGCTGATTTAGGAATTGATGGTGTATTCGGTTCAACATCACTTAAAAAAGGTGAAGACTGGAGATGGCAGACACATCTTGCTAACCTCCCTGTATATTATGAATACAAAGAGAAGAATGTTTCTATATTAAAAGAACTTGATTTCTCATTTGGAGATAACTACAAGAACATTTTTGATTTATATATCAATAATTCTTGTACAGAGCCAACACTTTTAGGTTCTAAGACAGTTAATGATTCTATGTCAGAATTTGCTTTAGGTCAGGTTGCTATGATTCAGAATGGTAACTGGGGCTGGGGCGGTATCTCAGAAGTAGAAGGTAATGTAGTTAAGGAAGAAGACGTTAAATTCCTTCCTATCTATACAGGTGCTGCTGGTGAAGAAAATCAAGGTCTTTGTACAGGTACAGAAAACTTCTTCTGTATAAACAAAGAAGCTGATCAAAAAGATATTGATGCTACAATCGACTTTGTTGAATGGGTATTCTCTTCTGCAAAGGGTAAAGATGCAGTAACAAATACATTAGGTTTCATCTCTCCATTTAACACATTCTCTGACGCAGAGTCTCCACAGGACCCACTTGCTAAGGAAGTACTTAGATATATGGCTGATTCTACAAAGACATCTGTATCTTGGAACTTTACAACATTCCCAAGTCAGAAATTCAAAGATGACTTTGGCGCTGTATTACTTGGTTATGCAGCAGGCACAAGCACCTGGGATGACGTTAAGACATTAGTAGTAGATGAATGGGCTTCTGAATGGGCTGCAAACGATGCAAACTAATTAACTAATCAGATTTTTAAATGCTTCGTAGGTGAATACTTGCGAAGCATTTTTTAACAAAGATAGGAGTACATAACATGCAAAAAACAACAAAAAAATATTTCCCTATATTTGTACTTCCTACACTTATAGCTTTTTTTATAGCTTTTGTTATACCTTTTTTTTGGGGTGTTTATTTATCATTCTGTAAATTTAAAACTATTAAAAAAGCAGAATTTGTAGGGTTTGACAATTATATAGCTGCATTTAAGAATGATAATTTTGTAAATTCATTTAAGTTTACTGTAATATTTGCTATTGTAGCTGTAATAGTAATAAACGTAGCAGCATTCACATTGGCAGTATTACTGACTCAGAAAGTAAAAGGTACCAACCTCTTTAGAACGGTTTTCTTTATGCCAAACTTAATTGGTGGTATCGTTTTAGGATACATTTGGAACTCGATTTTTAATTCAATACTTAAAAGTTACAGTACAACTATTGCCAATGATGCAAAGTACGGATTTTGGGGTTTGATAATCTTGATGAGTTGGCAGTTGATTGGTTATATGATGATTATATATATAGCTGGTCTTCAAAATGTTCCAACTGATTTAAAAGAAGCAGCCCAAATTGATGGAGCTTCAAGGTGGCAACAGTTAAGAAAGATTACTATACCTATGGTAATGCCTTCTATAACAATTTGTTTATTCCTTTCGGTATCAAACTGTTTTAAGTTATTTGATCAAAACCTTTCTCTTACAGGTGGTGCACCTCAAAGAAAGACGGCGATGTTAGCTCTTGATATATTTGATACATTCTATGGAAATAATACATCAAAGGGTATAGGTCAGGCGAAGGCTGTATTATTCTTCCTACTTGTGGGAATTATTGCACTTACACAATTATTCTTTACAAGACGTAAGGAGGTTGAGCAATAATGAGTACAAAAAAGAAAATTAAAAATATTATTGTATTTATTCTGCTATTGTTTTTAGCAATTGCATTTTTATATCCAATATTTTTCGTGGTAATTAATTCGTTTAAGGGAAAGCTATTTATTAGTGATGCCCCATTTGCACTTCCTACATCGGAGACCTTTGTTAAATTCAATAACTATGTAATGGGTATTGAGAAGACAGGATTTTTTAATGCAATGAAGTGGTCGTTGATTATAACAGTTTGTTCAGTGTTACTTATTATAATATTTACATCGATGACAGCCTACTGGATAACTAGAGTAAAAGGAAAATTTTCAAACATTTTATATTACTTGTTTGTGTTTTCTATGATTGTACCTTTCCAGATGGTTATGTATACAATGACTCAGTTGGCAGACAGAATGCACATCAGAAATCCAGCTGGTATGATATTGTTATATCTCGGATTTGGTGCAGGTCTATCAGTATTTATGTTCTGTGGTTTTGTTAAATCAGTACCTATTGAGATAGAAGAAGCGGCTATGATTGATGGCTGTAATCCATTACAGACATTCTTCAAAGTGGTATTTCCTATTTTGAAACCAACAGCCATTACTGTAGCGATACTAAACGCAATGTGGATTTGGAATGATTATTTACTTCCATATTTAATAATAGGTTTCAGTGATTACCAAACTATTCCTGTACGTGTACAGTATTTGGTTGGTTCATATGGTAACTTTGATATGGGTATCATGATGGCGGTACTTGTATTATCAATACTCCCAATTATTATCTTCTATACATTTTGTCAGAAATTCATTATTGAAGGTGTAGTTGCTGGAGCTGTAAAAGGTTAAAATTTTTCTCAACTATAATATAATGAATGGTCCTGCAACTCCGAACCGACGTGCAAAAAGTTAGATTTTGATCTAACTTTTTGGGGTTTATTCGGAGTTGTAGGACCATTTTGTAATTATTTAGCACCATCCTCCATCTACTGTAATAACCTGACCCGTGAGATAATTGCTAGTAGTAGCGATATCATATATTATCTTTCCTGCTTCGGTTGTAGTACCCATTCTGCCAGCGGGTATATCTTTAATCAAAGAAAGTCGATCATCTGATGATAGAAATTTATTCATATCAGTATCAATGGTGCCGAAGGCCACTGCATTCACACTGATATCACTTGGGGCAAGTTCCTTCGCAAGCGCCTTTGTGAAGGAGTTTACACCACCTTTAGAAGCAGAGTAGGCAACCTCACAAGAAGCACCAACATTTCCCCAAACTGACGATATGTTAACGATATGTCCACGTTGGCGATTTATCATTCCTGGGATGACAGCCTTACACATGTAAAAGATTGATGAGAGATTGGTATTTATTATATTCATCCATTCATCATTACTCATATCCTGAAGTAAACCGATATGAGAAATTCCAGCATTGTTTATCAAAACATCAATGTTAATGTTTAAATCGGAGATAGCATCCCACAGGGCAAAAACTTCTTTCGGATCACTTAAATCACAAGAAAAAGGAAGACAATGTCCTCCTTGCCTAAGTATCTCATCTACCAGGGGAGATAAATCATTTATATTTTTGTGACATATGGCTATTATATTATAACCATGAGCTGCAAATTCTTTGGCGGTGGCCAGTCCAATGCCTCTGGATGCACCTGTAATTAAAGCATACATATATTAACCTTCCTATCTGTTCTTCTTCTATAATTATTCTAAAAAATATATCCGCATTATATAAAAATCTAAGATGCTTGTTTCTACAGTCTAAGACTATTTTAATAATAAAGTAAATAGTCCCTTTTTACTAGTAAAAATGAAAATAACCAGTTGACTTTTTGAGATTTGTACATATTTCACAAAAAATATGGAGGAAAGTGGATAAATCACGATTGTATACAAAATACTGTGGATAACTTCAATTGAGTTTTCCACATAAAAAGTTGTGATTTTAAAGGAAAAAAGATTAATCCACCAAGTTATCCACATTATCCACAATAAAATAACGCTAGGAGTAGGGTGTAAATACCAAACATTCGTTTTGTGAAATATCATAAATCGACATAAATCGGAAAAAATTTCACAATAAACTCTTGACAAGAAAAGACAAATATTTTATCTGACAATATTCTAAAAAATATGTGAATTGCTTGCAAAAAAATACGAGGATATGGTATAATAAGAACATACTTAAAGAACCAAATGAAACGAGAAAGCGGGGTAAGAAGAGCAACACCTAAATGGTTCTTTAGATAATTATCCGTGAAAAGGAGTGGGGCATTATGCGTTATATTATTACTGGCAGAAACATCGAGGTTACAGAAGGATTGAAATCAGCAGTTTATGATAAGATCGGTAAACTCGAAAAGTATTTTATGGATGACACCGAGGTACATGTAACATTTAGCGTAGAAAAAGACAGACAGAAGATTGAAGTAACTATTCCACTTAAGGGGGGATTTGTTAGAGCTGAAGAAGTGAGCAGCGATATGTACGTATCCATAGATTTGGTTGAAGAAGTTATAGAGAGACAGTTGAAGAAGTACAAGAATAAAATAGTTGAGCGTAAGCATTCAGTTGGAAACTTCACACCAGAGTTTGTTGAAAAAGAATACGATGAAGATGATTCGATTATTATTGAAAGGACAAAGAGGTTTGCTGTTAAGCCTATGGATCCAGAGGAAGCATGTTTACAGATGGAACTTTTAGGACATAATTTCTATGTATTTACTAACTCAGAGACAGATGAGATTAATGTAGTATATAAAAGAAAAGGTAGTACCTACGGACTTATTGAACCTGAATTTTAATTAATGTTCACCACCAATGTTAGAATAACTGCATTGGTGGTGTTTTTTTGTTGAAACTAAACCCACAAAGTGGTACAATGTGATAAGTTAGTATTTCTATGGATGTTAAGTGCATTGAAAAAATAAATTATATATTAGGAGATATACAATGGGTTTAATCAGCAAAATTATTGGAACACATAGCGAAAGAGAAATTAAGAGGATAACACCAATCGTAGATAAGATTGAATCATACAGAGATGCTATGGTAGCTTTATCTGACGAGGAACTAAAAGCAAAGACTACAGAATTTAAAGGACGTCTTGCAGACGGTGCCACATTAGATGATTTACTTCCAGAGGCATATGCAGTTGTTAGAGAGGCTGCAAGAAGAGTTTTAAATACAGAACATTACAGGGTACAGCTTATGGGTGGTATTATTTTACACCAAGGACGTATTGCTGAGATGAGAACTGGTGAAGGAAAGACACAGACATGTCTTTTGCCAGCATACTTAAATGCTCTTGAAGGAAAGGGAGTTCATGTAGTTACAGTAAATGATTACCTTGCAAATCGTGATGCTGAATGGATGGGTCAGGTACATAAATTCCTTGGACTTACTGTAGGATGTGTACTTAATAGCATGGAATCGGATGACAGAAGAGACGCCTATAATTGCGATATTACATATATCACCAATAATGAGCTTGGATTTGATTACTTAAGAGATAATATGGTTATTTATAAAGAAAAGCTTGTTCAGAGAGAACTCCATTTTGCTATTGTAGATGAGGTTGACTCTGTTCTTATTGATGAGGCTAGAACCCCTCTTATCATATCAGGACAAAGTGGAAAATCCACAAAGTTATATGAGGCTTGTGATGTACTTGCTCGTCAGATGAAGAGAGGAACAGAAAAAGAACTTACAAAGCTTGATTACATTATGAAGGAAGAGAAGCAGGAAGACGGCGATTTCATTGTCAATGAGAAAGACAAGGTTGTTAATCTTACTGAAGAGGGTGTTAGAAGAGTTGAACAATTCTTTAGAATTGAAAATCTTGCGGATCCAGAAAACCTTGAGATTCAACATAACATGATTTTAGCCCTTCGTGCACATTATCTTATGTTTAAGGATCAAGACTACGTTGTTAAAGATGATCAGGTATTAATTGTAGATGGATTTACAGGTCGTATTATGCCAGGTCGTAGATTCTCTGATGGTTTACATCAGGCGATAGAAGCTAAAGAACATGTTAAAATCAAGAGAGAAAGTAAGACACTTGCAACAATTACTTTCCAGAACTTTTTCAATAAATATGGCAAAAAGTGTGGTATGACAGGTACAGCTCTTACAGAAGAGCAGGAATTTAGAAATATCTATGGAATGGACGTTGTTACTATTCCTACAAATAAACCAATTGCTAGAATTGATTATCAAGATGCAGTTTACAAGACAAAAAGAGGTAAATTAAATGCTGTGGTTCATGAAGTAATGGAGAGCCAGCAGAAGGGTCAGCCAGTTTTAGTTGGTACTATTACTATTGAATCTTCAGAAGAGATAAGCCGTATGCTTACAAAAGTAGGCGTTAAACATAGAGTTTTGAATGCCAAATTCCATGAGATGGAAGCAGAAATTGTAGCAGAGGCAGGTATCCATGGTACAGTTACTATTGCTACAAATATGGCAGGTCGTGGTACGGATATTAAACTTGACGATGAATCAAAAGCTGCAGGTGGTTTAAAGATTATTGGTACAGAAAGACATGAGTCACGTCGTATTGATAATCAGTTAAGAGGTAGAGCAGGTCGTCAGGGAGATCCTGGTGAATCAAGATTTTTCATTTCTCTTGAAGATGATATTATGAGACTTTTCGGCTCTGAAAAGATGAATAAAGTATTTCAGATGGCTGGAATTAGTGAAGATGATAGAATTGAACACAAGTTATTATCTGGTGCTATTGAAAAGGCTCAGAAAAAGATTGAGAATAACAATTATGGTATTAGAAAGAACCTTTTAGAATATGATCAGGTTATGAACGACCAGAGAGAGATTATATACAAAGAAAGACATCGTGTTTTAAATGGTGAAAACATGAGAGATGCCATTTATACAATGATTAATGATACTGTGGAAAGCAAAATTGATATGTGCATTTCTGATGAACAGCCATCTAGCGAATGGGATTTCAAAGAGCTTGGAGAACTTTTACTTCCAACGATTCCATTTAAAAATCTTGTTCCAGACAAAGAAGAATTAGAAAAGGGAATGAAGAAAGCTGAATTAAAGCAGAAACTTAAGGAAGAGGCAACTAAGCTTTATGAGGCAAAAGAATCTGAATTCCCAGAACCAGAACAACTTCGTGAATTTGAAAGAATTATTCTTCTTAAAGTTATCGATAGAAAATGGATGGATCATATAGATGATATGGATCAGCTTAAGCAAGGTATTGGTCTTCAGGCATATGGTCAAAAGGATCCTTTAGTTGAATATAGAGTTACTGGTTTTGATATGTTTGATGAAATGACAGCAGGTATAAAAGAAGAAACTACTAGAGTTCTTATGCATGTTCAAGTTCAGCAGAAAATTGAGAGAGAACAGGTAGCAAAGGTAACAGGAACAAATAAGGATGAATCACTTGCAAAGGCACCAGTTAAGCGTGAGGATAAGAAAATATATCCAAATGATCCATGCCCATGCGGTAGCGGACTTAAGTATAAGCAGTGTTGCGGTCGTAAATAATAACACATTTTAGAATAAAGGCGGTGATTTTAGTGGTCGAATTAGATCAAATCAAGTTCACGTTAAGTGGATACGAAACACCATTAGAAGAATTGAGGGATTCACTTTGACTTGGATAACAAGCAAGCTAGAATCCGAGAAATAGAGAAAATAATGGAAGCCCCCGATTTTTGGGACGACGATGAGAAATCACAGAGTTTCATAAAAGAAATGAAAAACTTAAAAGGTACTGTTAATGGTTTCAATCAGGTTAACGGACTTTATGAAGACGCTAAGACATTACTTGAAATCGGATATGAAGAAAATGATGAATCCGTTATTCCAGAGGCCCAGGAAACAATGAATTCTTTCGTAGAATTCTTTGAAAAACTAAAGGTAACTACACTTCTTTCAGGAGAGTATGATAGTTACGGTGCGATTTTAACCATTCATGCGGGCGCGGGTGGTACAGAATCATGTGATTGGGCAAATATGCTTTATAGAATGTACTGCCATTGGGCGAATGAGAAGGGATTTAGCTATGAAGTTTTAGACTATCTTGATGGTGAAGAAACAGGATATAAGTCTATTACACTACAAATTAATGGTGAAAATGTTTTTGGATATCTGAAGTCTGAAAGAGGAGTTCATAGGCTTGTACGTATGTCACCATTTAATGCAGCAGGAAAAAGACAAACTTCATTTGTATCATGTGATGTAATGCCAGATATTGAGGAAGACTTAGACATTAATATCAATGAAGATGATTTAAAGATTGATACTTACAGATCAAGTGGAGCTGGCGGTCAGCATATAAATAAAACTTCTTCCGCAGTTAGAATTACGCATATACCTACGGGTATTGTGGTTCAATGCCAGAATGAACGTTCACAGCATAGTAACAAGGATAAAGCATTAAAGATGTTAAAGGCTAGACTTTACATGCTAAAACAGCAAGAAAATGCAAGAAAGGTTTCTGGTATTCGTGGCGAAGTCAAAGACAACGGATGGGGTAGCCAGATTCGTTCCTATGTTATGCAACCATATACATTGGTGAAGGATCACAGAACTAACGAAGAAGTTGGCAATGTCCAAAGTGTATTAGATGGTAAAATAGATCCTTTTATAAGTGCTTATTTAAAATGGAATAGCCTAAATAAAAATGTAGAATAATCTAGCAATATTTGCTAGTAAGATAAAACAAGCATAGCAAAACGAAAAGCGACTATGACTATATAATACGAGGAGGAAAACAAATGGAGTTTAAACCAGTAGTATGTAACCTTGACACTGAATTGTACGGCATTGATATTAATTGTGTACGAGGCATTGAGAAAACACAAGAAATTGTGAGAGTCCCAAATACTGCTTCCTATATTAAAGGAATTATGAATCTTCGCGGAGATATTATTCCTGTGTATAGCTTAAGACAGAAATTTGGTCTACCAGATATAAAAGGTGAAAATGCCCAATATATAATAGTAAGAATTGGAAAGATGCCACTTGCTATTGAAGTAGATGGTGTGGGCGAAATATTTGATGCTGACGCTTCTCAGGTAATTGATGCACCACCTATTATACTATCAGAGAAAACAAAATATGTTGATAAGGTAGTCAATGCAAATGGAAGGCTTATTCTCATCATTAATATTGATAAATTACTTGATGATGACGAGTTATACGGTGCTAGTGCACTTATTGATGCTGCCACAAAATAGGCAGTTGTAAGTCTGGCGAATGTCAAAAGCATTAGCATTAAATGTTGTAAAGTGAAAAAGTAGTTGATAATCTCCTTGTGATGTGTTAATATCTTTCTGTCGGAAACACTTGTTTCTGCTAGACGCACACAAGGAGATTTTTGTATGGGTGATAATAATCAATATTATCTAATAAAGCAAAAGGCAGTACCTGAGGTATTATTAAAGGTAGTTGAAGCCAAGAAGATTCTTGAAAGAAATATGTCTATAACTGTTCAAGAAGCAACAGAGATGGTAGGTTTAGGCAGAAGTTCGTTTTATAAGTATAAGGATGATATCTTTCCCTTTAGGGATAATGTTAAAGGAAAGACAATTACATTTGTACTTCAAATGGATGATCAGCCAGGACAACTTTCAAATCTCTTAAAGACAATCGCTGATAATCAAGCTAACATTTTGACAATTCATCAAACTATTCCTATCAATGGAGTAGCTTCATTGACGTTAAGCGTAGAGATTCCTACGAATGATGAAATCTCAGATTTAATAAGTGACCTTGAAAGACAAGAAGGTGTGCATTATATTAAGGTTTTAGCACGTGAATAACTTACGTGACAAATAAATTATAAGTTTTACTTTGGAGGACAATACAATGGTAAATGTTGCAGTATTAGGATATGGCACAGTTGGTTCAGGAGTATTTGATGTACTCGTAAAGAATCATGACAGTATCGCAAAAAAAATAGGCGATGACATTAAGGTAAAGTACGTATTAGATTTAAGAGAATTCCCTGGAGATCCAGTAGAATCAGTGTTGGTTCATGATTTTGATACAATTATAAATGATCCTGAAATAGATATAGTTGCAGAGGCAATGGGTGGACTTGATCCAGCATATACATTTGCAAAAAGAACATTAGAAGCAGGTAAAAATTATTGTACATCAAATAAAGAATTGGTAGCAATGTATGGCCCTGAACTTCTTGAATTGGCTAAGAGCAAAGGAAAGAACTTCTTATTTGAAGCATCTGTTGGTGGTGGTATTCCAATTATTAGACCTCTCAATCAATCCCTTACAGCTGATGACATTACAGAAATCACAGGTATTTTAAATGGAACAACAAACTTCATTCTCACTAAGATGGATAAAGAAGGTTTGGCATTTGAAGATGTACTTAAGGAAGCACAAGAACTTGGATATGCAGAAAAGGATCCAACAGCGGACGTTGAGGGTTACGATGCATGTAGAAAGATAGCGATTCTTTCATCATTAGCATATGGACTTCATGTGAATTTCGAAGATATTTATACAGAAGGCATTACAAAGATAACAGCACTTGATTTCAAATATGCTTCAAAACTTGGTCTTTCAATCAAATTATTTGGTAAGAGCAAAAAGATAGATGGTAAGTGCTATGCAATGGTTGCGCCTTTTATGATTAGTACTGAAAGCCCTCTATACTGTGTAAATGGAGTTATGAACGGAATTCTTGTGAATGGTGAAGTTATTGGCGATATTATGTTCTATGGAAGTGGAGCAGGAAAGTATCCAACAGCTTCAGCGGTTGTGGCGGATATTGTAGATGAAGCAAAACATTTAAATAAACATATTATGTCTTTATGGAGCAGCAAGAAACTTGAACTTGAGGATATCAAGTCTAATCGTTGTAAGTTCTTTGTTAGAGTATCGGGTGATGCTGCTTCTAGACTTGATGCAGTTGAGGAGGCATTCGGAAAAATAACTCCAGTAACCCTTGATGAAGTAAATGGTGAATTTGCATTTATTACAGAAGTAATATCAGAAGCGGATTACGAAGCTGCAGCACAAAAGGTTGACGGAATATTACAGAGAATCAGAGTGGAGGCATAAACATGAAATATGTTATTGTTTTAGGCGACGGAATGGCAGATGACCCAATTGAAGAGTTAGGTGGAAAAACACCTCTTGAGTATGCCGAAACACCAGAAATGGATAGGTTATCTAAACTTTCGGAGGTGGGTCTTGTTCATACTATTCCTGAAGGAATGAGTCCAGGAAGTGATACAGCCAATCTTTCAGTATTAGGATATGATCCAAAGATTTACTATACCGGACGCTCACCACTTGAAGCACTTTCAATAGGTGTAGATATGAAAGACACAGATATTGCACTTAGATGTAATATTGTGACATTATCTGTTGATAATCTTCCATATGAAGAAAAAACAATTATTGATCATAGTGCAAGTGAAATAAGCACTGAGGATGCTACAGTTTTATTAGAAGCAGTTAGAACAGAACTAGAAGATGATATTTATAAGTTTTATGTAGGAACTAGCTACAGACATTTAACTATTTGGGATAAAGGACAGGTAGTGCCTCTTACACCACCTCATGATATATTAGGTCAGAGAATAGAGCAGTATTTACCAAAAGAAGCAGCAATTAAAGAGATGATGAAGAGAAGCTATGATATTCTTGTAAATCATCCGATTAATGTGGAGAGAATGAATCAGGGTTTAAATCCTGCAAATTCTATTTGGTTTTGGGGTGCAGGAACAAGACCGTCATTATCTTCTTTTGAGGAGAAAAATGAGAAAAAAGGCGTAATGATTTCAGCAGTGGATTTACTTAAAGGAATCGGAGTTGGTGCCAATATGAAGAACATTATCGTAGAAGGCGCAAACGGTACACTTCACACAAATTATGAAGGAAAGGCTAATGCTGCAGTAGATGCATTAACTGAAGAAGGATATGATTTTGCTTATATACATGTAGAAGCTCCAGATGAAATGGGCCATCAAGGTAGTTTGGAGAGAAAGATACAAGCTATTTCATTTTTAGATCAGAAGGTTATTAAAGTAGTATATGATGCGTTTAAGGCAAAGGGTGTTGATTTTAGAATGTTAGTGATGCCAGATCATCCAACTCCAATATCAGTAAGAACCCACACATCAAATCCTGTACCATATATGCTATATGACAGCACAGATGAGAAAAATGAAACCTGGAATTACAATGAAAAGGATGGAAAGGCTAGCGGTAATTATATTGCCGAAGGTCATACAATTATTAATCACCTTTTTGAAAAGTAAGAGTAATATAATCTATAAAATTTAATACTATATTTATCAAGCCTAGTGTATTCGTTAAAATCACACTACTTGAGTTTCCGCAGTTTTATCCACAACTGCGGATTTTATCAGTTTTACAATAAACAACTTTCAAAAAATGCCCAAAATATAAGGAATCCAGACTCTTTGTTTGGTATAATTAAAGTGACAAAA
>JAAYNM010000021.1 GCA_012520815.1 Clostridiales bacterium
GGTGTATGGATATTAAATTGGTTGTCAATAACTCAATTTTACCATAAATCAGTGAGGAGTTGTTGTTTTTTTATAAAAGAAATATCCCGTATATATGCGGGTTGTGGCGTTTCGCAAACGCCTAAATCATTATGGAAGTGAAAGGTGATAAACTAATTATTAATTATTTGATTGAAGATTATGATGAGCTCTCAATATAAATAGCATATATAACAATTTTAATACATAAAACATCCCAATAGTAAGATCAAAAATCTTGCGATTGGGATGTTTTTAAGGTCTACGTAATTTGAAAAATAAAGAAATTCTATAATATAGGTATATTTAGAGGCTTTCTATCTATGAAAACATTGTAATAATTAAAACCAGCCGCTTTTAAATAAGCTAATGCCTTGTCAAACTCAGATGCGAAATCAGAGAGAAAATGAGCATCCGAACCAACTGTAATTATATTCCCTCCTAATTCTTTATATTTCTTAATTATTTCTAATGATGGGTTGGATTCCTTTATTTTTGAACGGAATCCACCAGTATTTATCTCAATTCCCTTGCCTGATTTAATAATGCGTGAAAGAATAGGGATTAAGTACTTGCTATACTTATCGAAGCAATAGTTTGTATCAATGTTTTTAGGATACCTAATTACATAATCAATATGCCCGTATACATCAAAATCATCATACACATCTAAATTATCTAATATAGATTGAAAATATTCGCATATAGCCTCATAAGTAGTACGATTTTCAAAGAACTGTGGATAATATGGGTCGACACCGTTAACCATATGAGAAGAGCCGATAACAAAGTCAAAAGGGTATCTTGATATAAATTCTTTCGTTTTTGATACTTTTGTTGCCTCAAGACCTTGTTCTACACCAATAAGAACTTGAATTTTATCTTTATATTTCTCTTTAAGAGTGGTAAGGGTAGTGAAATAGCTTTCCATATCTAGAATAAATAGACCATCCTCGTAGTCAAATTCATTGTGATCGGTAAAACATATGTAGGGCATTTTCAAATTAATAGCTCTTAAAATTAAATCTTCTGGATTTGTTTCGCTATCAGAAGAAAAATTGGTATGTAAATGTAAATCTGAAATCATCATAATATCTCCTTGTGAATATCTACAAAAAATAAAATTCTTTTGGTGAAATATTAGCATAAATGGAAACAATTATAAAGTTTTTTTTATTTAAATAAAATAGACTTGATATTTTTGGACAAATTAGGTAAAATATTCTCAGTTAGATTATTTTTTAACAATCTTACAAAAAATTTTTTATTTTTTATATTAGGAGGAATATAACAGATGGCAGTAAAAGTTGCAATCAATGGTTTTGGACGTATTGGACGTCTTGCATTCAGACAAATGTTCGGAGCAGAAGGATATGAAGTAGTTGCTATTAACGACTTAACAAATCCAGCTATGTTAGCTCACTTATTAAAGTATGATTCATCTCAGGGCAGATATGCTTTAGCAGATAAGGTTGAAGCAAAAGAAAGCTCAATCGTAGTAGATGGTAAAGAAATCAAAATTTACGCAGAAGCAGATGCTTCTAAACTTCCTTGGGGAGAAATCGATGTAGATGTAGTTCTTGAATGTACAGGTTTCTATGTATCAAAGGCTAAATCACAGGCTCATATCGATGCAGGTGCTAAGAAGGTAGTTATCTCAGCTCCAGCTGGTGATGATCTTAAGACAATCGTATTCTCAGTAAACGAAGATATATTAACAGCAGAAGATCAGATTATTTCAGCTGCTTCATGTACAACAAACTGTTTAGCTCCAATGGCTAACGCACTTAATAACTATGCTAAAATCCAGTCAGGTATTATGTCTACAATTCACGCTTACACAGGTGATCAGATGGTACTTGATGGACCACATAGAAAAGGTGACTTTAGAAGAGCAAGAGCTGCTGCAGTTAATATCGTTCCTAACTCAACAGGTGCTGCTAAGGCAATCGGTTTAGTTATCCCAGAATTAAGTGGTAAGTTAATCGGTTCTGCACAGAGAGTTCCAGTTCCAACAGGTTCTACAACAATCCTTACAGCAGTTGTTAAGGGTACAGATGTAACTAAAGAAGGAATCAACGCTGCTATGAAGGCTGCTGCTTCTGAATCATTTGGTTACAATACAGATGAAATCGTATCATCAGACGTTGTTGGTATTAGCTATGGTTCATTATTTGATGCAACTCAGACAATGGTATCAAAAGTTGCTGATGATTTATATCAAGTTCAGGTTGTTTCTTGGTATGACAACGAAAACTCATACACAAGCCAGATGGTTAGAACAATTAAGTATTTCGCTGAATTAGCTTAATTAAATCATAGACTTCTTGGATTATTATACGATCCTCAGAGGGTCCGGTCTTATGGGCCGGGCCCTTTTTTAGTCAATTAACAGACAACAATAAAATATTAATATATTTATTTTGAAAGGGGCAATAAAATGCTTAACAAAAAATCAGTAGATGATATTAACGTAAATGGTAAAAGAGTATTGGTACGTTGTGATTTTAATGTACCTCTTGATGCAGAATTAAATATTACAGATGAAAATCGTCTTGTAGCAGCACTTCCTACAATAAAGAAATTAATCTCTGACGGAGGAAAAGTTATCCTTTGTTCACATCTTGGTAAACCAAAGGGTGAGCCAAAACCTGAATTATCTTTAGCACCAGTTGCTAAAAGACTTGCTCAGTTACTTGAGATGGATGTTAAATTTGCAGCAGATCCAGAAGTAGTTGGAGCAAACGCTAAGGCTGCAGTAGAAGCTATGAATAATGGTGATGTAGTTCTTCTTGAAAACACACGTTACAGAGCAGAAGAAACAAAGAATGGCGAAGAATTCAGTAAAGAATTAGCTTCTCTTTGCGATGTTTTTGTAAACGATGCTTTTGGTACAGCTCATAGAGCACATTGTTCAAATGTTGGTGTTACACAGTTCGTTGACACAGCTGTAGTTGGTTACCTTATGCAAAAAGAAATTGATTTCTTAGGAAACGCAGTAAACAATCCAGTTAGACCATTCGTAGCAATCCTTGGTGGAGCTAAAGTTTCTTCAAAGATTTCAGTTATTGAAAACCTTCTTGATAAAGTAGATACTCTTATCATTGGTGGTGGTATGGCTTATACATTTATGGCTGGTTTAGGCGAAGAAGTTGGTAAGTCTTTACTTGAAGAAGATTATAAAGAATATGCAGTAAGCATGATGAAAAAAGCTGAAGAAAAGGGCGTTAAGTTATTAATCCCTGTTGATACAGTAGTAGCAGATGCATTCTCAAATGATGCAAACTTCAAGGTTGTTGGTCGTGGAGAAATTCCAGCTGATATGGAAGGTGTAGATATCGGACCAGAAACATCAAAGTTGTTCGCAGATGCAGTAGCTGACGCTAAGACAGTAGTTTGGAATGGACCAATGGGATGTTTCGAAATGTCAAACTTTGCAGCAGGTACAGTAGCTGTAGCTAAGGCTTTAGCAGAAGTTGACGGAACAACAATCATCGGTGGTGGTGATTCAGCAGCAGCTGTAAACAACTTAGGATTTGGTGATAAGATGACACATATTTCTACAGGTGGTGGAGCATCTCTTGAATTCTTAGAAGGAAAAGAACTTCCAGGAGTAGCTGCAGCAAACGACAAAAACTAAAAATTTATATATCAGGAGATAAAAAATGTCTAGAAGAAAAATAATCGCTGGTAACTGGAAGATGAATATGACTCCTAGTGAATCAGTTAAATTAGTAAATGAATTAAAACCATTAGTAGCAAATGAAGATGTTGATGTGGTTTTCTGCGTTCCTGCTATTTCAATTATTCCAGTAATGGAAGCAGCAAAGGGAAGCAATATCTGTGTTGGTGCAGAAAATATGTATTTCGAAGAAAGCGGAGCTTATACAGGAGAAATTTCTCCAGCTATGTTAGTTGACGCAGGTGTTAAATACGTAATTATTGGACATTCAGAAAGAAGAGAATACTTCGCTGAAACAGATGAAACAGTAAACAAAAAAGTGTTAAAAGCTTTTGAACATGGTATTACACCTATCGTTTGTTGTGGAGAATCGTTAACACAAAGAGAACAAGGCGTAACAATTGACTTGATTCGTCAACAGATTAAGATTGCATTCTTAAATGTAACAGCAGATCAGGCTAAGGAAGCAGTTATTGCTTATGAGCCAATTTGGGCTATTGGTACAGGTAAGGTAGCAACAACTGCTCAGGCAGAAGAAGTATGTGCAGCAATTCGTGTTTGCATCGGTGAAATTTACGATGAAGCAACAGCAGCAGCAATTCGTATCCAGTACGGTGGTAGTGTTTCGGCAGACAGTGCTGCAGAATTATTTGCACAGCCAGATATTGATGGCGGACTTGTTGGTGGAGCATCTTTAAAACCAGACTTTGGAAAGATTGTTAACTACAATAAATAGTAAATTTATATTTTAAAATAATTTGTAAAGATTGTAACTTCCTGATATATACCAAAAGATGATTGGAATTAAGTTCCTTTTATCTATGGAATATATCAGGGAGTTTTTATTTGTGCCAGGATTTATTTTTAAGAATCAGAAAGTTTTATGAACATCACCGATTTATTAATCAATGTTTATAAGTTCATAAAATATTTAGAAAAAATTAAATACCGTATTATGGAAAAATAGTGTATACTTGTAGTGTAGCTTGTTAAGAATTTTATGCGAAAGGAACGTGTATTTATGAAGATAAATATGCTGGTATAGAATATGAATATACTTTTTCTACTTACTAATAAAACAGAAACTATGTATCTGTTTGATGACGATACAGTAGCAAGTGGTTTGGCTATTATGAGAGAAAGAAGATTTGCTGCAATACCAGTTATTAAGAAAACTGGAGAATATGTGGGTACAGTTTGTGAGGGAGATTTCCTGTGGAGCGTTATGGATAGCAATATGGAATCAGCTCATAGTGATAGTGATTGTAAAATCAGGGATATTATTAGAAATTGGTGGAATAATCCGATTACAATTGATGAGTCAGTTGAAGAGGTTGTAGAGAGACTAATGCATCAAAATTTCGTTCCTGTAGTTGATGATAGAAACTTTTTTATGGGTATCATTACAAGAAGTTCGGTTATGTCATATTATACAAAGAAGATGGAGTTGTTGGAAGAGCGTACAGTATGTAGCGAAGATACTCTGGATTCCCTAGATGCCCAGGCAGTAGGCATAATAAATGCGTAATATAGATTAAAAAAAGTAAAGCTGTAGATGTTGGTAATTTTCACATCTACAGCTTATTTTAATTATTATTAATAATTCACGGTCTATTGTAAACTTTCAAGAAGTCCCTTTACGATGCCTTCAACATATTGCGCTTTATTTTCTATAAGGTGATTTAAATCACTGTCTACAGAGATGAATCCTAGTTCAAGGATAAAAGATTCTACTCCATTTAAACTATCTCTGTAAAGGTTAGTTCCATAATCAGGGTTTCTACCATCAATGTAGGCACCTGTAGCTACACCGCCTAATTCACGTATCATAAAGTAGAAATCAGTGTTTGGAGCTACATCGTAAGGCACCATACCTTTTTCGATAGCGTAATTTCTGGAGTCTGCCATGTCGCCTGCAGAAAAGGCTCTTGTATATAGTCCGTCAGCGACTTTGAAAGAACTCATTGATGAAGGATAAGTTCCAGAGGAATTGATAATATTTTTAGCAAGTATCTCAGCAGATGCTTGGTTAGCACGACATGAGAAATAGATTTGTAGGCCACCTCGAGAGAGGGCTACTTCATTGCTATTTAGGTGCAATGATAAGCAAATCTTTGCCTTAGATGCGGATGCCACATTAACACGTCCATCTTCATCATACATGGTGTATGCCATCCATACATCATCGCCTTCCGAACCATCCCGTGTAAGTAATACCTTAAATCCCTTTGCTTCAAGGGCGGCTTTTAAATCTATGGCATAATCAAGCATCATAACTCTTTCGTTATAGTCACCATTAATTGCACCAGGGTCATTTCCACCATGACCAGGATCGATAACGATATCGTAGACATCATCTGGAAGGGTAGAAGCAACACAGTTTACGGATGTGTAAGCTGTATTCTCGAAGGTTTCAAATGACAGGTCGATTTTATTGTTTGTACCATTCTTTGTAATGGAGTAGTATGTAAATGCATCGTTTTCACCTTGTGCAGATAATGTGCCATAAGTCGTAACATTATTTGTAGTAATCTTTAGAAGCATACAATATTCACCTAGGGTGATTTTTTCTAAATCGATACCAGTGTTAATGTGTTCATATGAACTAAAGGTTATGTGGTTTTCATCTGTTGAAACAATCAATGGAAATTCAAATAAATCTGTTTCGTTTATAGAACCATCTTCAAATGTGTAAGCTTGTCTTAACACAAGGGATGCAGTTGAAGTTTCGCCAAATTCGCTATTTGTAAATGAACCATCAATGCAAAGGCTTGTACCATATGAGTAGTATTTATCAATGTTTGCAGTAAATGTAGTGTCTTTTATGCCGACAAAATCTTTTATAATAATCTTTTCGGTAGTAGGTTCTTCAGTGGTAACTGGTTCCTTTTTATCCTTATCTTTTATAAGATATATAGTACCAAGGGATATGAATACAAGTGCAAATAATAAAAAAATAATTAATATAGAGTTTCTATTATTTATTTTTTTGACTGTTCCCTTCTTATTTCTTTTGTCTTTAGCATCCTCGTTTTTAGCGTTCTCATTTTGTGTGTTTTCCTTCTTTGTACGCTTGCGTTGTGCGTTTTTTTGCTCCTGTGTAATCATATTTTCTCCTATCATTTTTTATATATTAAATATTAACACTTATAGACAAAAAAACAAGTAGTTACTAATGTATAATTTTCTTGAAAACTTGTAAAAGTAGTGTTATAGTATCAAAGGACTTAATGGTATTTTCAAGACATTTACAGTTAAATTACACTTATTAAAGGAGATATATTATGAGCAAGAAACCAGTTGTTTTAATGATTCTTGATGGATATGGATTAAATGATAAAACTGAAGGTAATGCAGTAGCACTAGGGAATACACCAGTTATGGATTCACTTATGAAGGAATATCCATTTGTTAAAGGATATGCTTCAGGAATGGCAGTAGGTCTTCCAGATGGTCAGATGGGTAATTCAGAAGTAGGACATTTAAATATGGGTGCAGGAAGAATCGTATACCAAGAACTTACTAGAATTACAAAAGAGATTAATGATGGAGATTTCTTTAAGAATGAATCTTTAGTAGCAGCTATGGAAAATTGCAAAAAGAACAATAGTGCACTTCATACATTTGGTTTATTATCAGATGGTGGTGTACATAGTCATAATACACACCTTTATGGTTTACTTAAAATGGCTAAAGAGTATGGACTCGAAAAGGTTTATGTACATGCATTCTTAGATGGAAGAGATACAGCTCCAACATCAGGAAAAGGATTCATGGAGGCATTGTGCAATGAAATGAAGGAAATCGGAGTTGGCGAAGTAGCTTCTGTTTCAGGTCGTTACTATGCAATGGATAGAGATAATAACTATGATAGAGTCGAAAAGGCATACAATGCTATAGTAAATGGCGAAGGTGCTATGGCAACTGATCCTGTGGAGGTAATTGCATCTTCATATGAAGCTGGCGTAAATGATGAATTTGTTGTTCCATCAGTAATTACAAAAGATGGTGCTCCAGTTGCAAAGGTTAATGATGGAGATTCAGTAGTATTTTTCAACTTTAGACCTGACAGAGCTCGTGAAATGACAAGAGCTTTCTGTGATGATGATTTTACTGGATTTAATAGAGGAGCAAGAAAATCTGTAGAATTTGTATGTTTTACAGAATATGATGTAACTATTTCAAATAAAAAGATTGCATTTAACAAAGTCTCTCTCAAGAACACATTTGGAGAATATCTTGCAGCTAACAACTTAAAGCAGGCAAGAATAGCAGAAACAGAGAAGTATGCACATGTTACCTTCTTCTTTAACGGTGGAGTAGAAGAACCAAATGAAGGTGAAGACAGGATATTAGTTAACTCACCAAAATATGTTCCAACATATGATAAAAAGCCTAGAATGAGCGCATATACTGTATGTGATGAGTTATGCAAAGCAATCACAAGTGATAAGTATGATGTTATTATTTGTAACTTTGCAAACCCTGATATGGTTGGACATACAGGTGTTGTTGAAGCTGCAACAAAGGCAGTGGAAGTTATAGATGAATGTGTTGGTGAAGTTGTAAACTTCATTAAGCAGGTGGATGGAGCATTATTCATATGTGCAGACCATGGTAATGTTGAACAGCTTGTTGATTATGAAACAGGTGAGACATTTACAGCTCATACAACAAACCCAGTACCATTTATCCTTGTAAATGCTGACCCATCATTTAAGTTAAGAGAAGATGGCTGTCTTGCAGATATCGTTCCAACTCTTATTGAGATTATGGGAATGGAACAGCCACAAGAAATGACAGGAAAGTCACTTATTGTTAAATAGATAAAAGTAATAAATGAATTATAAAGTAATATTTGAATATTAAAGTGATATTTGATAATAATATTAAAGATACTTATGACAAAGCAGGTGAAAATCTGCTTTGTTTTTTTACGGAGGATACATTTATATCTGATTTAGTAGTGGGTATGAATGCAGGACAAATAAAGTGTGGGGCACCATGTAGAGCTGAGCGAACAGCAAAATATAACAAACTTCTAAAAATTGCAAAAGAATTAAGAAAAAAAATCTTGCATTTATAATAATTGTGTGATAACATAGACCTTGCTTATGATTTCAGGAGGTAATGTTATGTTTCAGAATATATTAACAGTTGTATTTTTAGTAGTAGCACTTGTGCTCACAGTTATTGTACTTATGCAAGAAGGAAAGTCAGCTGGCTTATCAGGATCTATAAACGGAGCTGCAGATACTTACTGGGGAAAGAACAAAGGTCGTTCTATGGAAGGTAAGTTAGAGAAGGCAACAAAGATTTTAGCCGTTTTATTTTTTATTTTAGCTCTTGTTCTTAACTTAAAGTTCTGGAACTAGTTATATATGAATTTATTCCCCTTTTGCTTTTGTAAAAGGGGATTTTTTTTGTCTCAAAGATATGGTAAAATAAACAGGAATAAATATCCATTAAAAGAGTGGATTAAGGAGCTTGATATATATGGAAAAAGAAAAAATAGAAGAACGTAAAAAGATACTGCTTGATATCATTGGCAGTAATGAATATACACCTATGAAAGCAAAGGAACTTGCTATACTATTAAACGTCCCAAAGGAAAATAGGGAAGAATTAGTTTTTGTACTCAACGAATTAGTTGCCGAGGGAAAAATAGGTGTATCTAAGAAAGGTAAGTACGATAAACTTAGCAACAATCTTATAAAGGGCAGTTTCGAGGGCAACGCTAGAGGCTTTGGTTTTGTAACCATTGAGGGTGAAGATGAGGATATCTTTATTCCAGAAAGCAAAACTCATGGTGCGGTTCATGGAGATACTGTACAAGTTGCTTTACGTCCATCTAGAAAGAGTGGAGATGGAAAGCGAAGAGAAGGCGAGATTATTAGGATTATCGCTCATGCAGATACGGATATAGTTGGAATGTATCAAAAAGCCAAAAATTTTGGATTTGTAATTGCAGATAATCAAAAGTTTTCAAGTGACATTTATATTCCTAATGGAAAATCTATGGGAGCTATAACAGGGCATAAAGTAGTAGTAAAGATTACTGATTTCGGTTCTGATGAGAAAAAACCAGAGGGTGAAATCATAGAAATTATAGGTCATATTAATGACCCTGGTACAGATATATTGTCTATTGTTAAGGCAAATGGGATTCCTATGGAGTTTCCTGAGGATGTATTAAAGCAAGTAGAAGACATTCCAGATGAAATAGATTCAAAGGATATGGCGGGCAGAATGGATATCCGTGATTGGCAAACTGTTACCATGGATGGTGAGGATGCAAAGGACTTAGATGATGCTATTACCCTAAAAAAAGAAAAAGATAAGTATATTTTAGGTGTTCATATAGCAGATGTTAGTCATTATGTTAAAGAGAATAGTCCATTGGATAAAGAGGCACTTAAAAGAGGAACTAGCGTATATCTTGTGGATAGAGTAATTCCTATGATTCCACATAAACTTTCAAATGGTATTTGCTCACTAAATCAAGGGTGTGATAGATTAGCCCTTAGCTGCATTATGGAAATAGATAATACAGGTAAGGTTATCGGTCACAAGATTGCTGAAACAGTTATAAATGTAGATAGAAGAATGAGCTATACAAGTGTCAAGAAAATCGTAGTTGATGAAGATGCTGATGAGATAAAGGAATACGAGGAACTTGTTCCTATGTTTAAACTTATGGAGGAATTGTCATCCATTATACGTAAGAGGCGTACACAAAGAGGTTCAATAGACTTTGATTTTCCAGAAAGCAAAATCTATCTTGATGCCAAGGGTGTACCAGTGGATATTTTACCTTACGATAGAAATGCAGCAACTAAATTTATTGAAGACTTTATGTTAGCCGCCAATGAAACTATAGCAGAGGACTATTTCTGGCAGGAGATACCATTCTTATACAGATGCCATGATAAGCCAGATTCAGAAAAGATGATAAAGCTAGGTCTATTTATTAGTAATTTTGGATATGGTATGAAAACAGGTGATTATGAGATTCATCCAAAGGAGATACAAAAACTTCTATCAAGAATAGATGGAACACCTGAGGAAGCATTGATTAGTAGACTAACCCTTAGAAGTATGAAGCAAGCGAAATATCAGTCGGTTTGTTCAGGACATTTTGGACTTGCAGCACAGTATTATTGCCATTTTACTTCACCAATTAGAAGATATCCAGATTTGCAGATTCATAGGATTATAAAAGAAAGTCTTCACGGTGGATTAGGTGAGAAGCGAATTAAACATTATACCTCTATTTTACCAGAGATTGGGGACCATACAAGCCATACAGAACGTAGGGCAGATGAGGCTGAAAGGGAGACTGAAAAACTCAAAAAAGCTGAATATATGGGCAAGCATATTGGTGAGGAATTCGAAGGCGTTGTTTCAGGTATTACCAATTATGGAATATATGTAGAATTACCAAACACTATCGAGGGTATGGTTCATGTAACTGCACTTACTGATGATTATTACTATTATGATGAAGAAAAATATGAAATGATAGGTGAAGCTACAGGACGTTCATATAAGCTAGGTCAAAAATTAAAGATTAGAGTTTTAAGCATAGATAAATTGAAACGAACTATTGATTTTGAATTGGTTTATGATGATGAAGAAAGTGGAAAGGAATAATTATGGCTAAAGAGTCAACCAAATTAATAGCAAACAATAAGAAAGCTAGATTTGACTATTTTATTGAGGAGTCTATAGAAGCGGGTGTATGCCTGCATGGAACAGAAGTAAAATCACTACGTATGGGAAAATGCTCTATAAAGGAATCCTTTATTAGAATTGAAAATGGAGAAGTGTTTATTTACAATATGCACATTAGTCCATATGAAAAAGGTAATATCTTTAATAAAGATCCATTAAGACCAAAAAAATTAATGCTCCATAAAAGTGAGATTAACAAACTCAAGGGTCAATTATCAGTAAAAGGGTATACTTTGGTACCTCTTGAAGTATATTTGAAAGGTAGCCTTGTAAAGATTAAAATAGGTCTTGCGAAGGGTAAGAAACTCTATGATAAAAGACAAGACATTGCAAAGAAAGATATACGTCGTGAGGCTGAAAAAGATTTTAAGGTTAAAAACTTATATTAGTGTGATTTGAGAGGTAAAAAGATGGATGTTGAAGAAAGACTTAGACAACTTGAAGATGAAATAAAGAACTTGTCAAAACCTGTAGACCCTAACCCGCCAAAAGAAAAATGGGGGTTAGTGCTAGCAGGTGGCGGTGGAAAAGGTGCATTTCAATCGGGTGCATTTAAGGCTTTAGTAGAAAGAGGAATTTTTTCACAGTTTGCAGGTATTAGTGGATGTAGCGTTGGTGCTTTGAACATGGTTCTGTTTGCTCATGGTGATGTCGCAATGGCTCAGGATGTTTGGAAGAATATTTCCAATGATCAGTTTTTAAAAATTGATACTGAGTTAATTGACCTTAAGGAAGGTATTTTTTCAAGAACTGGTTTAGAGAAGTTGATGGATGACTATATAAACTTTGATTTAATTAGCGACTACAAATATCCACTTTTTGCGGCGACATCTGTATTCAAGGCGAATTCAGATCCAGAACCGTTGTACATACCTCTTAAAGGAGAGAGCAGAGAAAATATAAAGACAATTTTACTTGCTTCCTCAGCACTACCATATGCGTATGAAAATGTTATTTTTAATTCAATGGTACTTAAAGATGGTGGCATTACAGATAATACACCTATTAAGCCACTATATGATTTAGGGATTAGACATTTTTATGTAATAGACCTATCTGCATCAGCCCCATCACCTAGTGAAAGATATAAAGACTGTGTATTCGTTCATATTAAGCCTTTTAAAAATATAGGTGGCTTAATTGATGGAACTTTGGATTTTACTGCAAAAGGAGCTAAATTACGTATGGAATTAGGCTATCTAGATACGATTAGAACCCTAGATTTTCTAGATAAGGATTTATCTAAAAAAGAGGTTTTGCAAGTAATGAATATACGTGGCGAAAATGAATATAATCAGGTATTATTTGATCAGGAATTTGAAAAAAACAGTGATTATGTGAATAATAGCCTTGGTAAAATTAAAGATATATATGACAGGTTCTTGAGTTTCCGCAAAATGTAATTAAAAAATGAATATATCCTTCCAAAGTACCAATCTATCGAATTTTTGAATTATTCAGAGTGACAGTGACTGGAGTAGTGGCACTTTAATAAGCCCCGTTGGA
>JAAYNM010000022.1 GCA_012520815.1 Clostridiales bacterium
ATGTCCCGTATTCATAGCTTGTAACATATCAAGGGCTTCACTACCTCGGACCTCGCCAACTATAATACGGTCGGGTCTCATTCTAAGAGCAGAGCGAATCAGGTCTCTAATGGATATTTCACCATTACCGTCAGTATTTGCTTGTCGAACTTCTAGACGAACAAGATTTTTAATATTGGTAATCATAAGTTCGGCAGAGTCTTCAATCGTGATAACTCTAGAATCATGGGGAATGAAATCAGATAAAGCATTCAAAAAGGAAGTTTTTCCGGAACCCGTTCCGCCACTGACAAAAATGTTGTAGCCAGCCTCAACTAAAATCCTTAGAATTTTAGCCGCCTCCATAGAAATAGAACCTAATGAAATAAGTCTGTCCATATTCATAGCTTCTTTTGGGAACTTACGAATAGTTATAACAGGTCCATTAATAGCGATGGGATTTAAAACTATATTCACCCTGGAACCATCGGCAAGTCGAGTGTCTACAATAGGTGAGGCCTCGTTAACACGTCGGTTAGAGATTGCAGCTATTTGTTGAATAACATCGCTTAATTTATCTGTAGATGGAAACACAAGTGGTACACGTTCTAACTTGCCTGAGCGTTCAACAAAAATGTTGTTTGTCCCGTTGACCATTATTTCAGTAATATCTTCATCCTCAATAAGCTCGGATAATACATCTAGTCCTCTGATAGAGTTAAATAGTGCATGTTTAAGAAGTCTGCGTTCAGAAAGGGAGATATATCTAGAATGTCCTTCGGTTATGATTTCTTCATCAATCATCTGATATATCTCTTCGTCTGTCAAATCTCGGCTTAGGTCAAAACGAGAAATAAGTCTTTTTCGCAGTATTTGAATATAAGCATTATCTATCTAAATCATCTCCTTCAAAAGATTTTTACAGTAGTCAAATAGGGGGCTATCCATTAGATTATGAATATAATCATTGGTGGAAGGAGAAATCTCCGGCAAGGAAATATCCATAAATTTTTGAGGTAGACTACTGTCAATGGATTCAATATATTGCTTAAAGGAACTAAGTTTACTTAAAGATAAAGAATCATTTAGTACGGGAGAATATATCGTCTGGCAAACTTTTAAAAGCGGCGCTACATCTGCGGGCAAATCAGAAATATCCAATATAATAAAGGAGTAGGTCGATAGCATTTGGATGGAAGTTACCAATTCACTAAGTGTGGCGGGATCTGCCTGGCTAATATCCATTGGAATTTTAACCTGTGGAATAAAATCAGCAGATGCTAGGCTGCCGGTAATAGAGGCTAGGCGACTAGCTAGGCTCTCAGGAGATTGGGTGTAGTAGTAAAGTAAATCTGTCAAAGTAGACTGATTACCACCAGTTTCTAAGGCGCCAAAACCAACATCGAAGCTAATAAAAAGTGTAGGAGATGATAGTGCTAATAGTTCCGATAGGACGACGCTAAGGGATGTTCTGCCGCTACGCTTAATGGGAGAATAGACACCATATATTTTTGTATGAATAGCATTTCCCATCATTATGCTCGGACCTACATCTATGGTTAAACTGCTCATAACATAGTGAAGAATGTCCCTTGCAGATTGAAATTTGTATACTATGTATGCAAAAGTAGACAGTGGAGAGGGAAGTCCGTGAGATAAAATAAATATATCTCGACAAAATGACTTTAGTGAATTGAGTTGGATAGAGGTAATGGGCTCTAGAGGGATTAAAGGTTTATCATCCCCTAAGATCATCTCGTCAATTAATAAAATATCTACGAATTGTTTTTTGATAAATTGCATAAATATATCTATATCAGTAAATGTAACAATGTCGTAGCAAATGCCCTGTTGAAATCTAAAATAGTCAGAGAGTTTTTTTGCATAGATTTCGTCTAAATCCATAATAGCAATTAGTCCTTGGTTCAAATAATCCTCCTTGGAAAGACATATGAAGTTGATGAAGAATGAGGTCATTATAATTATTGAAAAAAGGACTGTCCAACACTTTTTTTGAAAAGTAAAATTTAGTTTTCCAAAATGTAGAAAAACAAGAAAAAATTTTGTCTATTATGTACAAAAGCAATTTTTATAAGTATATTCTCAATCAGGTAAGAAAATCATATATAAACTAAAGAAAATCGACTAATCGTCCGAAATATAGTTATCAGAAAAGGCGGGTGATTAAATGCAGATTAATTCAGTTAACACTAATAAAAGTACAAGCAATGAAAGTAAAATAAGCGATTTGTTAAATAGTGCATCATTTAAGGATAGTAAGACTACTGTGGGTGATGCAGTGTTTGAAAAGACTTCATATAAGAATAGGAAGGAAGCACTTGGCCAATATGCAAAAAATGGTTTAGTGCTTAATTGCGATATAAAGAAAGAAGATAAAATAGATGCAGGTAAGGCAAATTCCTATAGTGAAGATATGGCAGAATCCATCAATGTCATTAATGAAATGATTACACCAAAAGGATATTCACAGATGGAGGAGCTTGGAATTACTCCGGATAAGGATGACCCCACAAAAACAATAGGAGTATATGAGAGAATACAGATTGAACTTGCTACATATTGCGAAGACTATAATGTTATAGGATTAAGTATTGATAAGGAAAAAATTGAAGAAATACTTGGTTCTAAGGCATTTGCAGCATCGGTTTCAAAGGCCATGAGCTCAAGAAATATAGATGACACTAAAAAGGAAAATATAATCAGAAGCAGGCAAGAGTTGACCGTGGATAATATGTACAAGGCTAACCATAGTGTGGGTGCCAATTCTAGTATATATCCTAAGCCTGGTGCTGGCACAGAGCCAAAAGTGGAAACAGATGCCGTATACATAGGGGAGAAAGAATGGAAGGAACTTGCTCCACAAATTGAAAAAATGCTTACTAAGTCAGGTCTTGAGGCCAATGAAAAGAATATGGAGGCTGGTAAGTGGTTGATTTCAAAAGATTTACCACTTACGGTGGAAAATATTGAAAAAGTGAATATATTAAATGAAATCGCATCTATGAGCGATGGTGATTTTAAGGAATATATTTCGGAAAATATTTGTAAGGCAATGTATTTTACTGGAAGTGCAAAAGGCGCTTTACTCTCAACAAATACTTTTGACACATCAAATATTAATAAATATATTAAAGGTCTAGATGAGGTTACCCAGGATGAAATAGAAAGTCTTGAGAGTAATAATAAGACCATTAACTTTAAAAATATAGAGGCAATCATTAATAAAACAAAGAAAGATGCTTCCACAGGAAATAATGTACAGGAAAAAAACGAAGTAGTATCAAAAGCAAATGAGATGGCGTATTCTAAAGGATGGCAGGCCATTATAGAGGCAAGAGCAGTACTTACGGCAAGCAGTCTTACACAGCTAAAAATTATGGGCGTAAATATTGATGTAACATCAATTTATGATATGGTAGATGCTATAAAGTCCTCAAATGATGAAGTAGCTAGTAGTATGCTACAGCTGGGGCGGGCAGAGGTGAGCGATAAAAATATATCCACGTTTTGGGGTTCAGTAAACGGCATTTATGCTATAGAAAGCGCTCACGTAGGTAGTGTGAGCAACATGAATATTGATGCTTCTCTTAAAGAAAATGTTGATGCTATAGCTTTATGGCAGAAAAAAAACAATTCCCAATATGGAATGAATTTGAAAGGTTCATTAGAGAAAATACCAGGTAATAATGTACCTAACTTCCGTTTCGTGAAGGCTGCTATTTCTACATATGAAGCGGTGGGAACACAGGTACGTGGTGACTTAGGTGATTCATATAAAAAGGCATTCGCTAATGTAGATACTCTGATAGAGGAAAATGGTTTAGAAGTTAATGAATATAATAGGAGAGCAGTGAGAATTTTAGGCTACAATTCTATGGAAATCACTCCTGAAAATATTAAGGATGTGAAAGAGAAAGTGGCAGAAATAGACTATTTAGTAAAAAATCTCACACCAAAGGCAGTTTCTTATCTTATTGCAAATGACATTGATCCAATGAAAGAAGATATTAGAAGTCTGAATGAAAGACTAGAAGCGATTAATGAAGAAATCGGTGCCGATTATAATGAGAAATTTAGTGAATATTTATGGAAATTAGATCGTAGAAGTGAAATTTCAAAGGAAGATAGAGCGAAGTTTATTAAGCTATACAGAGATATTTATAGTATTACAAAATCAGATACAAGTGCTGTGGGTGCAGCAATGGAAAGTGGATATGAGTTGAATCTTTCAAATCTCTTAAAAGCTGCAAATAGTAGAAAAGTATCTGGATATGACAGGAAGCTTTGTCTTGAAATTATATCCAAATTGGATGCATCCTCCGCCAAGGCGATATTTAAGAATGACAGAGGGGATTTGTCATTAGAAAATATAGCCCAAATAGTAAATGAAAATATCTCAAAAGATGATGATGATGAATATATTGCCACGAAACTTAATAATATAAAAGAGATGTGCAATGGAGCAAAGGATATAGACAAGTTGATTTTGGCAGGAGACAGAGAAGTTATAGGTAATGTTACTACACTATATATGTTGAATGGTGGAAATAAAGTATTCAGAGATATAAAGGAAGAAATTGCAGGCAAGGATTCAAGGGCATACATCGATTTAGAAAATACTCTTGATGAGATTGAAAATGTTTTAGAGAATGAGAAAATTGATGAGTTCGAAGAATTCTATAGAGCAAGTAAAGCAGTAGTTAATGAAGAAGTGTGGGCTGAAAATCCTCATTATCAAGATATAAATACAGCACTTTTTAATAGTGAAATAGGAAAGGCTATGCTTGCTAGTGCAAAAACAAGGTCATATTACATACCTGTTGAGCTAAATGGTGAAACTACAAATATACATTTGACATTTAAATCCGGCACAGATAGTGGGATGAGAATATTCATAAAAGAGAGTGCCTATGGAGAAGTAAGTGCGGAGTTTACTGCGGAAATAAGTAACCTAAAAGATGAGACTATTCCAGATGAAATAAGCGATAGTGAGTTAGACATTAAATTTTTTAGAGCCGATGTTATGGGAACTGTAAAATGTAATATACTAGGTAATGTATCTATGCTCCAAGAAAGGCTTGATAATATTTCAAAGCAGGTGTCGGGAATAGAAGTAAAATCCACCACTTCTGCATATTTAATGTGTGCTAAATTATTTATTGGATCATTATCATCTAAAGATAACTGGAAAAAATCCGATAAAGTAAATATGAACGTAAAGTTTATAGATGTGGTAAACAAATTAAAAATCACAATAATTAGAAGTCGAAAATCGAGTAACAAGAAATAAAACTAAACAATTCAAAATAGGAATAAATTTTAACAAGAAAGAAGGAAGAACTATGAGAATAGCTACTAATATGTCAGCTTTAATAGCTTGCAATCAATTGAGAAAAAATGATAAGAGTGTTGCGAAATCGCTGGAAAGACTCTCTAGTGGATATAAAATTAATTCTGCCGAGGACAACCCAGTTGGTTCTAGTATTTCGAACAAAATGAAAACACAGCTTAGAGGTCTTGAAAGAGCAAACCAGAATGCGTCTGATGGAATAAGTGTAGTAGAGACAGCAGAAGGTGCATTAAAGGAGATTACAGCCATGTTACAGCGTATTCGAGAACTAGCTGTACAGGGAGCTACAGACACATATAGCGATGATGATAGAATCAGTATTATGAATGAGATATCTCAATTAGAGACGGAAATTGATAGAATTTCCAATGATACAGA
Source organism: Clostridiales bacterium (assembly GCA_012520815.1). Classification (GTDB taxonomy): domain Bacteria; phylum Bacillota; class Clostridia; order Lachnospirales; family Lachnospiraceae; genus SVEL01. The sequence continues at coordinate 5,729 of JAAYNM010000022.1, forward strand.
ATTTAATACCAAGTCATTACTTAATGGTGATTTAAGTAGAAATTCCTATACAAACCGTTCAGGGATATCAGTTACATACACTTCATCGAATGTAAAGTCGGGGGTATATTACCTTGGGGTATCAGCGGCAACAAAGTCGGAACTTTCCACAACAGGTGCAATGAGTACAATTACAGAATCAGGTACGATTTCTATTAATGGCACAAGTGTTACTGTTAAAGCGGGAGATACATTTGATGATGTTTACGAAAAGTTAAAGGATGCAGGAGATAGGGTAGATGTTACCATCTCTAAATCTGGAACTACGGGACTTTCTATGACCAGTAATTATCCAGGTACGTCATATCCGATTCAGATAGAAGCTAGTAGTCCAGAACTCGCAGCACAGTTAGGAATTAATGGTGCTACATATACACCAGGTAAGGACGCAGTGGCATTAGCAGATGAAATTAACATGGGAGGTTCAGGATTTTCATCATCTGCAACATTTACTTCAAATGGAAATGATATTACTGTAAAAGCTTCTGGAGGATTTGAGATGCAAATCCGTATAGATGAAGGTACTATTGATGAAAATGGTCCATACAGAGTACAGTGCTATATTTTGGATTCAGGAACTATGACCATTCAATTAGGAGCCAATACTGGACAGGAAATGGAGATTGAACTTCCAGAAGTAACATGTAAAGCTATGAAGCTTGATAAGATTAATGCGTACACATCTGGAGGATGTCAAAAGGCCATAAGTCTATGTGACAATGCTTTGTCATACATTAATAAGGCAAGAAGCAGAATTGGTGCATATGAAAATAGATTAGAAAGTGCCATTTCAAGTTTAAATGCTACAGAGGAAAATCTTACATCTGCATTGTCAAGAATTGAAGACGTGGATATGGCAAAAGAAATGACAGAATACACAACACAAAATGTTTTGTCACAGGCGGCGACTTCTATGTTGTCACAGGCTAATCAACAACCTGAAAAAGTGCTTCAGTTGTTGCAATAGGAGGGATAATTTATGACTAAAGAAGAGATAAAAGATTTTTCTTTAAGGATCACTCAAAGTTCGAAGACGGAGCTAGTAGTGGTGACATATGACATTATTATAAATTATCTTGAAGCTGCAAAAAATAGCTTTAAGGAAGATAATATAGAAGAATTTATTTTTAATGTTAAGAAGGCAAAACAATTTATAAACGACCTATCCTCTAATTTGGATTTTCATTATAAGCTATCCTTTGATTTAATGAGTCTGTATTTGTATGCCAATAAATGTCTTGTAAGTGCCCAAGTTAAAAAAACAGATGAAAAGCTTGATAGTGTTATAGATGTTATTAGTGGATTAAAGATAGGATTTTTGGAAGTTGCGAAGGAAGACGTGCGAGGATTAGCTATGCCAAATAGCAGTCAAGTGTACGTGGGATTGACATACGGAAAAACTAGTAAATTGAACGAATACTCTGTAAGATAAATCACCAAAATACATAAAAACCTCATTTTGCTTGAGTTTCCGCAGTTTTATCCACAACTGCGGATTTTATCAGTTTTACAATAAACAACTTTCAAAAAATGCCCAAAATATAAGGAATCCAGACTCTTTGTTTGGTATAATTAAAGTGACAAAACA
>JAAYNM010000023.1 GCA_012520815.1 Clostridiales bacterium
GACTTTTAGTTGTAAAGGAGATACATGAAGTATTAACTACGAGGGGGTGGGGATACTTATCAGGATAGATTTTTTGAAGATTTTTTTATTTACAGATATTCTAAGTATTTTATAATGTTTATAATCAATAAAATCAGAAAAATCAAAAATAATTGTCTGATATGTTATATTATGATATAATTTCAATAATTGCGTTATTATGCAAATTTTAGGAGGACATTATGAAAGGTATTATTTTAGCAGGCGGTTCAGGAACTCGCCTTTATCCATTGACAAAAGCAGTATCAAAGCAAATTATGCCAGTTTATGATAAACCAATGATTTATTATCCATTATCAACACTTATGTTGGCTGGGATCAGTGAAGTACTTATTATCTCAACACCACGTGACTTACCAGTTTTTGAAGAACTTTTTGGAACAGGCGAACAGCTTGGTATGAGATTTGAATATGCAGTTCAGGAATCACCAAGAGGGCTTGCAGATGCCTTTATTATTGGTGAAGATTTTATTGGCGATGATAATGTAGCCTTAGTGCTTGGAGATAATATTTTTTATGGACAAAGTTTCTCAAAGGTTTTGCGTAATGCGGTCTCAAGAGAAAAGGGTGCAACTATATTTGGGTATTATGTTAAAGACCCTAGAGAATATGGAGTAGTAGAATTTGATGAAAATGGAAAGGCACTTTCTATTGAGGAAAAACCAGAAAATCCAAAATCAAATTATGCAGTGCCAGGTCTTTATTTTTATGATAATGATGTAGTAGAGATAGCAAAGAATGTAAAACCTTCTGCTCGTGGAGAAATAGAAATAACATCTATTAATAACGAATACCTTAATAGAGGGACTCTTATGGTTGAAACTCTAGGAAGAGGGTTTGCCTGGTTAGATACAGGTAATCACGATATGCTTCTTGATGCAGCTGATTTTGTTGCAGCTTTCCAAAAGAGGCAGGGACTTTATATATCTTGTATCGAAGAAATAGCATACAAGAGAGGATTCATTGATAAAGAGCAGTTGTTAAATCTTGCGGAACCGCTAATGAAGACAGCATATGGACAATATCTTGTAGATGTTGCCAATGGACTATAATTCAAATTGCTTGAAAGGAAAACACAAAAATGGGTAAAATTACAGTTGAAACATGTGATATAGAAGGATTAAAGATTATTACACCAGCCGTTTTTGGAGATGAGAGAGGTTACTTTATGGAGACCTACAACTACAATGATTATGCAGCTGCAGGTATAGATATGGAGTTCGTTCAAGATAATCAATCAAGCTCTAAAAAGGGAGTTCTTCGTGGACTTCATTTTCAAAAAGAGTTTCCACAAGACAAGCTAGTAAGAGTTGTCAGTGGAGAAGTTTTTGACGTGGCTGTGGATCTGCGCAAAGGATCAAAAACATTTGGAAAGTGGTTTGGAGTGGTGTTATCAGCTGAAAATAAAAAACAGTTCTTTATTCCGAAAAACTTTGCACATGGATTTGTGGTTCTATCTGAAAGCGCTGAATTCGCTTATAAATGTACAGATTTCTACCATCCAAATGATGAAGGTGGCCTTAAATGGGATGACCCAGAAATAGGTGTGGAATGGCCTATGCCAGAGGGAATGACCAGAGAAAATTTAACTATTTCAGAAAAAGATCAAAACTGGGATGGTATCAAAGAATACAATTCAATTAAAGGGAAAAAATAAATGTCAGCATTAAAAAAGATGTTTTCACTTCAGTATGAAGTGATTCAAAATAGAAAACTAATATGGTCTTTGTCAAAAAATGATTTTAAGACGAGATTTGCAGGCTCTTATTTAGGTATTATATGGGCATTTGTTCAACCAATAGTTACAGTTTTGGTATATTGGTTTGTATTTGAAAAAGGGCTAAAAGCAAATGGAATAAATACAAAGGAAGGTATTGAGATACAATTTGTACTTTGGTTTGTAGCGGCATTAGTACCATGGTTCTTTTTTGCGGAAGCTTGGGGCAACGCAACAAATGCACTACTTGAGTATAGCTATTTGGTAAAAAAAGTTGTATTTAAGATAAGCATTCTCCCAATAGTAAAGATAATTTCAGCTTTATTTGTACACTTGTTTTTTGTGTCCTTTATTATCTTATTATATGTATGTTATGGGTATTATCCGGATTTATATTACTTGCAAATTATATACTATTCATTGTGTATGTTTATACTGGCATTAGGATTGTCATATATTACATCAGCATTAGTGGTTTTCTTTAAAGATTTAAACCAGATCATTAGCATTATCTTACAGGTAGGTATGTGGCTTACGCCTATTATGTGGAATATAGATGGTATTGGATTATCAGAGACTGTAAAAAATCTGTTCAAATTAAATCCTATGTATTATGTTACATTAGGATACAGAGATACCTTTATTAATAAAGTTTGGTTCTTTGAACATCCGTTCCAAACATTATATTTCTGGATATTTACCATAGTTGTCTTTGTTTTAGGAACATTTATATTTAAGAGATTAAAAGTACACTTTGCAGATGTACTATAATGGAGCGAAAAATGATGAATGACACAGCAATTAGCGTTAATGATGTTAGCAAATTATATAAGTTGTATGATAAACCAAGCGATAGATTTGTAGAGGCTCTAGGGTTATCAAAGAAAAAGAAGTATACTGAACACTACGCATTAAAAGATGTTTCGTTTGAAGTGAAAAAAGGAGAAACCGTTGGTATTATTGGAACTAATGGTTCAGGTAAATCAACAATCCTAAAAATCATTACAGGTGTACTTAATCCATCACAGGGAAATGTTGAAATCAATGGTCGTATTTCAGCACTACTTGAACTTGGTGCAGGTTTCAATATGGAGTATACAGGAATTGAAAATGTATATTTAAATGGAACTATGATAGGTTTTTCAAAAGAAGAAATTGATGCTAAATTGGAAGATATCCTAAACTTTGCAGATATAGGCGAATTTGTACACCAACCAGTTAAAACATACTCTAGTGGTATGTTTGTACGTCTTGCGTTTGCAGTAGCAATTAATATAGATCCAGAAATATTGATTGTAGATGAAGCTTTATCAGTAGGAGATGTATTTTTTCAAGCTAAGTGTTATAAGAAGTTTGAGGAATTTAAAAAGCTAGGAAAAACCATCTTATTTGTAAGCCATGATTTAGGAAGTATTGCAAAGTATTGTGATAGAGTAGTACTTCTCAATAAGGGAAAGAAACTCTCTGAAGGCGAGCCAAAACCTATAGTGGATATGTACAAAAAAGTTTTAGTTAATCAGTTAGAAGTAAAAGGCAATGAGGCTAAAACTGAAGTTGAGATAGAAAATTGGAAAGAGAAATTAAAAATTAATCCTAATTGCGAAGAGTATGGAAACGGAGCTGCTAAAATTGTAGACTATGCTGTTATTGATGAGGATGACGTAATCACCGATAGCATATCTAAAGGCGATACATTTACTATCAAATTCAAGGTAGCATTTACTACAAATATTGAAAACCCCATATTTGCCTTTACAATTAAGAATCTTCAAGGAACAGAAATCACGGGAACTAATACTATGTATGAACGTATATATGTAAATCCAGTGGGACCAGGTGATAGCAAAACTGTAACATTTACTCAGGATATGAATCTTCAAGGCGGAGAATATTTACTCTCACTTGGTTGCACTGGCTATGTTGGAGATGAATTTCAAGTATTTCATAGGTTGTATGATGTGTGCAATGTTACGGTTATTTCTGATAAGAATTCAGTAGGCTTTTACGATATGAATTCAAATATTGATGTTTATTAGGAGAAAAGATGGAACTTATAGGAAATGTTAAAATTGATGAAACAGCATACCCAGGAAAAGATTTATATTCTGATGGGGCGATAGAAGATGATTTATTGGATATAGTTAGGAATCATACGAAAGATGAATATGATGCTATTATAACCGAGAGACAAAACTGGGCGGTACTATATCATTTATCTAGCCACAGATCAAATATAATTGACTGGATGGAAAACAAGAAGACGGCTTCGGTATTAGAAGTTGGTTCTGGCTGTGGAGCGATTACAGGTAAGCTATCAGAAAAGTACGGAAAAGTTACTTGTATTGAGTTGTCGAAACGCCGCTCTTTAATTAATGCATATCGAAATAAAGAAAAGGATAATATAGAAATCAAACTGGGTAATTATATTGATGTTTCTCGTTCACTTACTGAGAAATATGACATAATTACCTTGATTGGCGTTTTTGAATATGCAGCAGGTTATATGGGGACAGATAATCCATATGTAGATTTTTTAAATTCCTTAAAATCTCACCTTAAACCTAATGGTAAGATTGTTATTGCTATTGAAAACAAGTTTGGACTAAAATATTGGGCAGGTTGTGTGGAAGATCATACGGGAATAATATATGAAGGATTAGAGGGATATTTAAACACTAAAGGTGTTAGAACTTTTACTAAGCAGGGCATTACAGATATCATAAATGAATGTAAGTGTGTTGTAGACAAATTCTACTATCCATATCCTGACTATAAGTTGCCAACTACTATTTATTCCGATGAATACTTACCTAAGATTGGCGAATTAAATAACAACTTCAATAATTTTGATGCTGATAGAATAATAACATTTGATGAATCAAAAGTATTTGATACTATAATAACAGAAGAGGAATTTCCTAATTATTCAAATTCATTTCTTGTTGTAGTCAAGGAGGAAAATTAGAATGGATCCAATTTATTGTAAATATTCCAATGATAGAGACACTAAGTTTCAAATTAAGACAAGTATTGAACTTGACGAAAATAGAAAAAAGGTGGTATATAAGTATGCTACAACAGACTTAGCATTGACACATATACAGAAGATATATAGTAATTATAATCTAATGAAGAATAGCTTCGAGAATACTATCTTTATACCAAATAAATGTGAATTGGTTGAGGGTGGTGTAAAATTAGAATACGTATATGGTAAGACATTAGAAGATTATTTAGATAATCTTTATTTAGATGGAAAACACCTTGAAGTAATAGAAAAAATCAAGGAATTCTGTGATTTGTTATTTTCATTAGAAGATAATATTGATTTTGAATATTCCGATGACTTTGAATTGGTGTTTGGAAAGAATACTCATTTTGGCAAATGTAAATCGTTAAAGGTTTCAAATATAGATTTTATCTTCGGAAATATATTGATTGGCGATAAGTGGACCATTATTGACTATGAGTGGACATTTGATTTTCCAATTCCAATCCAATATATAATTTATAGAGCAATTTATTATTATGTACATGGTAGTACTAAGAGAGATGAATTAACCAAGTTTAATATTTTCAAACTCATAGGGATTTCAGATGAAGAAAAAAGTATTTATGCGGAGATGGAATTGAACTTTCAAAAATATGTAGCTGGTAATAAGGCAACCCTTGCAAAACTAAAGCAAACAATGTTGAAACGTAGAGAGAACGTAAGAAGTAGCGAACATATTTTGGATACAGATTTTGTTCAGGTGTACTTTAATTGTGGCGATGGATTTAGTGAAGACAATTCAATTAAAAAATACTACTCATTTAAACAGGAAAAGATTAAGTTAAGTATACCATTAAAAAACAATGTAAAAGAGTTAAGAGTGGATCTGGCTACGCAACCAGTAATAGTTACTGATTTAAGAATAAGTTCAGATAATACCAGCCTTAAAATGACATATACTAATGGAATTAATATAGGGGAGAGGCTTATGATTTTTGATAATGATGCCTCCGAGATGGTATATTCTGTTACTCCCGACACGACTAATATTGAGCTAGAATTTAGTGCGTCTGCAATAAGCGAAGGCTGCAGATCATCATTTGTTAATGAATGTGTGTCAGTTAATGAGCGAACAAAGGAATTGGAGAAGGAATTAACACAAAAAATTACACAACTTAAGGGCGAGATGGATACAATCGCTGCCGAGAAGGAAAGAATTCTTAACAATTATAATCAAATTGCTCCAGAGTTTAATGCAATGGCCCAATATATACAGAGACTTCATAGTAGAAAAATATGGAGAGCATTGTCTATATCCAAGAGAACACTTAAGAGTGTTAAGCACGTAGGGGTTATTAATACTGTAGGAAAAGGATGCAAAAAGGTTAAAAATAGACTTAATAGAAAAAATAATACTAGTCAGGTAGTAGTGTCTAATAGTTCACCTGCAGTGAATGTAAATCATACTAAGAAGGCAAGTAATAAAAAGAAAATATTAGTTGTTGTACATGAGGCTCAAAGGGCTGGTGCAACACTTTTATCTATGAATATTATAAAGACTATTAAAGCAACGACTGACTATGAACCGGTAATTTTGCTTATGTCAGGTGGACCTCTTACAGATAAGTTCAAAAAGCAAGGAATTTGTTTTGAGTTAAATCAGCCAAACTTTAATCAAATATATGATGAAGCACATTTAAAGAAAATTGTTAGAGATATAGCATCATTAGGTGTTAATTATGCCTTATGTAATAGTGTGGTTACAGGATTAGTACTTAGTGAACTACATAGTAAGAACATTAAAACTATTACTATGGTTCATGAGTTACCAACATCAATAAAAGCTTATAACTTTGTTCAGGCAGCTAAGAATGTACAAAAGTATTCAGATGATGTTGTATTTGCAGCTGATTTCGTAAGAAGTCAATTTATTACTAATTTTCCGATGCCTAGTGAAAAGTGTCATATTATTCCACAGGGAGTATATTCTACTTTTGACTTAAACAATATGGACGATAAGAAGAAAGACAAGAAGAAATTATGTAAACAACTAGGAATAGCAGATGATTCAAAAATTATTCTTGGGTGTGGATATGGGAACTTCCGAAAGGGTTTGGACTGGTTTGGTCTTATTGCTATAAATGAAATGCTGAACTCCTCGAATACACATTTTGTATGGCTTGGGGATAAGGATAAAGAATTTGCAGAATGGATAAATAGTGACTTATCATTAAAAAAACTTGAAAATAGATTCCATTGGATGAATTTTATTGACAATCCGGGATATATATTTGGGGCAACAGATATTTTTATCCTTACTTCTAGGGAAGACCCATTCCCATCGGTAGCATTGGAAGCTATGAAGATGTATGCACCTGTTATAGCATTTGAAAATGCTGGTGGTATACCAGAGGTATTAGGTGGAGATAGAGGAATAGTTGTTCCTTATGGTGATTGCAATGCAATGGTCTTGGCAATTGATAAATTGTTGAATGATAATGATTATCTGAAAAAGATAGCAATTAACGCAAAGAAGTATGTGGTAGATATAACACCAGAAAACTATATTAAGAATCTCTTAGAAGTATTAGTATCTGGGGAAATACCATTTAAGAAAATGCCAGACCTTAAGGTGTCGGTAGTTATTCCTAATTATAACTACGAGAAGTTTATACCAGAGAGATTAAATTCAATACTTACTCAGACTGTTAGACCACATGAGATAATATTCCTAGATGATGTATCTAAGGATAATAGTATAGCTGTAGCAAAAGAAATTCTTGAAAATGCAGGAATCAGTTACAGAATTATCGCAAATGAAACTAATCAGGGTTGTTTTAATCAATGGTTGAATGGAATAGGCAATGCATCTGGAGATATTATATGGATAGCAGAGGCTGATGACGTATGTGAGCCATACTTTATTGAAACATTACTACCTTTCTTTGAGGATGATCAAGTTAATCTGGCATATGGACAATCTGAGGTTATTAACGAGTTTGGTGAACATTCTGGATTTATATACACAGAGTACACTAATGATTTAAGTGAAACAAAGTGGCAAAATGATTACGTTAATAATGGTGAAGCAGAAATCATCGATGGACTTGGTATAAAGAATACAATTCCAAATGCTAGTGGTGTATTAATGAGAAAGAGTGCATTACTTGGTATTGAAAAGGAATTATCTTCGTTTGCCATCTCTGGTGACTGGTTTGCATATGTATATACTATCAAGAATGGAAAAATTGCATTTTCCAGTGATGTATTAAACTATCACCGAAGACATAGTACAAGCATTATTCATAAAAGAGAACAAGACATTAAGCTATTTGTTGAGCTTATGAGAATTAAATTATTCATTGCTGAAACATTTATGATTCCAGAGAGTATTAGCGAACGATTCATAAACCATGTAAGAAATGAATATTCTAGATTGATGAGTGAAACGGCCCCTTCATTTGAAAATCAGATGGAGCTTATTAGTTTACAAAGTAAACTTGAAAACGTAGTTGCTTCTAGAATGGAGAAGTACAGCTTTCTTCATAATGTTCCAATGAAGAATTTGTTGTTTGTTATTCCTGACTTTGAAATGGGTGGGGGGCAAACATTAGTTATTAGACTTGCTAACTACTTCTCGAAATTTCATAACGTATATATGTATAATGCGAGACCTTGGTTAATTGAAGATAGAATTGTAAATATGATATCTGAGAAGGTAACAATATTAGATAGTAATGGTGATCCATCACAATTACAGGAATACATCAAACATTATGAAATTGATACCATCAACGACCATATTTGGTGGGCTGATAAAATAACATATCTTGCAGCAAAGGATCTGGATACAAAAATAGTTTTAAGTATGCATGGCTGTTACGAGGCATTGTTACAACATCCAGATTGGGATGGAGATTTTGAAAAGCTAGCACCAAAGATTCTTAATAGAGCTAATGAAGTTATCTATGCAACGAATAAAAACAAAAAGATCTTTGAAACAGTGCCAGTATATGAGAAGACTCATCTTATACATTATGGTTATGAAATAGAAAGTATTCCAACTAAAGATCGTAAGTCTGTAGGTATAGATGAGGATTCTTATGTTTATGGTTTAGTTGCAAGAGGCATTAAAGAAAAGGGATTTGGAGAGGCTGTTGATGCTTTCAAAATACTTTTGAATAATACTGATAAAAAGGTAGATTTGGTACTCATCGGGAATGGGCCTTTTATTGATGATTTAAAAAAACAAAATGAGACTGAATCACATATACATTTCATTGATAATTTATCAAAACCATCAGAATGGATTGGATGGGTTAAAACCTTTGATTGCGCACTGTTGCCAACATATTTTGTATCAGAAAGCTTGCCAAACTCTATTATAGAATATCTAGCATATAGTGTTCCTGTTATCTCCACAAACATAGGAGATATTAAGTATATGATACAAAGTGATGATAAAGAGGCTGGAATATTGCTTGAACTTCATAATGGAATAGTTGATAGTTCAGAACTATCATCAGCCATGGAAGCTATGCTTAACGATTCTGAAATGTACAATAGATACAAAGAAGGCACAAATAACTTATTTGAGCAATTTGATATTAGAAATTTTGCGGAGAATTATTATTCACTATATTAAAAATGGAGATAAGATGAAGAAAAAATGTTTACTATTTGGAGGTGCGGGATTCATTGGTAAGAATCTCGCAACACATCTTCTTTCAGAAGGTTATGATGTTTATATCTATGATATCATGGTAACACATTCATATACAAAGGAAGAGTTAGAGCACATTCATTATGTGGAAAAGAGCCTTTTTCAAGATGATGAACTAGATACTGTTGTTGCCAATATGGATGTTATTATTCATCTTGTTAGTAGTGTTGGACCTGCGTCATCAATGATTAATCCTGAAAAATGTTATTCTCAAGACGTGGCTAAAACCGTAGAAATTTTGGAATCTATGAGAAGAAATAATGTAAATAAAATGATTTTTATTTCTTCTGGAGGAACAGTATACGGAAATACAGTATGCGAAAGTTATTGCGAAGATATGCCACTATATCCTAGAAATCATTATGGAGTAACAAAGGTAACTATTGAAAAGATTTTACTTATGTATAATGATATATATGGTATGGAAAATATAATTCTTAGACTTTCTAACCCTTATGGAGCAGGACAATTATCTAAAAAAGGTATTGGTGCTGTTACAGTATTTGCAGAAAAGATTTTGGCAGATGAGGAAATTTGCATATGGGGCGACGGAAACGTAGTTAGAGACTATATCTATATCGACGATGTAGTAAAAATGATAGGAAAATTTGTTGAATACCATAATAATTCAAATCATGAAGTATACAATATAGGAACTGGTGTGGGTATTTCTATTAATGAGCTTATCCATATTCTTGAAAAACAAATAGGTAAGACGGCAAATGTAATATATAAGCAAAGCAGAGATATTGATGCAGAAAGAAATGTTCTTAATATGGAAAAAACCATTGGGGCGATAGGAAACAATATTTGTTATCCAATAGAGAAAGGAATAAGCAAATATTTAGAAGTATTGGAAAACCAGGAGAATTATGAAGCGTAAAATCAAGAAGGCAATTAACTTAGTAGTTAAGAAAATTGAAAAATGTTTAAGAAAGTTGTACCACAAGGTACCAATTTCCCATAGATTTAAGACAAAGGCCAAAAATGTATTTTTTTCTGTTTTTGGTTGCTTTTTGAAAAATACACCCTCATATATTATATGGAAACAAACTCGTGTAAAGAAGACGGTAAAGAAAAAGATCAGATATGAGGATTTTGAAAACATAAAGTTAAATAAAACAATTGCTGTTCAACTTCATTTATTTTACCCTGACTTAGTAGAGGAATTTGTTGAGTATCTGAACAATATACCATATAAGTTTGATCTATTTATTTCCGTAGTTGATGAAGACATTATACCAATAATTAAAGAAAAAACTTGTAAAATAAATAAAGTTGATAAGATAGAGATTAAAGCTGTGGAAAATAGGGGGCGCGATGTTGCGCCTCTTATTGTTGAATTTGGAAATAAATTAGGTAAGTACGATTATATATGCCATATTCATAGCAAAAAATCACTATATACGGGTAGTGAACTAACTGGATGGAGAAGGACTCTTTTAGAAGGATTAATGGGAAATCCCAAGCAAGTAGTAGATATTTTTTACCAATTTGAGACAAGGCCACAGATTGGATTGATTTATCCAGAGACATGGTCGGGACTTCCTTATTGGGGACACAACTGGCTGTCAAATATAAAAAGCAGAAATGAATTAATGGAAAAATTAGGATTTGTTGATATACAATACGACAAGTATATAGATTTTCCAATGGGAACAATGTTTTGGGGAAGAACAGAGGCTATTAAAGATTTCTTTAAAGGAAAGATAAAACTTAGTGATTTTGCAAAAGAAGAGGGGCAGGTAGATGGAACCATTGCTCATGCTTTTGAGAGATGCCTAGGTGCAGTGAATAAAATTAATGGATATACAGTTGCAGTATATGATAATGAAAAAGATGCATTTAATTATGATTTTGGGAAAAAGAATTTAAACCAATATTGGAATAAATCAATTGATATGCTGATTAATGAAGCATATAGGTATGATATAGTTTCATTTGATATATTCGATACATTAGTAATGAGAAATGTCATTTTGCCAGAGGACTTATTCAAAGTTACAGAGGTAAAACTCAAAGAAAAAGAAAAGATTGAAATTGAATTCACAAAGTATAGGAAAAAGGCAGAAACAAATTTAAGAAAAAGGGCAAAAAAAACAGATTATAATATACACGAAATATATGAAGAGTTACAAAAAATTACCAATATTTCAAGCCAACAATGTGATATAATAAAGAAAACTGAAATACAGACAGAAATCGACTTTATAGTTCCAAGAACTAAGATGGTTAATGCATTAAAGCATATAAAAAAGAACCTAAATAAAAAAATTATTCTTATTAGTGATATGTATTTAACTAAGGAGATTATTACAGATATACTACATCGAAATGGTATTGATGATTATGATGAAATTTATATTTCCTGTGAATGTGATGCTAGGAAAGATAACGGTTCTATGTGGGATTATATTAGAAATAAGTATTCCGGACAGGAAATTCTGCACATTGGAGATAATGAGACGTCTGATGCACAGTTACCAGGGGATAGAAACATAAATATACATCACATTATGTCCTCAAAGGATATTTTTAGGTTGTCAAGCGTAGGCAGACACTATAGAAATTACAATATGTCAGTTGTAGACAGCGTAAGTATGGGCTTAATATTGAACCATTTTTTTAATGATCCATATATATTAAATCCAAGCAGTTTTGAATTTCATATAAAAAATGAATATGACTTCGGATATTCCATAATTGGTCCAGTTGTTTCAGATTATATGATGTGGACGGTTAAAAATGCTCTGAAAGACAATAGAGATCTCCTGTTTCTAGCGCGTGAAGGTTATTTGTATGATAATATATTTACTATTATGAAAAAACATATGCCACAAATAGATTGCTATAATAAATTATCTTCTAGTGGTATCAAAGGTGAATATTTACTGGTATCCCGCAGGGCGATGACAGTGTGTAATCTTAGAAATGAAGAAGATATAAAGGATGCACTTTCGATATACTACGAGGGTTCGTTGAAACAACTTATATTATCAAGATTTGGTATAAACGCTGAGAATAAATTGGATGATTGTAAAGTATTCTTGCCAAATGAAGCTGACAAGGTATTTAAATTGATAGAAACATTATGTGAAGATATACTTAAGAATGCTGCTTTTGAACGCAATAATTATATACAGTATTATAACAGAGTGTCATCAAACATGGGAAATATATCGGTATTAGATATAGGATATGCAGGTAGCATACAATATTATCTTTCTAAGCTTACAGGCGATGTATTCGATGGCTATTATTTTGCTACAGATGATAAACATCTAGCATTGAAAGTGCCAGGTAACTCTATGAAAGGCAGATATATTGAAGGAGATGAGATACAACCTGCGTCGCCATCATTTATACACAGATATAGCCTTGTTTTGGAAACAGTGCTTACATCTATGGATAATCAATTTACATTTATTGATTCAAATATGTGTCCACACTATAGGCAAGGTGATGATGGTATATCAAAGGAATGTATTAAGGCAATTCATGAAGGGGCAGAGGCCTTTGCAAATGATTTGTTTTCACTTGTTGGCTATGAATTTATTAATTGTGAAAACAACAAGGATGTGTATGAGGAATTAGTTAGAATGGTGGTTGAAGAAAATGTATTATCAGATGAGCTAATGGAAAAATTCGTATTAGAGGATAATTTTTGCTCAGACAAGAAAATAAATATTTTCGACAGACTAAAATTTAAAAACGATTAGAAAAACTAAGGCTAAGTGTAAGGACACGGAAAAATGAAGGTAAGATGAAAAGAACTACTTAAAAAAACCAATAATGTTACTGTTAACGGTAATAATTATTTTTGTAACTTTGCTTTTTAAAAATGATAATCAAGTATATGCTGCATCTACAGCAGCAGTATATAAAGGCGTGGATTATTAGGCAGTTTTTAATTATAAATATCATTATAATTTATATCCAGATTTACAAAAGGGCATTGGATTAGATTCATCAAAACTGTTAGCTCACTTCGTAGAACATGGTAAAAAAGAGGGAAGGTCAGGAAACCTTGAAGCTTCATTTACTGGTTGGTATAAAAATAGTGGAAATAAATATTACTATTATAAAGGAACTACATACACGGGTTGGCAGATGATTAATGGTAAGAACTACTATTTTAATGAAGAGGGTGTTTGCAAAACCAAATTCGGTATCGATGTTGCAACTTATCAGGGTCAAATAAACTGGGAGGCTGCAAAAGCTGGCGGTGTAGAATTTGCTATTATTAGAATAGGTTACGGCATGGATCTTGCAGAACAGGACGATAATACAGCTATTAGAAAACTGCACCTACGATAGAGCATATAAAATTTGGCAATATGGTACTAAAGGTAGTGTTGCCGGAATAAGCGGTAACGTTGATGTAAATGTTATGTTTATTGACTAGTATTTGTCGAATAATTATAATAGCCAATAGTATTTATTTTGCAATAAATATTATTGGCTTTTTGTTGATAAATGGAGATGAATTATCTATAATGATTTGTGAATGGCAAAATATTTCTTTACATGGAGGAAATAATATCATATTGGAGACGAATCAAATAGCTGAAATTAAATCAGCGAACAGGAGACAGAAAGTATGACTTACTTAGAAAAATACAATAATTGGATCACTAACGAATATTTTGATGATATTACAAAGGCAGAATTGCTGGCAATAAAGGATTCACCAAAAGAAATACAGGATAGATTTTATCGTGAACTAGAATTTGGCACCGGAGGTCTTAGAGGCGTTATAGGTGCAGGAACTAATAGAATGAACCTATATACTGTAAGAAAGGCATCTCAAGGATTAGCTAATTTTATTATAAAAGAAGGTGGACAGGATAGAGGAGTGGCTATAGCCTATGACTCTAGAAGAATGTCTACAGAATTTGCCACAGAGGCGGCTCTTTGTATGAATGCCAATGGTATCAAATCATATATATTTGATTCATTGCGTCCAACTCCAGAACTTTCTTTTGCAGTAAGAGAACTTCATTGTATAGCAGGTATTGTTATCACAGCTAGCCATAATCCTGCAGAATACAATGGATACAAGGTGTATTGGGAAGATGGTGCACAGATTACATTTCCTAAGGATAAAGAGATTATCACCGAAGTAAACAATGTTAAGGACTATGCAGATGTAAAGACTATAGATAAGTCAGCCGCTATCTCGGCAGGGCTTTTTAATGTTATAGGAAGTGAAATTGATGATAGATATATGGAAGAACTTAAGAAACAGTCTATTCATCCAGAAATAATTAAAGAAGTAGCTAAGGATATAAAGATTGTTTATACACCTTTGCATGGAGCAGGAAATCTTCCAGTACAAAGAGTTTTAAAGGAACTTGGGTTTGAGCAGGTGTACGTGGTGCCTGAACAGGAAAATCCAGACGGAGAATTTCCAACTGTACCATATCCGAATCCAGAAGATCCGAAAGCATTTGCACTTGCACTTGAACTAGCAAAAAAGGTGGATGCTGATATTGTGCTTGCTACAGATCCAGACGCAGATAGATTAGGTGTTTATGCTAAAGATACATCCACAGGCGAATATGTTAGCTTTACAGGAAATATGTCCGGTATGCTTATTGCAGAATATATTCTGCGTGAAAGAAAATTAAATGGAACACTTCCATCAAACGGGGCATTAGTAAAAACTATAGTAACGACTAATATGGCAGATGCTGTAGCGAAGGCTTATAATGTTAAATTAATTGAAGTACTCACAGGCTTCAAATACATTGGTGAACAAATTAGGCTATTTGAGCAGAATGACACCTATAAATACATTTTTGGATTAGAAGAAAGCTATGGTTGTTTAGCAGGAACCTATGCAAGAGATAAAGATGCGTGTGTAGCAGTTATGTTACTATGCGAGGTTGCGGCTTGGTGTAAAAAGAATAATCATACATTGTGGGATCAAATGCTTAGAATATATGAGGAATATGGCTATTTCCAAGAAGGTTTAGAATCTATAACACTTAAAGGCATGGATGGAACAAAAAAAATCAGGGAAATAATGGATAAACTACGTAAAAATCCACCACAGCAATTAGGAGATAATCGAGTTCTTGCTGTCAGAGATTATGAAAATAGTACAAGAAGAGATTTGGTTTCCGATGAAGCGTATAAATTAAATCTAATTAAATCAAATGTGCTTTATTTTGAATTAAGTGATGATGCTTGGTGTTGTGTGCGACCATCGGGGACTGAACCTAAGATTAAATTTTACATGGGTGTTAAAGGAAGGTCCCTTGGAGAGTCTGATAAAATGCTTCAGGAATTAAGAAACTCTCTTATGAGCATCGTGAATGGAGGCAATTAATGAACGTTTATGGCGTAATAATGGCAGGTGGAGGAGGAACTCGATTCTGGCCGCTATCTAGACAGTCAAGACCTAAACAGCTACTTAATTTAAGTGGTAAAGAATTAATGATTAACGAAACAATTGATAGGATTAGTAGTGTTATTCCTAAAAAGGATATATTTATTGTAACGAATTCATTACAGTATAATGAGATGTGTAAAGCGACTACAAATAGAATAAAGCCAGAGCATATTCTAGAAGAACCTATGGGAAGAAATACTACAGCATGTATAGGATATGCGGCAATAAAGATTTTAAAAGAATATGGTGATGGAGTAATGTGCATTTTTCCTTCGGACCATTATATAAAGGATGAAATTGGCTTTTCAAAAACACTTGAAATGGCAGTGGATGAGGCAGTAACAAGAGATGTTTTGGTTACAATTGGTATTACCCCTACATATCCTGCTACAGGATATGGATATATAAGGCATATAGATGAGCCTAACGCAGGTGATGATGGAAACTGTATTAATGGAAAATCTACTAACGGAGCAATTAAAAAAGTATTAGAATTCAAGGAAAAACCGGATGAAAAAACAGCGCAGATGTATATTGAATCAGGTGAGTATTCATGGAATAGCGGAATGTTTATATGGAAGGCATCTGTAATTCTTAATGAAATAAAAAAGTTCCTACCAGATATATATAGGAAACTTATGCAAATGTATGAAAAATTTGAAACTGATGAGGAAAAGGAAACGATTTCAAAAATATATCCAACCATAGAAAGCATTTCTATTGATTATGGAATTATGGAAAAATCTAAAAATGTGGAAGTAATACCAGCGGATTTTGGATGGAATGACGTTGGAAGCTTTGATAATCTTGATGCAATGTATGATAAAGATGAAGATGATAATATTATAAAAGGTGATTTTATAGGAATAGATAGTACGGACTGTGTCATTTTATCAAAAGATAAGCTGATTGCAACGATAGGTATGAAAGATGTTGTAATAGTAGAGAGTGAGGATGCAATATTAGTTTGTGATAAAAGCAGAGCTCAGGATGTCAAAAAGATAGTAGATATATTGGAAAAAAAAGAGTATTATAAATACATCTAAATCCAAGGAGGCTTTGAATGAAGTGTGTTATTCTAGCGGGTGGTACAGGTGATAAAATGTGGCCACTATCGCGTAGGGATTACCCTAAGCAATTTATGAACATTAAGGATGACAGATCTTTGTTTCAGGAAACAATAGGAAGAAATGTCTCACTTTGTGAAGAGTTTTTTATTATGGCAAATAAAAACCATAATTTTATAATAGAAGGTCAGATGGAGGCCTTTCAAGGATTAAAATATAGATGTTTTTACGAAGAAACAGGTAGGGGAACAGCGCTACCTGTTATTTTGGCATCGCTTAGCCTAAATCCTTCAGAATTAATATTTGTTATAAATGCAGACCATTTTATTAATGGTGGAGGATATCAGACACAGGTAGTGAAGGCAATGGACGTGGCTAGAGATGGTGGGATTGCTGTGTTTGTGGCACCAGATGTTGAAGGAAGCAAACATTATGATTATTTTATAAAGGGAAAAGACAAATATGATTTTGTTTGCAATGAAGATTTTGATAGTTATCTCGGAGAAAGAAAACTGGAATCTTCGGAAAATATTTGCGTAAATACGGGACTGTTTATTACAACAGCTGGATATCTCTTAGAGCAGGTAAAAAAATCAAATCCTATGTACTTAGAAAAAGCAGAAAAGATACATAAAAATATTAGAACTAGCAGTAGAAATATTAATATTGACAATAAACATACAGATAATATAGAAAATGCAAGCATTGAGAAGCTAATTTATAATGATGAAACTAGCTATAATATATTAAAAACGGAATACGAATGGATGGCTATTGACTCATTTGAAGTTTTTGATAAGTACAATTTTTTTGATTGTAGTAGGAAAGTAGTAGAAAACAATTGTAAAAATGTTTCTATTATTAATCAAAATGCATCTAAGCTTGTTATTGCAAATGGAATTGAAGATGTGGATATTGTTAATACTGAAGATGCGGTATATGTTACTCACAAAGATCAAACATCGAATATTAAAGATATAATAGATGCTAATTCCGATCAATATGAAGAATTTTTTTTACACGACTCAACGACGTATAGATATTGGGGATATAGAGAACTACTAAAAAAGGAACCTGGGTTTATGGTTAGGAAGGTTGTTATTTTACCTGGTAAGACTATAACTTTGCATAAACATACTAATAGAAGTGAGCATTGGTCCGTTATAGAGGGAATTCTAGAGGCTAATATTTCCGATGAAAAATTAAAGATTAAAAAGAACGAGAGCGCGTTTGTACCTATAGGAGCACCTCATTCACTTAGTAATCCTTATGAAGATAAGGTTATTCTAATTGAAGTTAGTATTGGAGACAAACTTAATGAAAAAGATTTTATTACTGATGGATTTAATGAGCAGAGTAAAATCAATTTGGAATCTATTGAATTACCTGCCCCTGATATTGATTTGATAAAATTAGAACCTATATTTAAGGATTATTTATGGGGTGGAACAAAACTTAGAGATAATTATAATAAAAGGTGTGATTATGCTAAAGTAGCAGAGAGCTGGGAATTATCTGCACATGAGGCGGGCAGCAGTATTGTGGCTACAGGAAAGTACAGAGGAAGAACTTTCTGCGATTATGTGAAGGCTATAGGCAAAAAAGGAATAGGGTGGAAAGCACAATCAAGTGATGAATTTCCTATTTTAATCAAATTTATAGATGCAAATGAGTGTTTATCAATTCAAGTACATCCTAATGATGAATACGCCTTAAAAAATGAAGGAGAAATTGGAAAGAATGAAGTTTGGTATATAATAGATTGTGATGAGGATTCAGTTGTATATCTGGGGTTAAACAAAGATGTTACGAGGGAAGAATTGCATAGTCATGTAAGTGAAAACACGCTTATGGATATACTCAATCCTATAAAGGTTGCTAAAGGGGATGTAATATTTGTTGAGGCAGGCACTATCCATGCCATCGGTAAAGGTATAATGGCTTGCGAGATTCAACAAAGTTCAAATAGCACATATAGATTGTATGATTATGGTAGAAAAGACCAGTATGGAAATTATCGTCAGTTGCACTTGGATAAGGCAATGGATGTAGCAAAATGTTCAAGGCAGGATAATTCATTAGATAAATTTGACATAGAGCCCCATGTTGGATATAATTCACAAATACTTGCAAGGTGTAAGTATTTTGAAACAGTTAAGTATGATGTAGTAACTAGTGTGATTATTCCTGTGGATGATACATCGTTTAAATCCTTTATTATAATAGAAGGTAGCGGTACAATAGAGGTTAAAGACACATCCTTTGTTTTTTCAAGAGGTGATAGTTTTTTTATGCCAGCAGGTAATAATAAGATTAAAGTTACAGGCGAATGTAAAATACTAGTTACACATATATAGGAGATTTATCATGAAATTAGCAATTGACTTGACTTGGGTTAAACCAAAGTGCAATGGTGGAATTGAATCATATATTAGAAATCTTTTAGATGGTTTCACAGCCAGAGAAGATTTGATGGAATTTGTATTAGTATGTGCGCGTGATAATGCCGAAACGTTTGAGCATTATCTTGAAGATACTAGATTTACAATGGAAATTTGCCCTATTAGTGCCTTTAAGGTAGGTAAACGCATTTTATGGCACAATTTGAATTTCAATAAAACACTTAGAAAATTAGGCATAGAGAATTGTTTTATGCCTGTTTATTGTAAACCTCTTAAAAAGTGCAAGTCGATAAGGTATGTGACAACTATACATGACCTCCAGCAACTTCATTTTCCAGAGTACTTTTCCTTGAAGAGACGTTTGTGGATGAAATTTGCATGGAAAAGAACTGTTAAAACTTCAGATTGTGTAATTGCTATTTCACAGTGGGTGAAAAATGATATTGCGACTAATTTTGGAAGTAAGGACACAGATATTAGGGTGATTTTAAATCCTATCGTAGTGGATCATGAAAAGAGTAGCTACGAGGATATTGTATCTAGATTTGGAATTGAGGATGATAAGTATTATTTTTGCTTATCCTCAATGCTCAAGCACAAAAATATTATTACGGCGATTAAGACTGTTGAAAAAATAGTAGAAGCAAAGCTTCCATTCCCCAACAAACTTGTGATTGCAGGAATTACCGAAGCAGATGAAAATAGAATCGTTAAGTACATTGAAGAACATAACCTAAAAGATTACTGCGTGCTCACAGGTTTTGTGTCAAATGAGGATAGAAACGCCCTTTTTGCACATAGTTATGCATTTTTATTTCCTAGTGTGTTTGAAGGCTTTGGCATGCCAGTAGTAGAAGGTCTTATGCTTGGCAGCAGAGTTATTACTACAAAGTGCACTAGTATTCCTGAAGTATCAGAAGACAAAGCTGTATATGTAGATGATCCATATGATGTAGAAGAATGGATTAGAAAGATAAAAGAAGTTGCTAATATCAAAAGAGAAATACACACGTTTCCTCAGTATGAAAAATCTTATGTAGCAGGCAAGTACCTTGAAGTATTCAAGGATATATTCAAGGAGTAAAGATGGCGATTGACTTTAATAAAAACACTACGAATATAGAAAAAAAAATCCCAATTGTGGTATTAAATTATAATGATTACGATACAGCATCCG
This sequence comes from Clostridiales bacterium, assembly GCA_012520815.1. Lineage (GTDB taxonomy): Bacteria > Bacillota > Clostridia > Lachnospirales > Lachnospiraceae > SVEL01. The sequence goes on from JAAYNM010000023.1 coordinate 20,515, forward strand.
ATTTCTTGGAACATTTTGAAGAAGAAGGCTTTAAGGATATATTACAGCTTATTTTTGTAGACAATGCTTCTACAGATGATTCATATAAACGTATTTGTAAGAAATTTTCAAAACTTGGGATATTCTTGCAAAGCAGAAGCAATCGTGGGTATGCAGCTGGAAACAATGTGGGTCTTAGGTATGCCTATAAGCATCTTGATTTTGATGCAATAATTATATCCAATCCAGATGTGACATTTGATAGAAATGCCATAGAGAGTTTATACACGGTTTTAAAGAAATATGAAAATGTAAAAATAGTAAGTGCCACAATGTTGGATGAGAGTGGCAATAAGCAAGTAAGTGCATGGAAATTACCAAGTTTTGCGAGGGAGACATTCTCCTCTTTGTTTCTTGTTAATCATATATTTAAATTAGACAAAAAGTTATACAGTGATGAAGAACTAGACCACATTATGTCAAAGGTAGACGTGGTAAATGGTTCGTTTTTTATGGCAGATGCAGAAGCATTTAGAAGAGCAAACCTTTTTGATGAGTCTACATTTTTATATTGCGAAGAAAATATTTTGGCAAGTAAGCTTAAAAATATGGGATATAGCGAGGCTATTGTCAATGATATTTCATATACACATAAACACAATGCAACAATAGGAAAAACATTTAAGAAGAAACTGCAAAGGTATAAAATATTGCAGAAGAGCCGTATAGCCTATTTTGAAAAATGTCTTAACGTGGGAAGATTTAGAATCATGATTTTTAAGATAATTTCCACTATAGGACTTGTAGAACGTGCTATAGGTTGTTTTATTTTTAAGTAAACAGTGTACAATATTATAGTAGGCGATAGATTATTAAAAAATTTTTTTGTTGCTTAATTGCATTTCAGGTAGTATTATTACACAAAGGGAGCCCACCATTTACTATGATAAAAGACAATCAAAAACATTTTAACAGATTACATTTAGTATTCGACATTATATTGTTTATACTCTCGTATGTAGAGGCATGGCATATCAAATTTAATACAAAACTTTTTGAAGGTTATGAAACATTGTCATTTAAGGATTATATGATGGTACTTATCTTTATTGTACCTAGTTATTTGATTCTTTATATGGCATTTCATTTGTATACTCCAAAGAGGATACAGGGCAGAAGATTAGAGATAGCAAACCTTATTAAGGCAAATACTATGGGTGTGCTGGTATTCCTTACTGCACTCTTCCTTTTTAGACAGGTGGACTTCTCTCGAGAGATGATGTTCATTTTCTATGTTATTAATACTGTAAATGGCATTGTTATGAGAATGTTGCTGCGTGCGTTCCTTAGAACTATGCGAAGACAGGGATTTAACCAAAAGCATATTTTGCTTATAGGCTATTCTCGTGCAGCAGAGAGATTTATTGACAGAGTACATGACAACCCAGAATGGGGCTACATTATTCGTGGTGTCCTTGATGATAATATTGAGCGAGGCACTATGTATAAAGGAGTGAAGGTTCTTGGACGAGTGGACAATCTTGAGGTTATTCTTCCAGAGAATAAACTGGATGAAATAGCGATTACTCTTGGACTTGATGAATACAGCAAGCTTAAAAAGATTGTTGCAGAATGTGAAAAGAGCGGAGTTCATACCAAATTTATACCGGACTACAATGGGATTATTCCAACAAAACCATATACAGAGGACTTGTTGGGACTTCCTGTTATAAATATCAGACATGTGCCACTTACGAATACCATGAATATGGTTATTAAACGTATTATGGATATTATTTTTTCAATATGTGGAATTGTTATTACATCACCAATTATGCTTGTGATTACTATACTTATTAAAGCTACATCTAAAGGTCCGATTATTTTTAGGCAAGAAAGAGTTGGATTGCACAACCAAACGTTTAATATGTACAAGTTCCGTTCTATGAAGCAACAAGAGGCTTCTAAGGAGAAAAAGGAATGGACTACAAAAAATGATCCCCGTGTTACGAAGGTTGGTAAATTTATTAGAAAGACAAGCGTTGATGAGCTCCCACAGCTGTTCAATATCTTAAAAGGTGATATGAGTCTTGTTGGACCAAGACCTGAAAGGCCATATTTTGTTGAAAAATTCAGAGAAGAAATTCCTAGATATATGATTAAGCATCAGGTTCGTCCAGGTCTTACGGGATGGGCACAAGTAAAAGGCTACAGAGGTGACAGTTCTATCGAAAAGAGGATAGAGTGTGACTTATACTATATAGAAAATTGGACAGTTGGATTTGACATTAAGATTATTTTTATGACATTCTTTAAAGGTTTTGTAAATAAGAATGCGTACTAGTCAGATAGAGAGGAAACATTATGAGTAAAGATACAAAGAAATCAGATGTGGACGATTTTAGTGATACTGAAACTAAAAAAGAAAGAAATAAGCGAATTAGACGCACAGTAGGCAAATCATTATTTTTGACGATAGAGCTATTTGTTGTGTTGGTTCTGTCCTTTTCCATTATACTTTTAGTTACCCCAAATGCTAAAAGCAAGCTGATGAGTTCATGGTTAGGTAAATTTCTAGTGAAATTTGTTATTTCCCATGATGATTATGGTAATATTTTGGATTCTAATTTTGATAGAGATAATATGAATGCAAATGAAGGTGTAGATCTTGATACACTTGATGGATATACCAATATCGCCCTTTTTGGATTGGATTCTAGATATGGCGAGCTTGAACAAGGTGTACGAAGTGACACTATTATTATTGTCAGTATAAATAAAGAGACGAAAGAAATTAAGATGTGTTCTGTATACAGAGATAACTGGGTTCGTGTTTTACATCCAGATGGCAGCGCAGCGTATAGCAAAATTAATTCAGCATATGCATATGGTGGACCATCAGCAGCAGTTAAGACCCTTAACACAAATTTTGACTTAAATATTAAAGATTATGCTTCAGTTAATTTTTACGGTCTTGCTACTATTATTGATATGCTCGGCGGTATTGATGTAAAGATTACAAGTACAGAAAAGTACTGGATTAATCAGTACCTTACGGAAACCCGAAAGGTTACGGGAATGTATTCACCTGATGTGGCATCTTATGGTTATGTTCACTTAGATGGGTTGCAGGCGACAGCATATTGTCGTATTAGAAAAACAACGTTTTTTGATGAAGATGGAAAAGCAATAAATGATGATTTTGGACGTACAGCTAGACAGCGTTTTGTAATAACTCAGCTTGTTTCAAAGGCAAAGTCAGCTGGTGTAAGTAAAATCATGGAATTGACGGAAGAAATATTCCATGGTGATGAAGAAATCATTAAGACAAGTATTCCATATGATGATTTGCTAGACCTTATTCCTGTAATGATGGATTTTTCTATTGCTGGAAATCAAGGATTCCCAACCACATATGATTGTCCAGATAAATCATATACCAATGGTGATAGTGCAGTTGTTGCACAGGGATTCACATATAATGTTAAGAAAATGCATCAATTTTTATTTGGAGATTATGGTTATACTCCTTCAGAAGTAGTTCAAGGTATTAGCGAATCTATTATGAGTATTACTCATGTAGAGGAAAGAACCCTTCCAGAGGATGCCATAAGCAATAAGACCAAGAATGATGCGGAAGAAGAGGATTAGTTCTATGAGTAAAAGATATGAAAAAGATAATGAATACGATGAATATCAGGATTACGAAGAATACACTGTAGATGGTGTTGAAGAGTACTACGAGGAAGAAAAAAAATCTAAAGGCAAAAAGAAGAAAAAGGGAAAAAAGGTAGCTATTCTTGTGGCAGAGCTTTTTGCCATAGCTATTTTAAGTTTTACTTTAGTACTATTACTTATGCCAAATGCCAAATCATGGCTACTGGGAACTCCTGTGGGCAAATTCTTTGTAAAACTTGTAGTTTCAGAGGAAGACTATAAAAGGATATATGACGACAACTTTGACAGAGAAAATCTTCATATCAATGACGATCTTGATGATGACGGTATGGAAGGATATTACAACATAGCCCTTTTTGGATTGGATTCTCGTAATGGAGAAGTAGAGAAAGGTGTTAATAGTGATTCTATTATTGTCGTTAGTATTCATGAGAAAACCGGCGAAGTAAAAATGTGTTCGGTTTATAGAGATTCATGGTTACGTGTTGCAAGGCCTAATGACGACTTTGAGTATGGAAGAATAAACAGTGCATATACACAGGGTGGTGCATTAGCAGCGATCAAGACATTAAATGCAAATCTAGACTTAAATATTAGCGACTATGCATCAGTAAATTTTGCTGGTCTTGCAAATATTATTGATTTACTTGGTGGTATTGATATTAACATTACAAGTGAAGAACAGTACTGGATTAATCAATATCTGACAGAGACTAGAAAAGTAACAGGTATGTGGGCAGATGATGTTTATTCTTGTGGAAATGTTCATCTTAATGGATTACAGGCAGTAGCATTTTGCCGAATCCGTTTAGCAGCTTTCCATGATGAAGACGGTACAGTTTACAACAACGACTTTGGACGTACGGCAAGACAGCGTAGAATTATTATGAAGATGATTGGGCTCGCTAAAGAGGCAGGCGTTGGACAAGTTATGGATATTGCCAATGAGATATTCTATGGTGATGAACAATTTATTTATACAAGTATTCCGTATGATGAAATAATAGATTTGATTCCTACATTGTTAAAATTTGAGATGGTTGGAAGCGAAGGTTTTCCATATACTTATACGAGTCAGAAACATGTACCAGGAATTAAGGAAGCATGGCCAATTACAGCAAACGGATTTACTTACAACGTATATAAGCTACATGAATTCTTGTTTAATGATGATGATTATCATCCATCAAAAACAGTAAAGAATATTAATGATATGTTATATTCTATGACAGGTATTGAGGAAGAACGCTTACCTGGCGACGAAAATCTAGTAATTGACTAGTGCAAGTGATTGCTTAAGTAAACATTTATATATGTAAATACAAACGTTCACCTACGTAAAGGAGGTTGATTATGGAAAGCGATTTCAATAATATTGAAAGTGAAAATAGTATTGATAATGAAAATAATGTAAATTTCGTTTTCTATCATGAACCAAGTGAAGAAGAGATAAATAGAATTTTAAATTCCCCAGAAGTAAGTGATTCCCCTATGGCAGATGAGGATACAGCTGGAGGTGGAGTTGATACGAAAACGCAGACAGCTGCTGGAAGTAAATCTGATACTGTAACGAGTACCTCTATGGAAAGTGGTTCTACTACAGAAACGAATACAGTAGCAGAAAGTGAACCCGCAACATCATCGCAAACAGCAGCTGAAGATGGCTTGTTTACTGAAAATGGGCCAATACCTGTGAACTTCAAAGTCGATACCTCAGATTTTGACAATACTGAGGAAGAAAAAAGATGGATGTTTATGGAAAACGTTCGTCTTGTACATGAACGTCAAGAAATTGATGTTGAGAAGGAAAGACTTGAAAGAGAAAAGCGCGATTTTATGAGACTTAGAAGACGCAAGGAAAACGAACTAGCCACGAAAGAAAAACACCTTGCAAGGCAAAAGGACCTGTTTGATAAGCAATGGGGAGTGGTTGAAAAAGAACTACATCGTATCGCAAAAGACAGGGATAGGATTTCCAAGGAAAGGGCATATATTGAAAGAGAAAAAGAAATTCTTAGAATTGAGCAAAGCAAGTCTAGCAATTATACAGTAAGTAACGGAGCATTTTTTGTTGGCGTAAACAGCGAAGCATCTCTAAAGAAACGCTATAGGGAGTTGATTAAGATATATCACCCCGATAGTGGAAATGGAGATGAGGCCACACTATTGTATATAAATAAAGAATATGAAAATGTAAAAAGACGTTTTGGCCTTTCGTAGCCAAGACGTTTTTTGTTTTTAGATATTGAAGAAACATTTCCATATATTCTTCACTTTGAAAACACAGTTTTTACACAAATTCATTTTATTATAAGGAACATAAAGTAGAAACAAATGCATTGCAATCGCAAAATATATTTTATATTCTAGGAGGACATAGAGATGACCGACACAAACGAATTTTTTGATAAAATGAATGGAGCAAATTCAGCAAATCCGGAATTGATGGAACAGCCAGAAGCGTATAGTCCAGAGCCAGAAGCATATAGTTCACAGCCAGAGATGTACAGCGCACAGCCAGAAGCGTATAGTCCACAGCCAGAAATGTATAACGTACAGCCAGAGGCGAATAGTCCACAGCCACAATTTTACAATATCCCTCAGGGAGAGATGCCACAGGAAAAGAAGAAAAAAGTAAGGGCAAAAAAGAATAAAAAGCCTGTTACTATGGGTAAGGTTATCACAACTTGTATAGCGTGTGTTATATGTACGGTACTTATCAATTCAGCTATTTTATATGGTGTTTTAGAATACGGTGATTTTACAAAGAATAGTTCAGGAAATACCCCTCAGATTCAATCTACATTGTCTACAACAAAAAATAATGAAAAAGATTCAGTGGGAACACCATCTACAGGAAGTGATGGAGAATACACAGTAAAAGAGATTGCTGAATTAGTTACTCCTTCAGTAGTAGCCATTACCAATACTTCAATAGTGGAACAAAACTACAATCCATTTTATGGTGGAGGAACATACCAGGTGCAAGGTGCTGGTTCAGGTATTATCATTGGACAAAATGATACAGAACTTTTGATTGTGACAAATAATCACGTTGTAGATGGTTCTGTTAGCCTATCAATTAAGTTTTGTAACAATACTTCTATAGATACAGCCTATGTAAAGGGCACAAGCTCTTCAAATGATATAGCAGTTGTGGGTATCTCGTTAGATGATATAGATGAAGATACATTATCACAGATTAAGATAGCTACATTAGGTAGTTCCGATCAGTTGTCAGTAGGTGATGGTGTGGTAGCTATTGGTAACGCACTTGGATACGGTCAGTCTGTAACAGTTGGTTATGTTAGTGCAATGCAGAGAACAATTACATTGAACAACAGTGATATCAAAGTTATTCAGACAGATGCTGCTATTAATGGTGGAAATAGTGGTGGTGCCCTTATTAATATGAAGGGTGAAGTTATAGGAATAAATGTTGCAAAATCAAGTACAACAAGTACATCCTCTGCGTCAGTAGAAGGTATGGGATATGCTATTCCGATTTCAGATGCAACAGATATTATTACTAAACTTATGAATCAAGAGGTAAGACAGCAATATTCAGACGAAGAAAGAGGATATCTTGGTGTAGGAGTAATTACGGTAGATAGTGCAACATCTGAAACATATGGTATTCCAGCAGGTGCCTATGTTAGAAATATTGTGGAAGATAGTCCAGCGGAGAAAGCAGGCATTGTTGCAGGTACGGTTATTGTTAAAGTGGAAGATATGAGTATATCTACTAAGGATGATTTAGTAGAGGAATTATCATACTATACTGCTGGTGATGAGGTTACTATTACTGCATATGTTCCTGACGGAAGGGAATATACAGAACATACATTTACTATTACACTTACAAAATCATCAGTATTCGATGAATAAATAAATCAAAACAAATTTAATACAATTAATTAAAAATTAAGAAAAACCGCGGTTTTAAACTGTGGTTTTTCTTTACCTAAGATATAAAATAATGTATAATGTAGCGATAGAAACTAACTATTTTATGCAATAGATTGAGAGGAAATATAATGTCAAACGAATATAATGATGATGAATATGAAAAAATTTGCTATATGTGCCGTAGACCTGAGAGCAAGGCTGGTAAGATGGTCTCTATGCCAGGTGAAATAAATGTATGCTCAGACTGTATGCAAAAGACTATGAATTCGATTTTTGGATCAGGCCTTACAGATGATGAGATGAGTAAAATGATGAATTTTACGGTTCTTAATAATAAGCAGTTTTCAAATAAAGATATGAGCGGTAGTGATATTACGTCTGAGGTTTCAAAAGAAGAAGGAACAGTCGTAGAAGGAGATACGGAAGATAAAGAAGAAAAGAAAAAGAAGTCTCCTAATATTAGTTTTATCAATCTTTCAGATATGATGGGCGATTTTCCTAAGAGGCAAAAGATAAAAAAGAAATCAAATCGTAATCCTGATGAACCACTTATAGATTTGAAGAAGATCCCTGCACCTCATAGGATTAAAGAACAGTTGGATGAGTATGTAATTGGTCAAGATTATGCGAAAAAAGTAATGAGCGTAGCTGTTTATAATCACTATAAGAGAGTGGCTACCAATACAATGGATGATATTCAGATTGAAAAGTCGAATATGTTAATGATTGGACCAACAGGATGTGGTAAGACATATTTAGTTCAGACACTTGCAAGATTATTGGATGTACCTCTAGCTATAACAGATGCAACTTCGCTTACAGAAGCAGGCTACATAGGTGATGATATTGAAAGTGTACTTAGTAAACTTTTAGCTGCAGCGGGTAATGATGTAGAGAAGGCAGAGACAGGTATAGTATTTATTGACGAAATAGACAAGATTGCAAAGAAGCAGAATACCAATAACAGGGATGTTAGCGGAGAATCTGTGCAGCAAGGCCTGCTTAAGCTCTTAGAGGGAAGTGAGGTTGAAGTTCCAGTTGGTTCAAATAGTAAAAATGCTATGGTGCCGCTTACTACAATAAATACCAGAAATATTTTATTTATTTGTGGAGGGGCTTTCCCTGATTTAGAGACGATAATAAAAGAAAGATTAAATAAGCAGTCAGCAATAGGATTCCAAGCGGACCTTAAAGACAAGTACGACAAGGATAAAGAACTATTAAAGAAAGTAATAGTAGATGATATAAAATCATATGGTATGATACCAGAATTTTTAGGAAGGCTTCCTATTGTGTTTACATTAGAGGGATTATCTAGTGAGATGCTCCAGCAAGTATTGAAAGAGCCTAAGAATGCTATTTTGAAACAGTACCAGAAGCTTCTCGAACTGGATGAAGTGAAGTTAGAATTTGATGATGGTGCAATAGAGGCCATAGCTGATAAGGCAGTGGAGAAAAAAACGGGTGCAAGGGCGCTCCGTGCCATCATAGAAGAATTTATGTTAGATATTATGTATGAAATCCCAAAGGATGAAAATATAGGAAAAGTAACTATTACTCGTGACTACATTGAAAATCATGGTGCACCAGTCATTGAGATGCGTGGTACACCAAAGGTACATGAGGAATTTATTGAAGAAGCAAAAGAGATAGAAGGTTAGTTTAGAGTTCTTTTTTGGCGCAACAAGGGCATTTACCTCATAGAATATATAAACAAATTTTAGGTGGCAGTTCTCTCTGGTAAGGGTTTTACCAGAGAGGTGGGTATGGACTATTGCAAGTTTATGACGCTTTTGAAGTGATGCGAGGTAATACATTATAAAATAATAAAGTATTAAAATAGACGTACATATGATATTATTTAAAGGTACGTTTTTATTTTGTGGAAAGAGGTAATTCATGCCAAGTAAGTTCTATGCAGTAAAAAAAGGAAAAACACCCGGTGTATTTAATAGCTGGGAGGATTGCAAGGCACAAGTGGATGGATATCCAGGTGCAGTATACAAAAGTTTCAAAACAGCTACGGAGGCAGCTGCATTTGCATTTGATATCTCAAGTCAGAAGCAAGAAATATCTAGTGACGAGATCGCAGTAGCCTACGTAGATGGTTCTTATAATAAAGTTACGCAAGAATTTTCTTATGGTGTGGTTTTTTTCTATAAAGGAGAGGAAATACATCTAAAGGAAAAATTCAGCGAACCATCCCTTGCTAGCATGCATAATGTGGCAGGTGAGATAAAGGGCTCGGAGGCTGCTATGAGGTACGCCATTTCAAATGGCATTACAGCTGTGGATATCTATCATGATTATGAAGGAATAGCAAAATGGTGTACAGGAGAATGGAAAGCCAACAAGGAAGGAACTATAGCCTACAAACAATTCTTTGAGGATATAAAAGATACATTATCTGTTCGTTTTATAAAGGTAAAGGGTCATTCAGGTGATAAATATAATGATGTTGCAGACAGATTAGCGAAAGAGGCATTAGGAATAGTATAAAGCGGCGGAATTGTTGGAATTTATTAGATGTTTAGCCAATGATTCATTGCAAAAAACATTGAAAAATGTAGTGATAAGTAATATAATTCCTAGTATGGTGTGTGACCATATATAAAATGGAGGAAACATATAATGACAAATCAGACTTCAAATAAAAGGAATAATAATAGAGCCAATACACATACAAATAATAACAGAAGGAATAAACGCAAAAATAATAATAGCAGTAGTTTATTTCTAGTTATGTTTCTATGTATAGTGTCATTGGTAGGTATTGTTGCCATTGTATTTTTATCAAAAGATTTAATGAGTGGTGATGGAGTAAATGAAACTACGATTCCATTTACAGCAGATGTAAAGATGCAAAATGTAAAATGGCCACAAGGTGTGGAATTAAAGGCAGAGCAATTTATTGCAAATCCACTTGAACTTACAGGAATTACAGCAGAGTTTACAGGCAATGTAGACATTAATACTATAGGCACGTCTAAAGTGGATATTAAGCTTAAAAGCGAAGATGGTTCTACTAAAAGTGTAAAATGTGATTTAGAGATTTACGAGGACAAAGAGGCTCCTGTTATAAGTGGAGTAATGGATAGACACTTTAATGTTGGCGATAATATTGCATACCTTAAAGGTGTTACAGCGTTAGATGCGATACAAGGCGATATCGAAGTAAAAGTAGATAACTCAAAAATTGCCTTTGATGAAAATGGAAAAGCCATTGAAGGAAGTTATGATGTTGTTTACACAGCAACAGATTTGGCAGGAAATTCAGCTACAGCTACAGCTAAATTTTATTTTGAAGTTAATGGTGTTACAGATGATATGATTGATGCTAAGGCAGATGAGGTAATGGCAAATATTATTAATAATGATATGTCATTAGCTCAAAAGGCGAATGCAATATATTTGTATACTTATGAGAACATTGCATATACCGGACATTCTGAAAAGGGTGATTACAGAAAAGAAGCATATAATGGCTTAACTACTCTACAGGGTGACTGTTATACATATTTTGCGGTTGCTAAGTTATTGCTTAGCAAGTTAGATATCCCAACCATTGACGTTGAAAGAGGTCTAGATAATAATGGTGAGCGCCACTACTGGTTGCTTGTGGACCTCGGTACTGGATATTATCATTTTGACGCCACAAAACGTGTTCATTGGTTCAATGGATTTATGGCAACAGATGCACAGGTAAATGAATATTCTACTAATGTTGTTAGTGGTTTCTATGCATTTGATCCAACATTATATCCAGCTACACCAACTGAACCATTTGTATATTAAAGATAAGTTGAAAAGTAGCAAACTAACAGATATTAGGAAGGAGAAAAAGTGAATAAATTAGGTATTATTGGTGGACTAGGACCTATGGCTACCATATATTTCATGGAATTAGTAGTAAAGATGACTAAGGCTGATGTTGATTCAGACCATATTCCAATGATAGTATATAGCTACCCAGAAACACCGGATAGAACAGCATATTTACTTGATCATTCCAAACCCAATCCTCTCCCAGTTATTTTGAAAATGGCTAAAGAATTGGAGGAACAAAAGGTTGACTTTATTGCAATGCCATGCATTACAGCCCATTACTTTGGTAATGAGATCCACCAGTCCTTGAAATCTGCGAAATTTATAAATATGATAGAAGAAACAGCAAAGTACCTTCACAGTATTGGGGCAACTAAAATAGGTTTAATGGCCACTGATGGTACGGTAAAGAGCAAAGTTTTTGAAAAAACACTAAATGACTATGATATTGAGGTGGTAGTTCCATCTATAGAGAGTCAAAAGAAGGTAATGAGAATTATCTACGATGAAGTCAAGGCCGGAAAGCCAGTATCTATCACAGATTTGTATGATGTTAAAAATGAGCTGAAGGACCTGGGTGCTAAAGTTTGTATTTTAGGCTGTACAGAATTGTCTGTAGTTAAAGGCAGTTATAAGTTGGACAATGATTTTGTGGATGTGCTGGATATTTTGGCTATGAAATCAGTTGAGTTATGTGGTGGTACTCTTTTAGAAACACCATGCTAATGTTAAAAAGATTAAAAAACATTATGTAATATAATAATGTTTATAAATAAAAATATTCAATATAGCTTGAATGGGATATATTTTAATTCTTGCAAATAACAAAATAGAAAAGCAGGTAGTTTTATGACAAATATTTTAGAATACTTAGAAAATACAGTTAAAACCTATAGCGAAAAGATAGCCTATACAGACGGAACCAATTCAATGACTTTTAGTGAGTTATCCCATAATGCTAGGGCTATTGGTTCAGCAGTGGCAAAAACAGGCTGTTATAAAGAGCCTATTATAGTATTTATGGATAAATCACCAGAGACAGTAGCCGCATTTATGGGTGTTATATATTCTGGTAATTTTTATGTGCCAATAGATGAGGAAATGCCAAAGAGCAGAATTGACCTTATCATCAAGGGACTCTCACCAAAGCAGATTATTTGCTCACAAGATGTTGCCTCACGTATAGATGAGTTTACAGACTGTAAGAATATTCTTACATATGAAGAACTTATTAAGGAACCTATAGATGAGGATGTTCTAGCCGATATCAGAGATAAGCAGATTGATACAGACCCAATTTATACAGTGTTTACATCGGGTTCAACAGGTATTCCTAAGGGTGTTATTGCCTGTCATCGTTCTGTTATTGACTACATTGAGACACTTTCAGAGGTTCTTGAAGTTAGTGATGACACAGTATTTGGTAATCAGACACCTCTTTATGTAGATGCTTGTCTCAAGGAAGTGTATACTACAATGAAGTTTGGTGCGACGACCTATTTTATTCCGAAGCAATTATTTATGATGCCGGTTAAATTGGTTGAATATTTAAATGAATATAAGATAAATACAGTTTGTTGGGTAGTTCCAGCACTCACTATTATTTCTGGGCTTGGAGCTTTTGCAAAGGTGGTTCCACAGTATTTAAAAATCATTGCTTTTGGAAGTGAAGTATTTCCGGTAAAGCAGTTCAATTTGTGGAAACAATATGTTCCAGATGCAAAGTATATTAATCTTTATGGACCAACCGAGGCCACTGGGATGTCTTGCTATTATGTAGTAAATAGAGAATTTAGTGAAGGCGATGCTATTCCAATTGGTAGACCTTTTAGAAATACGCAGATTCTCCTTATTGGGGATGATATGCAGTTAGCAAGTGCAGGCGAACCAGGCGAAATATATATTCGTGGCACTGCTGTTACATTAGGTTATTATAACGATTCTGAAAGAACCAATCAGGCGTTTGTACAGAATCCGCTTAATGATAAATATCCTGAAATTGTATACAAGACAGGAGATCTAGCAAAATATAATGAATACGGAGAGCTTATTTATATTTCAAGGCGTGATCACCAGATTAAACATATGGGACACAGAATTGAATTAGGTGAAATCGAAGCTGCTGTAGACCAGATTGATGGTGTAAATACAGGCTGTTGTATTTATGACGAGGAAAAAAAGAAAATTCATCTCGTATATTCAGGAACAGCCGAAGTAGCATTCGTAGTAGAATCGCTTAAAAATAAACTCCCTAGGTACATGATTCCGAGTGGCGTTAAGGCAATGGAAACTCTTCCGCTTACGCTCAATGGAAAGATTGACAGAGTTACAATTAAAAATCAGATTATTAAAAGAAAGTAGGTATTCATAATGGACGAACTCTTAGAGATTTTAGATGGTTTACATCCAGAGGTAGATTTTACAACAGCAACAGGATTAATTGACAACAAGGTGCTTGATTCTTTTGACATAGTTACAATTATTTCAGAAGTAAACGATGAATTTGACGTAATGATTCCAGCTGACGAAATTGTACCAGAGAATTTCAATTCAGCAGAAGCTTTGTATGCGCTTATTACAAGACTTATAGAGGACTAATTATAGAATGAATGAGCTTATTATAAAACTAATTATAGGTAGGTTCTTTCAGAGATTTTAGAATGGAATTTAAATTTTAATTAAAGACTAAGATAGAAAAATAAAAATATATAGGAGCTTATATGTTATTTACGTCCGGGGAATTTATTTTTTTCCTAGCAATCACCATTTTTTTATACTACATATTACCTAAAAAATGGCAGTGGAAATTTTTATTATTATCAAACTGCGTATTTTATTATGCTGCAGGAGCAATGGGATTTTTATTCATTGCAGCAACTATAATTTCTACATATTTGCTGAGTATAAAAATAGACAAGATAAGTTCACAAGAAAAAGAACAAATAAAAAATAATAAAGCTGTATGGACAAAGGAAGAAAAAAAGTCCTACAAAGAGAAAATGAAAAAGAAAAGAGGAAGATACCTTATTACGGGAATCCTCTTTAATTTTGGAATTCTTGCTGTTTTAAAATATGCAAATTTTGTAATTTTTAATGTAAATGGTATTTTTTTCAACGATGATAATGCTTTACAATTAATCGATTTCTTTGTACCACTTGGAATTTCCTTTTACACATTCCAAATCATGGGATATCTAATTGATTTATATTACGGTAAATATAAAGCTGAGAGAAACATTTTCAAACTTGCATTATTTACGTCATTTTTTCCACAGTTAATTCAGGGACCAATAAGCAGATTCGCAAATCTGAGCAAAACATTATATGAAGAACATTCATTACAATGGTCGAATATTAGACTAGGTCTTGAAAGAATCCTTTGGGGTTACTTCAAGAAAGTGGTTATTGCAGATAGAATGTTAATTGGTGTAAAGGCTCTTATAGGTGCACCAGAGCAGTACGATGGAGTATTTGCGTTGATCGGTATGCTTTTCTATGCAGTAGAATTATATGCTGATTTCACTGGAGGTATTGATATTACTATTGGTATTGGACAGATGATGGGCATAAATGTAATGGAAAACTTCTATCGACCATTCTTCTCAAAGAATATTGCTGAATATTGGAGAAGATGGCACATTTCTCTAGGTGAATGGTTTAAAGAATATATTTTCTATCCAGTTTCAATAAGTGGATGGATGATGAAGCTTACAAAGAAATCTAAGAAGATTTTTGGCGATAGATTTGGTAAAAAGATACCTGTATATCTAGCTACGATTATTACGTGGTTTACCACAGGATTGTGGCATGGTGCGGCATGGAACTTTATCGTATGGGGCCTGGGAAATTGCTTGGTTATTGTGGTTTCGGAAGAATTAAAGCCTCTATACAGGAAATTCCACGAGAAATTTCCAAAGTTAAAACCCACATGGGGATACAAGGTATTTGAAATTCTTAGAACGTTCCTTATAATGAGTTCTTTAAGAATGTTCGACTGCTACAGAGATGTAGGCCTAACTTTTAAAATGTTCTTTAGTATTTTTACAGATTTCCGTATCAGTGATATAACTGGGGGAGAATTGTTGAATCTAGGACTTACAAGTGGCGATTATATAATTTTAGCCACAGGTATATTGTTGATGTTTACGATTAGTATGTTACAGCGTCATGCAGCTATAAGAACGCAAATCAGCAACAAGGGATTTGCATTTGAATGTGCAGTTTTTGCATTGTTATTTATTAGCATAATTATATTTGGTGCCTACGGCATTGGATATGACGCAAGTCAATTTATATATAATCAGTTCTAATGCGAGGTAAGATTATGACCAAAAGAAAGAAAAAAGTAATAATACTGGCTCTAGTATTGGTGGTTATGTTGGTTGCCTTAGCAGCATTACAAAGACTATTTATGCCGAAATACATGTCCGATATTTACGAGGGGGCAATGATTGGCGAATACTATGACGACAGCGAAAACCACAATATAATCTTCGTGGGTGATTGCGAGGTATATGAAAATATTTCCCCTGTAACACTTTGGGAAGAGTATGGACTTACAAGCTATATGCGAGGTAGTGCACAGCAGCTTATTTGGCAGTCCTATTATTTACTAGAAGAGACACTTAGTTATGAAACTCCTGATGTAGTAGTTTTCAATGTGTTATCTATGAAGTATGGTGAACCACAAAACGAAGCATATAATAGAATGACCTTAGACGGCATGAAAATGTCTGCTAGTAAGATAAAGTCTATCAACGCGTCAATGACAGAGGAGGAATCCTTTATGTCATACGTATTCCCACTACTTAGATATCATTCTCGTTGGAATGAGTTGACACAGGACGATTTTAAGTATTATTGGTCCACAAAAAAAGTAACACATAGCGGATACCTTATGAGAGCGGACATAAAGCCTGTAGGTGGTTTGCCAAAGGCACCAGCATTACAGGATTATTCTTTCTCTGAAAATAGTTACAAATATCTTGATATGATGGTTGACTTATGTGATAAAAAAGGAATACAATTAGTCTTGATAAAGGCACCAAGTCTTTATCCATATTGGTATGACGAGTGGGATGATGCTATGGAAGACTATGCAAATGAGCATAATCTAAAGTATATTAATTTCCTTGATTGTACAGAGGAAATTGGCATAGATTTCTCAACAGATACTTATGATGCAGGATTGCATTTGAATGTATATGGCGCAGAAAAACTCGCACATTATTTTGGAAAGACCCTTATGGATAGTTATGAATTCACTGATTATGCTTCAGACGAAGAAGTGGTGAAGCATTGGGAAGAAATAGTTAAGGACTATGATGAAGAAAAGGCATATCAAGAAGAATTACTAGAAGAATATGGATATTTGAAAGGATATTGATTATGAAAAAGAAAATATTAGCATTAACTGTAATTGCTATGATGGCATTTGCAACAGGATGTGGTTCATCAGGAGATAGTGACAATACAACAACAACACAAAAGGCTTCGGAAAATACAATTCCTAAGTACTATGTATCAGTAGGAAATGAAAAGGTATACATTGGACAAGCAGGTGATGCTGCAATAGACGCTTTAGGCGAAGCAAACAGCACATTCACAGCAGTAAGCTGCGCATTCGAAGGCGAAGATAAGATGTATATGTACGATGGATTTCAGGTGACAATAAGTACTGTTGAAGGAAGCGAAGTTGTAACAGCAATTGACTTCACAGATGATAGAATAGCTACACCAGAAGGCGTAAAAATCGGAAGCACAGATGCGCAGGTTTGCTCAGCGATGGGTGTAGACAGTGAATCTCTTGGAAATTACACATTCAATGACGGAAAAACACAGTTGACTATTGCCCAGAAAGATGGCGAAGTTATCGCGATAACTTATTCTTATAAGTAGGATAGGGTGTAAATTGCAACATATAATGATATTCATGACATATATCCAATAGAGTTGCTCATATCATGTATCCCCATCATCTATTCAATGCAGATGGATTCTACTCGATAGAAGTAATATCAGGAACTGCTGATGGGGTGGTTGATTCTGGTTCGGTAATAGTAGGATCGGTGTCCTTGGTTGTACCTTCACTAGTACCTTCACTAGTACCAGAAGGTGTAGTTGTCTCTGGATTTGTAGTAGTGGTGTTTGCTGGCGTAGTAGTCTCTTCGGATTTTACGATGACAACAACATCTATAGAGGCCGTACTTCCTATTACATCAGTAACAGAAACTTTGATTGAGTACTTTCCAACTACATTTAAGTTGTAGTTGCCTTCAATAATAATCTTATCAGAAATGTCATTGCCACAAGTATCGTTGGCAGAAAAATTACTGAGGAGTTTTTCAATTGAAGCACCTACTGTAAGGGTTACAGTGGAATTTTGAGCTTTAATTTGAGCTGAAAAATTATGCCATGGATTGTTTGGATCTGGATCAGTAGGGTCCCAGCCAGCATAAGGACTATCTAAAGGAATTTTAATACTTTCGGGCTTTCCTAGTGGACCAGGTGTTGTAGGATCATCATATATGATAACAGTGGTATTTACTGGACAATTTTCATAAATCCAAATCGCATCTGCAACACTCATACGAACACATCCAAGAGAAGCAGCAGAGCCAAGCTTGTTATATTCTTCTGTCTCAAGTGTATCTTTTGTCATAGATAGGTATGGAACAGAGTGGAATAAGTAACTATTCTTGAAACGGTAAACGTATTGGGCACAAGATCTATCAGCCATAACAGCCCATTTAAACATATCTGATGTGTTGAAGGTACCCATAGGAGTTTCGTGCCCTTCACGGCCAGTAGAGCAAACTATAGCTTTTACTGGGATAGTGAATTGACCTGAATCATCCTTTGTATAAACAGTAATACAATTCATAATTCTATTAACCATAACTAAATATGGAAGTTCATTTGCCGGTAATGTTTCAATTTCTGTAGTTTCTGGATCAATCACATCAATGAGGGATTCATTTTCAGAAGTTGGTTCGTTTGATGGAATGGTATCATCATCGGCTTCTGATGAATGATTTGCAGTAGGCCTCTTTGTAGTGGATGGCTCCTTTGGGGTAGTTGGAGAATCAAGAGTAAAGACGGCAAGAACAATGAAAACTCCTAACAAAAGAGTAGTCACGCCTACGGTCAGTGCCACTAGATGCCTATTTCTTATAATAAAATTTTTTAATGAATTCATAATTACCTCGTAGTTAATTAATATTGCGCAGTTATTTAACAATGCGTGATTATTTAATATTGCAAATTTATTTAATAAAGTATAGTTTCTAATATTAAATTTTTTGATTTTACCTAGTATTTAAGTACTATATAGTATTAGAAAACTCAGCACATATAAAACTAGTAGTTTTATGTATATATGGATATGAATAAGTTGGCAAAATAGAAATATTTTTACTTTGTCAACTTATGTAGAATAAACGCCAAAAATAGCGAATATCTGTGTGTATATTTTATAATTAAACTTATATAAAAACAACCCCTAAAATGGTAGTAAATTAGAAAAAGCATATAAAAGTATAAAAGGTAAGAAGCATACTATTTTAAGACTTGAGAATTGTATTTCTTTGAGTTATACTAATAATGCTTTATTAATACGAATAAGAGAGGAACAAAAATGTTTAAAATTAATGACAACTATTTAAAATTACCAGGTAGTTACTTGTTTTCAAATATTGGAAAGAAGGTAAATGCCTTTACATCAGCTAATCCAGATAAAAAAATTATCAGACTTGGAATTGGTGATGTTACATTACCACTTGCACCAAAGGTTATAGACACACTTCATAGCGCAGTGGACGAGATGGGAAGCGCAGCTTCGTTTAAAGGATATGCTCCAGATCTTGGATATGAATTTTTACGTCAAGCTATTGCTACCAATGATTACAAGGCTCGTGGTGTTGAAATCGCTCTTGATGAAATTTTTATTAGTGATGGTGCAAAGAGCGATTCAGGTAATATTGGCGATATATTTGCAGTAGATAATAAGATTGCAGTTTGTGATCCTGTATATCCAGTTTATGTTGATACAAATGTAATGGCTGGAAGAACAGGTGAATATAATGTAGAAACAGAGAGATGGTCCAATGTAATTTATATGCCATGTACAGAAGCTACAGGCTTTGCTCCTGAACTACCAAGCCAAACACCAGATATTATATATCTTTGTTTCCCTAACAATCCTACTGGAGCTACTCTTAACAAGGCAGAACTCCAAAAATGGGTTGATTATGCACTAAAAGTTGGGGCTGTTATTGTTTATGATGCAGCTTATGAAGCATATATTTCAGAGGAAGATGTTCCTCATACTATTTATGAGTGTGAAGGTGCAAAAGAGTGTTCTATCGAGATAAGAAGTTTCTCGAAAAATGCAGGCTTTACAGGAACTCGTCTTGGCTTTACAGTTATACCAAAGGAACTAAAAAGTGGCGATACAATGCTCAATAGCTTATGGGCTAGAAGACATGGAACTAAATTTAATGGTGCTCCATATATTATACAAAAGGCTGGCGAAGCTATTTACACAGAAGAAGGCAAGGCTCAGACAAGACAGCAGGTTGAATATTATATGAATAATGCTAAAATTATCAGAGATGGACTTGCAGCGGCAGGATATTCGGTTTCTGGTGGTGTAAATGCGCCTTATATTTGGTTAAAAACTCCAGACAAGATGACATCATGGGAATTCTTTGATTACTTACTAAATGAAGCAAATGTTGTTGGTACTCCTGGTTCAGGATTTGGACCAAGTGGTGAAGGTTACTTCAGACTCACAGCATTTGGAACTTATGAAAATACACTTGAGGCTATGGAGAGAATCAAGGCACTTTAGTATTAACGGTGATATGCATAGGAGAAGT
Source organism: Clostridiales bacterium (assembly GCA_012520815.1). Classification (GTDB taxonomy): domain Bacteria; phylum Bacillota; class Clostridia; order Lachnospirales; family Lachnospiraceae; genus SVEL01. Next base: position 40,785 of record JAAYNM010000023.1, read on the forward strand.
GGTACCTACCACTTCTCTTTTAATATGAGATATGTATAATGTACATAAATATGGAAAAATATGGATTAAGTTATATAAAAAGGAAAGGAAAGTATATATCGTCTAAGATAATATACGTGGATTTTAAAATATGCAAAAAGTTGATATTACTAAAATGAACGAAAATGTATTTACAAAAATAGGAAAGCAGTGGATGCTCATCGGCGCTACAAAAGGAGAAAAGAGTAATGCTATGACAGCTTCTTGGGGTGGACTGGGTATTATGTGGGGAAAGGAAGTTGCCTACATTTTTATAAGAGATAGCAGATATACAAAGGAGTTGGTAGATGGAAGCGACAAAATATCGGTTTCATTTATGCCAGAGGATAAAAAAAATGTGCTTGCATATATGGGTAAAGCATCAGGAAGATATGAAGATAAAATCACAAAATCGAACCTTCACATGATAGAGGGCTATGATATACCAGTGTTTGAGGAATCAGAACTTACACTTATATGTAAGAAATTATATGCTCAGGATATGAAGGCTGAGTGCTTTATAGATGAGGCACAGATAGAGAAATGGTATGGTGATAACGATTATCATACAATGTATGTGGTGGAAATATTAGAGGCATTAGAAAAATAAGAAGCAAGAATAGATAAAACAGGAATCAATAAACAAGGATCAAGAAACAAAAATAGATGAAACAAGAATCAAATATATAATTAAAAACATAGGAAGCTAGTTTGATACAATACCGCCGAATCCACGGGAAATATCACACTAACTTCCTTTTTCATAAAACAAAAAATATTAAAACCAGAAACTACGAAAATCAAAAACTATAGTTCCTCATAGAATTTTTTAGTGTTTTTAATATCATCAATAATAGTAGCGCCACCACGTTCTAGGGCTATTATCATATTATTTACTTCTTTAATTTTACGCTGCTTTTCTCGTGCAAATTTTGTCATTGCGTCATCAAATATTGGCTGTCCGGCTATTTTGTTTCTGATATCCTTGGAAAATGGGCAGTAGGACGCGAGAATTCTTCTTGAAACTTTATTTAATCTAATAGCACCTGCTGATTCAAAACGCATCCAGATAATATAATCAAAAACGAATATTTCACGCATATTATTTCTACAGCGGGAAATTTGATTTTTAAGAGCCTCCTTCTTTTCAGTAGAAAGGTCTTTATTTTTGCGATAGAACTGAACATAGTCACAATATTCACTAGTGAGTGAAGGTACTTGTATATTATTCCATGCACTTCCGTAGAGAGTCTTACACATTTCCCAGCGGAATCGTCCCATCATTGTGAGAATGGTATCCTCTAACTTTCCAGTAAAAAGTGTAGGTAAAAGGAATCGACCTTCTGAGTTAACACGATTTCCTGAAGTCTCCTGCCACATAATGCCATTCACACCAGCAACTGGGAAGAGGATAAAGTTAGGATAAATTTCTTTTTGTACAGTAGCACGAGGGATTTTCTTTGCTTCATCTGAAATAAGTAATTCCCTATAAAATACAGAGTAATCTATAGCAGTTAGCCCCCGTACCACTTCATTAATATCCTCAGAGGTAAGCAGCATATTTTTGATGTCTCGCTCAAAAGCATCCATATGTAACATAGGGAAGAATGAGAGAATACTGCCATTAAGTAATCGAGAGTTGTACTTTAATAAGTTTTGGATCTCAAACCTAGCCTTTAGTTCACTGTTTGCCAGTAATTCTTGCTCCTTTTGTATAGTGATAGGCTCATTTTTCTTGCGTTCCCTAATGAAATCGTTGTAATTCATATCGAATTCATTTTTGGAAGTAATCTCGAGACCCTCATAAATTCGCATCAACCAGTCTTTCATACGGTAAACATTGCAAGGTGAAACGGTATTCAATTCTGGAATAGATATAAGGAATTCAATTTGAGAGTCGGTAAGTAGACGCTCATCCATGAAGCCAAAATCTAAAAACAACTCAACTAATCGGAGTTCGGTGCGGTCTGAGCTATTTGCATAATTTATGAATACTTCTTCATATAGTTCATAAAAAATCAAGGTGAATTCTTTTCTGAATTTACGAACGTCATCCTCCCTAGAATCTTTATCGGGTAATGAAATAAAATGTTGGATAGCATTGTCATAAATAGTATATTTGCTATCATCAAACCCCGCAAATTGACAGAGTTTGCGCAAAGTATCATTGTAATCTATGAAGAAATCATTTTCCTGTGCATCTTCTTTGGTTTCTAAAGTTTCCTTTGTTGTAGATTTAGAAGGTGAGCTTTTCAAGGCATTATCACTATTATCATCTGTGGATTCACCAGGAGCACTATCTTCCATAGCCTCTACCATTAGAAAATAGAAATTTACACGGTTATAGTCTATATCAATGTCAATTCCAGCATTATCACGCAAGTCCTTATCAGTGTTCGTAATAATGTTTTTCATATCAGTAAGTAATTCAAGTATAGTTGATTTATATTTTGAGGATGCTTTATCCGCTAACTTGGCTGTTAGTGAGAAAAGGCAATACTCACTTTTGCTTGCGAATAATGCAATAATGGTTTTGAGATAAAAAATCATATCATCATAAGCAGTAAATATATCTCGAATGAGTTCTAATTGAATAGTCAAAAATTTAGCACCGTTAGTTTTCATGATAGTGTGAGCCTTAGGTTCACTAGATGCTAGTTCGTTAAAAACTAGAAAGTTCTTGTAGAAAGGTTGTTCACTATACTTGTAGTGTGTAGCATTGTGAGGTTCTAAAAACTCAGTTGGTGAAATGGAAGCAGAAATACAGCAGTTAATATATCTGTCATGCATAGCAATGATGGAAGAATAAAAATCTTGAACATCACTGTATAATAAGGAGTACATTTCATATAATTGAACTATAAGTACACAAAGTTCATAAGACAAACTTGAGTGTAGTGTAGTGTTTGCTTTAAGAAATTCTACTAAAGAGGCCGGAGAATCAGCAGCTAGGGAGATAAGGCAAGTTCCTTTTGTAGCAGTATAATCACCACGGTAAAACCCATCATAAAGGTCTTTAACGGCAATAAATTCACCAGCAATGAAAGTGGTTTCCCCGTGAGAATCTTCTTTTATTACAGCCCCTTCCTTTATATAACTAATGGTAGTTACATTGTCACCCTGTTCGTATATAAGTGTATCATTTGTAAAAGCATTTAGCTTTCCAGAAATTAATCCCATAGCATAGTCCTCTATTCTCTATTTTAGTAAATTATAATTATATACTTAATTAAATACTTAATTTTTAATCACATTTTTTGATTTCTTGTTCAGAAATACGGTATACTCTTTATTCTACAATAAAAATTAACTATTGACAATCAAAATGTATGAATGTATTATTATTGCAAAGTAAAATTTAAATGCAATGAAAGAGACTTATGCTATGATAAACTCTTCAGGGAGTTGTGGCCATGACTGAAAACCACGGCAGATGTTTTATAGTATGGGAACACTCTGGAGCAGACGCCTTGAAGATTTAAAAGTAGAAGCGTACGTCCCACGCGTTAAGTGTAAAAGTGCAGGAGATAGAGGCAAAATATTAATCTTCTGAATGCGGGTGGTACCGCGGATATTATTTTTAGTATATTCGCCCCGAAACGAACTTGTTCGTTTCAGGGCTTTTTTTTATTTCATTAGAAAGGTTTGGTCCTCCTATTAAATAAAAGTATTAAAAATACCGTCCCGTAAGTTTTATAAGAAAACTATGGATGATCCAGAGGATACCACATTTACCCTAAGCTTTGACTTACAATGAAACTGGTAGGCTCTGAGAATGTACGTGATACAACATTATTCCCAAGAGATTTGAACAGACTTGAACCATAATATAAGGAGTAAATAAAATGGCAAATATTATTTCAGACGAAACAATTGAATATGTTGGCATTCTTGCAAAACTCGAACTTAGTGATTCTGAAAAAGAGCAAGCAAAAAAAGATATGGGCAACATGTTAGACTATATTGATAAATTAAATGAATTAGATACTACAGGTGTAGAGCCCATGTCTCAGGTATTTCCAGTAAATAATGTTTTCAGAGAAGATGTTGTTACTAATACCGATATGAGAGATGCAATTATTAAGAATGCACCAGCTAAAAAGAATGGTAGCTTTATGGTACCTAAAACTGTTGAGTAAAGGAGCCTTATTACATGAATATTATGAGTTTAACTGCCGTTGAGCTTGGCAAGAAAATAAAACAAAAAGAAATATCTGTTGAAGAGGCGGTAATAGCAGCTCTTGACAGTATAGAAGCAAAAGACGAGGCTGTCGGAAGTTTTGTTACAGTATGCCGTGACAAAGCAATGGAGGATGCTAGAGAAATACAGGGTAAGATTGATAGAGGTGAACTTGACGGTCCTCTAGCAGGAGTACCAGTAGCGATTAAAGATAATATGTGTACGGAGGGTATTCTTACTACATGTTCATCTAAAATATTAAGTAATTTCAATCCAGCGTATACAGCTGAAGCTGTACTTAATTTGCAAAAAGCAGGTGCGGTTATCATTGGAAAGACTAATATGGATGAATTTGCAATGGGAAGTACAACAGAGACTTCAGCTATTAAAATTACAAAAAATCCATGGAATCAAGAACATGTACCTGGAGGTTCGTCAGGTGGAAGTTGTGCAGCGGTAGCAGCAGAAGAATGTCACTATGCATTAGGTTCGGATACAGGTGGTTCAATCAGACAGCCAAGTTCATTTTGTGGAGTTACAGGAATAAAGCCAACATATGGCACAGTTTCTAGATATGGACTTATTGCATATGGTTCATCACTTGATCAAATTGGACCAGTAGCGAAGGATGTTACAGATTGTGCAACTATACTTGAGGCTATTTCATCTTATGATGCAAAAGATTCTACTTCTGTTAAGAGAGAAAATTATGATTTTACATCGGCATTAGTGGATGATGTAAAAGGTCTTAAAATTGGTATTCCAAAGGCGTATTTTGAAGATGGACTTGATAGTGAAGTAAAGGCAGCAGTTTTAAATGCTGCAAAAGTATTAGAAAAAAAAGGTGCTATTGTTGAAGAGTTTGATTTAGGACTTGTTAACTTTGCAATACCAGCTTATTACGTAATTGCCTCAGCAGAGGCAAGTTCAAATCTTGCTAGATTTGATGGCGTTAAATATGGTTATAGAACTAGTGAATATGAAGGACTTCATAATATGTATAAGAAATCTCGCTCGGAAGGATTCGGTCCAGAAGTTAAGAGAAGAATTATGCTTGGTTCATTCGTTTTAAGTAGTGGATATTATGATGCATATTATTTGAAAGCACTTAAAACAAAGGCACTCATAAAGAAAGAGTTTGATAAAGCCTTTGAAAAATATGATGTTATTCTTGGACCAGCAGCTCCAACTACTGCTCCTAAACTTGGTGAAAGTTTAAAAGATCCAATTAAGATGTATTTAGGTGATATTTATACTGTTTCAGTAAACCTTGCAGGACTTCCTGGAATTTCACTTCCATGTGGGGTTTCTTCACAGGGACTTCCAATAGGACTTCAACTTATTGGAGATTGCTTTAAAGAAAATAACATTATTCGTGCAGCATATTCATTTGAAAAGTCAATGACATATAACAGATGTGATATGGCTAAGCAGTTTGACTAAGGAGGCGACACTATGAAACAGTATGAAACAGTCATTGGTCTTGAAGTTCACGTAGAACTGGCCACAAAAACAAAAATTTTCTGTTCATGTTCAACAGCATTTGGTGGTGCCCCTAATACACATACTTGCCCAGTTTGTACAGGTATGCCAGGTTCACTTCCGGTACTCAATAAGCAAGTTGTTGAATATGCAATGGCAGTTGGCCTTGCAACTAATTGTACGATTACACAATATAATAAGTTCGATAGAAAGAACTATTTTTATCCAGATAATCCTCAAAACTACCAGATTTCACAGTTATATCTGCCTATTTGCAGAAATGGTAGGGTTGAAATTGAGACAGAGGCAGGCAAAAAGAGCATAGGAATACATGAAATTCATATGGAAGAGGATGCAGGAAAACTAATCCATGATGAATGGGAAAACTGTTCACTTGTAGACTATAATAGATCGGGTGTGCCTCTTATTGAAATAGTTTCTGAGCCAGATATGTGTTCAGCAGACGAAGTTATTGCATATCTTGAAAAACTTAGACTCATAATTCAATATTTGGGAGCTTCGGATTGCAAACTTCAAGAGGGTTCTATGAGAGTTGACGTAAATTTATCGGTGATGGAAGTTGGAGCAAAAGAGTTTGGAACAAGAACAGAAATGAAGAACTTAAACTCATTCAAAGCTATTGCTAGAGCTATTGAAAATGAGAGACAGCGTCAGATTGAGCTTCTAGAAGAAGGTAAGAGTGTTACTCAGGAGACAAGACGTTGGGATGACAATAAAGCATATTCATATGCTATGCGTTCAAAAGAAGATGCTCAAGATTATAGATACTTCCCAGAACCAGACCTTGTACCAGTGGTTATTGATGATGAATGGCTTGCGGCAGTTAAGAGTAAAGAGCCAGAATTCAGAGATGCTAAGAAGAATAGATATATTAATGATTATAATCTTCCAGAGTATGATGCTGATATTATCACACTATATAAGAAACTTGCAGATATTTTTGAAAAGACAACAGATATTTGTAAACTCCCTAAAAAAGTTTCAAACTGGTTGATTGGCGAGACTATGAAATTACTCAAAGAGAAGGCTATGGAACCTGATGAAATTACATTCTCACCAGAAAATTTTGCCAAAGTCATCCTACTTGTGGAAAATGGGACAATTAATGGTGTGATTGCAAAGGACGTATTTAAGATAGTATTCGAGGAAAATATTGATCCGGATAAATATGTTGAAAAAAAAGGACTTAAGATGAACAACGATGAAGTCGGACTCAAAAAAATTGTAGAGGAAGTTATCGCAGCAAATCCACAGTCAGTAGAGGATTATCACAATGGAAAGGATAAGGCTATTGGTTTCTTGGTTGGTCAGACTATGAAGGCAGCCAAGGGCAAGGCAAATCCTGGAATTGTAAATAAAATACTTAAAGAATTATTGTAGTAAAGCTATTTTAGAAGTAAGACCATCAGCTTTTGATACCAAACTTAGGGATCAAGAATTGATGGTTTTTTCTAAATATGAAAATATTTGGAAAATATGTTGACTTACACTAGGGTTTAGCGTGTATACTATAGGAAATAAGATAAAATGTATTTAATATAAGGAGATTTTATGAGAGACGATATTAAAATTTTAATGGACAATATTTCCAAGGTTATTGTAGGAAAAGAAGATACAGTAAAAAATATTATTGCTGCGTTGCTTTGTGGTGGACATGTTCTTATTGAAGATGTTCCAGGAGTGGGTAAAACCAGACTTGTATCAGCACTTGCTACATCACTTGATGGAGAATTTAATAGAATTCAGTTAACGCCAGATATTATGCCCTCTGATATTACTGGATATAGTATACCAGATAGCGTGACTGGTGAATTAATATATCATCCAGGAGTTAGTATATGTAATTTTTTACTAGCAGATGAAATTAACCGTGCTTCCTCAAAGGCTCAATCGGCATTGCTAGAAATAATGGAAGAGCACCAGATTACTTTAGATGGAAGTACACATCAGTTACCTGAGGTGTTTATGGTACTTGCAACGCAGAATCATATTGAAACATATGGGACATATCATCTTCCAGAGGCGCAGATGGATAGATTTATTATGCGAGTAACTATGGGTTATCCAACACCTGAGGAAGAAAAAATCATTTTAGATATGGAACATATAAGGACCATGGATATTAAGAAGGTTTTGGATACTAGTGATATTGTGACTATGCAAAAGGAAGTAACGAAAGTGACAATGGCAGAGTCACTTAAGAACTATATAATTAAATTAGTAGCAGCTACTAGGACAGATTCAAATATAACTCTTGGTGTTAGTCCAAGAGGAAGTATTGGACTCTATAATGCTGCAAAGGCAAAGGCATTTATAGATGGACGAGATTATGTTACTCCAGATGATATAAAATATATGATTCATCCAGTTTTGGCCCATAGAATAATATTGTCGGCTAGTGGACGTGCTAATTTTGCAGATGAACATCAATTACTTGATCACATTGTGAATTCTATAGAGGTGCCACTTACAAATGAGATTTAAACTTAACTTTAAAAATATTTTTGGATATATTGGACTGATACTCTTCTTTACGTTTATAACGTTTTTTTTTGATGCAAATCTCGGAGTAGTTATATTATCTGTATTTGGTATAATTATTTTGCTTTCAATTCTTTCCACAGCCATTGGTATGCATTTTATTAAGATTGATATGCCAGTAAAGAAAATACAGGATAAGAGAGGCAGTAAAATAAGTGTGAAAATAGAAATATCTTCTAGGTTTCCTCTACCTTTCACATTTATAGAGATTTTTTTAAAGGAACAAGTGTATCTAGAAAATTTGGGGGAAAGCCATTTTGTTTGTATGGTAGATGCCTTTAATAAGTATGTGCATAATATTGATTATGTTACAAAAGTATTTGGAACGGACATAATAGCCATAGAAAAGATAATTTTTAGGGATTTTGCTGGAATTTTCTCATATGAAAAAAGAATAGTAAATAAAGAGATTGTATCATTAACACTGCCCAGGTATACGGAGATGGAATATGGTAGTGAAATTCTACAAATAAGCCAATACACCTCGGATTTTGATGATAGTGAGGAAAGTAATAATCAGATGAAATCTGCAACAGGCTTTTTAGGGTATGAGCACAGGGAATATCAACCTGGCGATTCCTTAAAGAGAATTAACTATAAACTTTCAGCAAAAAAAGGGAAACTTTTTGTTAGAGAATATGAGCCTGTTTCATACATAAGACAAGCTATTATTTTAGATAGTATTTCAAGTGAGAATAGGTATAAAAGAGAGTTATTGCTTGAAGGAATGCTTTCATATGCTGGATATATTATTAAAAATGGTGTTTGCGCAGAAGTTTATATTACTACGGAGGAGGGCATAAGGGTTATTACCCTTGCAAATGAGGCAAGTTTAGATCAACTAGTGGACGCTAGTGGAGAGGTAAAATTCTTTGATACTTCAAAAGATGCGCCAAAGATAAGTATAAAAAGGGCAGATAAAATAAGTTCCATTGTAATGTTTTCAAGTAGAGTTAAGGCATTTGGAAATATGGAAAAATCTTTGCCTCCTGTTCCCGTTAATTTTATTACTACAAGTAGTAACATAAATGGTAGCAATATATGGCATATTAATGCTACCCACGAAATTACAAAGGAGGCATAAAAGTGAAACGTTTAATAGACATTATCAAACAAGGAAATATCTTTTATGCTTTCGCTGTGCTGGCGACTACATTAGCACCTTATTATCCCAACGATTGGGTTATAGTGGCACTATCAGCAATTGGTATAATGTTTCTTTTTATGTTTTTGGATAGTTTCAAGGAGAAGACATCCAAGAGAATGTGTACGCTGGCATATTTTATTGCATTGGTATTTTTGATTGTTGCTTTAAATTTCAATATAGGTGGTTTTCATTTTTATGAATGGCTCCTTACAGGATATGATTACGATCCCGCATATTTACCATACATCTCCATATTTTATTTTATAGGATTACTCTTTATTGGAACTACAGTCTACTATTTTACAAAGTTTTATTTCAGGGGATATATTATGATTTTTATCCTTATGATACCGATTGCTTTGTATTTTAAAATGATTGAAACTGTAAAGATAGTCTATATTATTATGATAGTGGTGTCCTTGATTTATATATACATTTCAAAGATGTATTTAAGACATACAAAGGATGTAGAAATAAAGAAGAATTCTACATATTACAGATTTCTTTCCCTGATTTTTCTGATTGTTATTTTAGTAGCAATTATTACACCAAAAAATGAAAGCGCTAAATACAGAGACATAACAGATGAAGTAATTTCTCTTAGTCCATTTTCAGCAAGAAACCTTGGTGCTATCGGAATGCTAAAAGATTCATCGGCAGCAGGCAGCTATGCCTATTTGAACCAAAATAGAGTCATATATCGTGTGGATGCATTTGAACCATTATATCTGCGTAGGTCCTCTTATATGGAATATTCAAAGGGGCAGTGGACGAATGATGAAGTCGCTATTTTACCAAATTGGGAAAATAATAGGGAACATCTAGATATGCGAACATTTTACGAGACAATGACAGCACTGTATGAGCTTTGTCCTGAAATATTTAAAAAGTACGATATTGCTCTAGAAGACATTCCAAATGTTACAGAGGAAAGTATGGATGCGATTATTTATGCGAGTACCTTTAAATCAAACTTTTTCCTGCATACAGCTAGGACATTTAACGTTATAGATACTGATGAAATTAGCCTCAATTATATGACTGGGGGATTATATCAAAATAACGAAAATATAGAGCAAAAAAGTAGTGGCAGTATCCAGTATGGCGATAAGTCGTCGCTGGGACGCTCGGAACCATATGAAATAAAATATTACCAAGATATAGCAAGACAGAATCAACAAATTATTGATTTTGCTAGTCATTTTACTGCTAGAGAATATGTGGATTTTATTGAGGGTTTATCTTCGTGTGTATATGAAAATGAAGAACTTCTAGAATATAGAGAAAATGTAGATTATTTAAAATTTTCAATTAAGGAAGTGAAATATAATCTTGAATATGTAGGAAAAAATAAAAACTATTCAAATGAATTAAAAAAATTGGCATTGGAAATCACTTCGGACTATGACACGGAGTATGAAAAGGCAGTTGCTCTAGAAAGATATTTTTCGGAAAATGGTTATGAATATACACTTGATGATGAAAACTCTCAAAATTCAATAGAGTACTTTGTTTTTGAAAGTAAAGCTGGAGCTTGTGGAGAATATGCAACAGCTATGACCCTTATGGCACAGTCTATTGGTCTGTGTGCTAAATATACGGAGGGTTTTTATATGTCAAAGGAATATGAAAGAAATTCCTATTATATTACAGCGGGGGATTCTCATGCATATGTAGAGATGTATATCCCAGGATATGGATATACAGTATTTGAACCGACAGTTTCTGGCAGTGCTACAAACGAAGAAGGTATAATGTCTGGAACAATCAGTAGGTTTTCAGAGATATTTAGCATAGGTAACGGAAAAAGTATATATTTAATAACTGCAATGATATTAATAGTGGCAGTAATTTTAGTCCTTTATAAAAGTGTCGTATCTGGAAGATTAATGGATAAATATATGGTGATGAGATATAAAAACTCGCCAGAGAAATGTATTTATGTATATAAGCATATTTTGCGCATTTTAAAGGGCTATACTCCAATTAATAGTAAATCTATGACACCTAATGAAATACAAGTATTTGTAAGTGATAAATATGGTATAGATATTAAAGAACTTGTTTTAATTATAGAAAGACGAGGATATAAAGGTGAAGGAATAGATATATCTTCATCAGATATGAAAAATTATTCAAGACTATGTGTGGAGCTACGAAGAAAAATAAAAGCAAAGGATAAAGAAGAAAGGAAAATAAACAGAATAAAAAAGAAGAAAGATAAAAAAGAAAAGAGGAAATAATAAAACGCCAGTGCAATATGCACTGGCGTTTTATTTAATAGCCCACTGAAATCATATGTAAAACTAGTTATTCTCTTCTAGTTTTTTTTCAAAATCTTCAAAAATGAAGTCGAGTATAGGGGCTAATCCAATAAACTCGCATCCATAATACATTGAAGATTCTTGTTTCTCGGTTCTAACAATTTGAACTACAGTGTAGAGGCTAGATTCTTGATTGCCGAGATTAATCTTAGCATTGAAGTAATATCCAATAGGTAAGAGGGCTTCTGATTCAAATCCAATTCCATTCTTGGAAATGTTCACAACATGAATAGGTGCGTCAATGTTACCGATAAGAATATTATCCTGCTTAAAAAGGTTGGAAATATTCAAACTCATATCTACATCTAATCGTTTACTTCTTCTCTTGTCCAACATAAAAACATATCTCCTTAATATTTGGGGAATCATCCCAGTTTCTACTTCCAAAACACACTTTATTATACTAAACTTATACATAATAATCAAGAAATTTTTATAAATTACCTAATCTATGCTCAATATGTCCAAAACAACTAAGATAACTTATATAATCAGTGTTTAAGAGTTTAATTATTGTAATTTTTATTTGATTTTATATAATGTTTGAGTTATAATGAACGCGCATATGTATAATCGACATATTAGGATATATTGAACATGTCAGTGATACATATAGATTCTTTAGAACGTAGATAAAAAAGGATAGGTGGCAGACGATGGAAAAGTTAGATTTACTCTATGAAGGCAAAGCAAAAAAAGTATTTAAGACAGAGGATCCAGATGTATTAATAGTAGATTACAAGGATGATGCAACAGCTTTCAACGGCGAAAAGAAAGGTACTATTGTTGGAAAAGGTGCAATTAACAATAGAATGACCAATCATGTATTCAAACTTCTTGAAAAAGAAGGAGTTCCTACACATTTAATCGAAGAGTTAAGTGATAGAGAAACAGTTGTTAAGAAAGTAGAAATAGTTCCACTTGAAGTTATCATTAGAAACGTTGCAGCAGGTAGCTTTTCAAAGAAACTTGGAATCGAAGAAGGAAGAAAATTACTCGCTCCTACATTAGAGTTTAGTTACAAAGACGATGCTCTTGGAGATCCAATGATTAACGATTACTTTGCAATTGCCATTGGTGCTGCCACTCGTGAAGAAATAGATAAGATTACAGAATATGCATTTAAGGTAAATGAAGTATTAAAAGCATATTTCCTCGGTGCAGAAATGGAATTAATCGATTTTAAGATTGAGTTTGGTAGATATAAAGGTGAAATCATCCTTGCTGATGAAATTTCTCCAGATACATGTAGATTATGGGACGTTAATACTCATGAAAAACTCGACAAGGATCGTTTTAGAAGAGACCTTGGTAATGTTGAAGAAGCATACAATGAAGTGTTTAAGCGTTTAGGTTTATAATCAACGATACAATAAAAATCAACGGCGGCTTAAATTTAAGCCGCTTGTTTTTGCGAAGGCATAGAAATCGACGACAGAGGTAAAAATGAACAATTTTCATTAGAACCACCAAAGGAAGACATCCGTGGATCATATGACAAATAATATTTGGAGGAAAGTAAATGTACGATAAATATCAAAGCCCATTATCAGAAAGATACGCAAGTAAGGAGATGCAATATATTTTCTCACCGGATATGAAATTCCGTACTTGGAGAAAATTGTGGATTGCACTTGCAGAAACTGAGAAAGAACTTGGATTAAACATTACAGATGAACAAATTGAAGAATTAAAAGAGCATGCAGAGGATATCAATTACGAAGTAGCAATAGAAAGAGAAAAATTGGTTCGTCATGATGTTATGTCTCATGTATATGCGTATGGTGTTTTATGCCCTAAAGCTAAAGGTATTATTCATCTAGGAGCAACATCTTGCTATGTAGGAGATAATACAGACGTTATAGTTATGACAGAGGCTTTAAAGCTTGTTCGCAAAAAACTTATTAATGTTATTGCGGAACTTGCAAAATTTGCAGATGAACAGAAGTCACAGCCAACACTTGCATTTACACATTTTCAGCCGGCTCAGCCTACAACTGTAGGAAAGAGAGCTACATTGTGGATGATGGAATTGAAATTAGATCTTGATGACTTAGATTATATTATTGATAATATGATGCTCTTAGGTTCTAAAGGAACTACAGGTACACAGGCTAGTTTCTTAGAATTGTTTGAAGGTGATCAGGAGAAAGTTCGAAGAATTGATCCTATGATTGCAGAAAAAATGGGATTCAAGGAGTGTTTCCCTGTATCAGGTCAGACATACTCCAGAAAACTTGACACTAGAGTTGCTAATGTTTTAGCAGGTATTGCAGCTAGTGCTCATAAGTTCTCAAATGATATAAGACTTTTACAACATCTTAAAGAAGTAGAAGAACCATTTGAAAAAAATCAGATTGGCTCATCAGCAATGGCATATAAGAGAAATCCTATGCGTAGTGAAAGAATAGCATCTCTTTCAAGATATGTAATGGTTGATGCACTTAATCCAGCAATTACATCAGCTACACAGTGGTTTGAAAGAACTCTTGATGATTCGGCAAACAAGAGACTTAGTATACCAGAAGCGTTCCTTGCTATTGATGGTATTTTAGATTTATATCTTAATGTAGTAGATGGACTTGTTGTATATCCAAAGGTTATTGAGAAGAGACTTATGTCAGAACTTCCATTTATGGCTACTGAGAATATTATGATGGATGCAGTAAAAGCAGGTGGAGATAGACAAGAACTTCACGAAAAAATCAGACTTTTATCAATGCAGGCAGGTAAGAATGTTAAAGAAGAGGGGGGAGATAACAACCTTCTTGAACTTATTGCTGAGGATCCTTCGTTTAATATGACATTAGAAGAATTAAAATCATGTATGGACCCAACAAAATATGTTGGTCGTTCAGTAATACAGGTAGAGGAATTCTTGACAGATGTAATTGCACCAATTCTTGAAGAAAATAAGGATATTATCGGTATGAAAGCAGAAATTAACGTTTAATCAAATAACGAACCTTTAAAATTAGATATATAAGTAAAAAAAGACTCTAAGTGATTTCCCTACAATCATAGTCCATGGAAAACTTAGAGTCTTTTGTTTTCGATTTAAAGATGGCCATGTATGTCCATTATGGCACATATACCTCGAAAAGAATAGTGGTTGTGTCCAAATGTTGCTAGTCCAAATTCTTCAAATGTGATACCTAAGAAGTCCACGTAATGTCGTACATAATATTGCGGTAGAAGCCGAGCTCTTTGCTTGAATAGCCTGGAAAGATCAATGGAGGGAAAATTATATTTTATGGCAAAGGCCCATAAGACGAGAATAGAAAGAGTATAAGCTTCATAATCCTTAATGCTGTCAACTGGGATAGACTTCACAAGGGAGAAGAGCTTATAAGCATCATCATATGTGAGAGGCGCATGAGTTATTATGCCTTGCGCCTCTGTATTATTTAGGAAATAGTGTTCTAAAATAGACTCAGACTCGGACAAAGTCATATTGTCAAAAAACATATTATACATTATTAACCGCCTCCTCCTAAGTTTTACGAACTATATATATCCCATTATAGCAAAAATCCCCTATTTTACAAGGAAAAAACAATTTGCTAAATAGAATTAAATGTTATATAATAAACCTGATATGTAAATTTTTATGCCCAAAGGGCCATAATAAAATGCAAAGGATGGAAAACAATGAGCGACAATTCAGAACAAAACTACACACTTCTTGAAACATGGAGAGGATATGCATATGGTGCTCAAAAGAGCCAAGCAGAATATGACAAGTTCTGGAATGCATATTTTGTACTTGAGAGAGGAATCTACGAACAGATTTTAGCTACCCCAGATGAGGTGGTTACAGGCACAGTTAAAGAACTTGCCGAAAAGTATGGCGTTGACCTCTATATCATGGTTGGTTTCTTAGATGGTATTAATGATAGTCTTAAGGAGTCAAATCCCATCGAAGAAATGACAGAAGATACAGTAGTTAATCTTGGATATGACATAGAATTGCTATACAAAAATATGGTAGAAGCAAAAGCGGAATGGTTATATACTCTTGAAGCATGGAATACTTTGATTCCAGATGAAGAAAAGAGAAAAGCTTTATATAAAGAACAAAAATCTTCGCACACAGTAGTTAAAGATAAAAAAATCGGAAGAAATGACCCATGCCCATGCGGAAGCGGTAAGAAATACAAATTCTGCTGTGGCAGATAATGAAACTATACGGGCCTTTGTACTGAGTACGAAGGCTTGCTTTAACTTCAAGTATATTTGAAAACTGGTGAATGATATGAGTAAGAAATTGTTGTTTGTTTATAATGCAAAATCAGGTAAAGCGCGAATAAAAACATATCTTGCACAGATAATAGATATTTTTATCAATGCAGGATATAGGGTGGAAACATACCAGACTCAGTGCCCAATGGACGCAGGAAAAAAAATAGAGGCTGACGGTCATGAATTTAACCTTATTGTCTGCAGTGGCGGTGACGGAACACTGAACGAGGTAGTATCTGGTGTAATGAAGTTGGAGAATTCTCCTACTATTGGATATATTCCCTCTGGTTCGACAAATGATTTTGGTAAAACTATAGGTTTATACAAGAATATGTTAAAATCTGCAAATATAGCCGTTAACGGTACTCCCATGGATATAGACATTGGACAATTTGGGGCAGATCGTAATTTTGTATATATAGCAGCTTTTGGAATTTTTACA
Organism: Clostridiales bacterium; assembly: GCA_012520815.1. Taxonomy (GTDB): domain Bacteria; phylum Bacillota; class Clostridia; order Lachnospirales; family Lachnospiraceae; genus SVEL01. The sequence continues at coordinate 57,182 of JAAYNM010000023.1, forward strand.
GATGTGTCATACCAGACATCTCAAAACATGAAAAATGTTCTTGGACATCAGGCATACATAATTGAAGGGATTAAAAGTTTATCCACTGTTAGAGCCTATAAGATGAAAGTGGAATATGAGGGTGGAACGTTTGAAGATGAATTTATCTATGGAATGATATCAAACTCAGAGTCCGCTGGTGGTTTTAAAGGTATTACTGGTAAAGACGTTATACTAAATGATGGCATTTACGAAGGAACGTTTATTCGTAAACCAAAGTCACCATTTGAATTGAGTTCGATTGTAAATAGTTTGCTTGCAGGTAAAAATAAGAGCGATGCTATTTATAATTTCAAAACATCAAAATGCCGAATTATGAGTGAAGAGCCAGTTTCATGGGTATTAGATGGAGAATTTGGCGGAATGAAGGAAGATGTTGAGATAACTAACCTTAAATCAGTCGTAAAGATTATGACTAATGGAAATGCCAAATAAAAATGAACAAATTTGATGTATAATGCAGAGGTTTTGATGAGAAATATGTATATAGCTGTGCATATTTTGCATTGTACAAGATAAAGCAGAGAGGATATTTCAATGGAAAAAGACAAGTTTTTAGAACTACTTAACAACCTTGTTGAATTAGGAACAAGTAAAAAGGGTGTTTTGGAGATGACAGATATTGATAATGCACTTAAAGGCACCGAACTTAGTGCTGAAGACAAAGAGAAGATATATCAATACCTTGAAGAAAAAAAGATAGATGTTCTTACTGTTTTAGATGAAAATTTTGTGGCAGACGATGATCTTGTACTGGAGCCTACAGAAGATGATTTTGAGACAGAAGAAGAAAATATAGATTTAGATGCTATTGATCTATTGGAAGGCATTGGAACTGAGGATCCAGTAAGAATGTATCTAAAGGAGATTGGTACTGTTCCACTTTTGTCAGCGGAAGAAGAACTCAGACTTTCAAAAAAGAAGTCAGAGGGAGATGCCAATGCAAAAGAAAGGCTTATTGAGGCAAACCTCCGTCTTGTTGTTAGTATTGCTAAAAGATATACAGGCCGTGGGATGAGCTTCCTTGATTTAGTTCAAGAGGGTAACCTTGGTTTAATTAAAGGTGTTGAAAAGTTTGATTATGAAAAAGGCTTTAAACTAAGTACATATGCTACTTGGTGGATTAGACAATCAGTTACTAGAGCATTAGCTGATCAAGCTAGAACGATTCGTGTGCCAGTTCATATGGTTGAAACTATCAATAGAATGTCTAAGATGCAAAGAAAGCTCACTCTTGAACTTGGATATGAGCCATCAACTGCAGAACTTGCAACTGCATTAGATATGACAGAAGAAAAGGTTTTAGAGATTATGCAGATTGCTAGAGAACCTGCTTCGCTTGAAACACCTATTGGTGAGGAAGATGATTCAAATTTAGGCGATTTTGTAGCTGATAATAATACAGTTACTCCTGAACAAAATATTGAGTCGGTAATGTTAAGAGAACACATTGACATTCTTCTTGAAGATTTAAAAGATAGAGAAAAACAGGTTATAGTTTTAAGATTTGGTCTTGAGGATGGACACCCAAGAACGTTAGAGGAAGTTGGCAAGGTATTCAATGTTACACGTGAACGTATAAGGCAGATTGAAGCTAAGGCTCTTAGAAAACTTAGAAATCCAGTTAGAAGCAAAAAAATTAAGGACTTCCTGATGTAAATCAGGGAGTTTTTCCTTTTTTATGCAATTGGACCTGATAAAACTAAATCTTATATAATAAATTAATGTAAGAAAAAATCTGGAATAATACGTCTATGAGTAGTAAAATATAAACAATACTAATGTTTGAAAGGTGAATTTATATGAATGAAAGAATTCTTGCATTGCGACAAAAAATGACAGAAAAAAATATTGATTTATATATTGTTCCAACGAATGATTATCACTCATCAGAATATATAGGAGATTTTTTTAAGAGTAGAGAATATATTTGCGGATTTACTGGGTCGGCGGGCACAGCAGTTATTACTATGACAGAGGCAGGACTTTGGACGGATGGCAGATACTTTATACAAGCTCAGAGAGAATTATTTGACGATTTTACTTTATATAAACAGGGTTGCGATGGTGTGCCATCTATTCCAGAATATATTAAAAGTTTTGTAGAGAGTAAAAAGGATAGTAATAAGGTGGTTACAATTGGTTTTGATGGAAAATGTATAGATTGTGGTTATATAAAGATGCTTAACAATCAATTGAAGCCATATGAAGTGATATTTAATGGTAAAATTGATATAGTAGGGATGATATGGACTGACAGGCCAACGATTGACTTTAGAGATGTTTATGAGTTAGATGTCAAATATACAGGGGAGACTAGAAGGAGTAAATTAGACAAGATTAGAAAAACACTTTTAGATAGTGAAAGCGATTGCTTAATACTTACGTCTTTGGATGATATTGCATGGCTTATGAACCTTCGTGGGGATGACGTTAAATGTAATCCAGTATTTATGTCATATGTTATTCTTAAAAAAGATGTAACATACCTTTACGCAAATAAAAAATCCTTTAATGGAGACTTGATTAATAAATTAAAAGAAGATAATGTGATAGTTAGAGATTACGAGATATTTTACCAAGATTTACAATTGATAGAATCTACAGAAAGGATTTTATTGGATGTTAATCTGATAAACTACGAAATTTCTCATTTTTTAAGTGGACATCAGTGTGTTGATTCTATAAATCCAACACTGCTGCTAAAGGCTATTAAGAATGAAATAGAGATTGAAAATGAAAAGAAAGCACACATTAAAGATGGTGTTGCATTGACAAAATTCATTTATTATATAAAAAATAATATTGGAAGAGAATTTATTACAGAGTGTAGTGCGGTAAAATACCTTGAGGATTTGAGAAAAAATGGAGAAGGTTATATAGGGCCAAGCTTTGAATCTATTGTTGCCTATAAAGAAAATGCAGCGATGTGTCATTACAGCCCAAGTGTTGAGGAAGATAGGCAGATAAAACCGGAAGGATTTTTATTGTTTGACACAGGTGGTCATTATTTTGAAGGAACAACAGATGTTACCAGAACTATAACGCTAGGAAAAATCTCTGATGAGGAAAAATTGCATTACACGTTGGTTCTTATGGGCAATTTAAAACTAATGGATGCAAAATTTATATATGGCGTAAAAGGCCAAAACCTTGATTATATAGCAAGAGAAGCGTTGTGGAGATATGGGCTTGACTATAACCACGGAACGGGACACGGAGTTGGATATATGCTTAATGTCCATGAAGGCCCTAATAATATTAGATGGAGAATTACAAATTCTAAATGTCCTGACAACGAAATACTTAGGGAAGGAATGATTACCAGTGATGAACCAGGGCTATATCTTGAAGGAAGATATGGAATAAGATTAGAGAACCTCCTTGTTTGTAAAAAAGATATAGAAAATGAGTATGGTCAATTTATGAAGTTTGAAGTATTGACATTAGCACCTTTTGATTTGGAAGCTGTCGACGTAAATGTAATGGATGGTCATAGCCGAGAGTTGCTTAATGAGTATCATGAGCTGGTTTATAATAAAATTGCTATGCATTTAAATGATGAAGAACGTGCATGGCTGAAGGAAGCAACACGTAGAATATGATAATGAGCGCGTTTGCATTTACATTGTCTAGGAATTTATTGAAAATTTGGATGTAAGATTTGATTATATGTGATATTATAGATAAGGAATGTAATTTGAAAAGTGAATATATTAAAAAATATATAGAAGTAGATGCTATAGAAATAAATATATAAAAGTAAATACAAAAAATTAAAGTATAGTGAGGATAGATATGTCAGACAACGAAAAATATGGCTGTGATAATGGTCTGGATCAAAGTGGTAAAGATGAAGTAGAAACCGATTGTGAAATGGAGATAGTCGAGTACAGCTATGAAACCATTGAATCTATAGATTTTGCTGATGAAAATGTAGCAAAAGTAGACGATGAAGCTGAGAAACCTAAGAAAAAGCTTATATATAGAATTTTATTAGAGGTATGGAGCTATGTTAAGATGTTAGTAGTAGCATTTCTTCTAGCATTTTTTATCAATCAAGTTATATTGATTAATGCGACAGTGCCAACATCCTCTATGGAAAATACAATTATGGCGAAGAGTAGGATGATTGGACTCAGATTATCATATTGGTTATCAGAACCGCAACGTGGAGATGTTGTTGTGTTTAAATATCCACTAGATGAGAAAGAAAATTATGTAAAACGATTGATTGGATTGCCAGGTGAACGAGTGGAAATTCAAGATGGGCAAATATATATATACAAAGATGGATTAATCGTAGAAGGACCCCTTGAAGAGACTTACTTAAAAGAAAAATGGGTCAAAAACGGTGGAACGAGTGGCGACAAGAAGTATGTATTTAATGTTCCAGAAGATAGTTATTTAATGTTAGGTGATAATAGAAACTGGTCAGCAGATGCTAGAGAATGGGTTTCGATTGTGGAAGCACAACCTGAAAAATATCCTGACTCAGATATTATATATGTAAAGGATGATAAGATATTAGGAAAGGTATTCTTTACATACTGGGGACCAGATGGCATATCATTCGATTGGATAGATAATAGCGCAGAATACAAATAAAATAGAAATCCTCGAATATTTATAGGTATTCGGGGATTTTTATGTAAATACGTATCACAGAGGTAAAACTATGTCCAGAAAAGACAATATAGTCAAATTACAGATAAATCCTACTGGTGATATTCCCAGTAATCCACCTGTTCTTCATGTACAAATCCATGGTGTGAATACATAGCATGAGCAGCCTTGTTAGCACCATTGACCTGTAGAAGTATCTTATGGCAACCACTGTCAATAAGTCGCTTTAACACAAGAATCAATGTTTCTGTACCGTATCCACGACCCCTGTGACTTGCTTCAATTTCAAATTCATATATAGTGGCAACACCGCGGTTATGTTCAACTTTACAACCGCCGATAGGTGTGCCATTAAGTGAAGATTCAAATATCTCGGTGTTAGATTCGGTTTCATAACTTATAGTCAATGTCCCTAGTGGGATAGGTGTTATGTTCATGTTGTATCTCATAAGGTACTCAGAGTGAGAAAAAGATGTATGTGGGCAAGAGTTGAGAAAAGAAACTCCTGCTTCGCAGCCGGGTTCGTTTACAAGAAATATCTTTTTGATGCCGTAATTTCTAAGATTGTTCATAGATGAGGATAAAAGACGCTGCAAATATCCATTGCCTCTATATGTTGGAAGTGTGTTTCCGTATATTTCACAGCTAGTTTCATCCGGAATAAAAACAGATAAAAAACTAATCAAGACATTACCATTGTATAACATGTAGAAGCATGGAAAAAGGGAGATAGAATTCATCTCAGGCTCAAGAAATGAAATGCCACGAGTATTATCATTTGTTGAACAAATCTGGATAAGAGACTTTGCATCATGGTACTGATTTGAAGTTAAAGTATTAGTAATTATGACGTTCATTTTCCACAACTCCTTTGTTACGCATTTATTATTTTGTAGGTTATATCTCAATATTGTAACAAATATTTACCTTAAAATAAAGGGTTAATTAGATTTACGCTATCATAAATAACATAGAATGTTGACATTTAAAACATAATTAATGTGGTATAATTATCAATATTGATTTTAGGAGGATATTATGGATAGCAAATTAAAGAAAAGAAATGAAATAGAAGAAAAAGATAAATGGGCGCTTGAGGATATTTATGAAACGGAGGGGGAATTTGATAGGGACTGTATAACGCTAGAAGAGAAGATAAAGGAGATGGAGAAACTTCCAGGGACTATTGGAGAGTCAGCTACAAATTTACTTTGTACATTAAAACTAGCTGAGGATATTAATAGAATTTGTGAGAAGCTTGTATGTTATTCAAACATGAGATTTCATGAGGATACCAGCGTGGGTAAATACCAAGGAATGATGGGAAAAGCACAAGCAATTTGCACTAAGGCAGAAAGTGCTACTTCATTTATAAATCCTGAGATATTAATGTGCAGTGAAGAGAAAATCCAGCAATTTATAGATGAAAATGAGGATGATTTAGGGATTTATAGGAAATATTTTTCAAGAATATTCAGGGATAAAAAAAATACTCTAAGTCAAAAGGAAGAAGCAATTATTGCTAAAATGGGAGAGATTACGGATACTGCAAGCGAAGTCTATAATATATTCTCATATGCAGATTTGAAATATGGAAATGTAAATAATGACAATGGGGATGAAATTGAACTAACAGCAGGAAGGTATGTTTCGCTTATGTCATCTAAAAACCGGGAAGTACGAAAAGAAGCCTTTTTTGCCATGTATGGAACTATAGAAAAATATATTAATACGATATCTACACTTTTTGTTGCAAACGCTAAGAGAACTAAAGTTTATGCCAACATAAGAAATTATGGAAATTCCCTTGAAATGTCACTGAAACCTAAGGGAATTGAATGTTTTGTATATGACAATCTTATAGCTACTATTAATGAACATTTGGATACAATGCACAGATATGTGGCTCTTAGAAAAAAAGCACTTGGTGTAGATGAACTCCATATGTATGACATATATGTTCCTATTGTAGAAGGAAGCGATGACAAGATTTCTTTTGAAGAGGCAAAATCAATGGTCTTTGAGGGACTAAAACCTATGGGAGAGGATTATCTAGCCATTTTAATGGAGGGATTTGAAAATAGATGGATTGATATTTATGAGAATGAGGGAAAAAGGAGCGGTGCCTATTCATGGGGACCTAGAGGAACTCATCCATACGTACTGCTAAATTATCAAGGAAGGCTTGATGATGTATTTACATTGGCACATGAAATGGGTCATGCACTTCACTCATATTATTCAGATAATACACAACCTTATGTATATTCGCACTATGAAATATTTGTAGCAGAAGTGGCATCAACATGTAATGAATCGTTACTAATTCATTCAATGCTAAAGAATTGTAAAGATAAGAAGAAAAGGGCATATTTAATCAATCATTTCTTAGAAAGTTTTAAAGGAACAATATTTAGGCAGGTAATGTTTGCTGAATTTGAGAAGATTACACATAAGATGGTGGACGAAGGAGAAACCCCTACAAGTGACGAATTAAATGAAATATATCTTGGATTAAATAAAAAGTATTTTGGCGAGGAAATGGTAAATGACGAGGAAATAAAATTAGAGTGGGCTAGAATTCCACATTTTTATACTCCGTTTTATGTTTATCAGTATGCAACAGGTTTTGCAGGTGCTATTGCGTTATCAAGGAAAATTATAAGGGAAGGGGAGAACGCAGTAAGAGATTATATGAAATTTCTAACAGGTGGTTCATCTCTTGACCCTATAGAATTGTTAAAGCTTGCTGGAGTGGATTTGAGTACTGCAGCACCAATAGAAGAGGCACTGCAGCTTTTTGAAGAATTATTAGATGAAATGGAAGAAATAATTACAGAATAATTTATTATTGCAAAGAAGTTATATTTCCTGAAGTAATTATATTTTATACAGCGTTTACGTGTTATGAACTTGTGTCAGACAGTTGATTAATCCAAAATCCTGTACGAACCAAAATGAATCCGATTGTACATTTTATAAGTTCCGTAGCTTGTACAAAGAAATATACAAATACTATAGGTAGATCTGTAAAAACAACTAAAACAAAACAAAGAGGTATGCTCACGACCCATACAAAAACCGAGTCAAATAAGAAAGTAATGAGCGTTTTTCCTCCTGAACGCACGGTGAAATATACAGCATTCATAAGTGCATTAGATGGGAAAAATATGGAAGCAACTATAAGAAACAAAGTTGCTAAATGTCTTATTTCATCAGTTGTATTATATATGAGCGGATAAAATGGTGAAAAACAAATCATAATTGCACCAACAACAGCGCAGGAAATGGTAGAAGTAAAAATCAGCTTATAGGCGGTATCTTTTACCTTGTCCAGCTTGCCAGCTCCTAACATCTGACCGAGGATGATAGCAGTAGTATTTCCTAGAGCAATAAAAACAATATTGAAAAGATTACTTAGTGTTGAAGAAATGTTAAAAGCAGCGACAACATCAAGACCTCGTCTTGAGTAGCCACTCATAATAACAGCCATACCTCCAGCCCATAATATTTCATTGAACATTAAAGGAGAGCCTGTTATAAGAATTTTTCCTGTAAGTTTTTTGCTTATATGGAAATTAGTATACAAACCATGGATGAAATTTCTGTGCTTTTTTGCTCTGTGTGTCCAAATTACAACAACGGCAAGTTCTACAAATCTTGAAATAACAGTGGCAATGGCAGCGCCTTCTACACCAAGGGCTGGTGCACCAAATTTTCCGAAAATTAAAATGTAATTAAGAATAAGATTCACTAATACGGCAATAATTCCACTAATCATTGGTAGAACAGCCTCACCACGCTCACGTAGGGCGCTTGAATAGGTTTGCACCAAGGCGAACGGTATCATTTCTATCATCATGATTTTTAGGTAGCGTTGTCCATATTGGAGTGTAACTAAAGCAACCTCTCCAGAGTCGTGAATAAATAGTGAAATCAGGGCCTTTCCCGAAAAAATAAAGAGTACCACACAAAGAATAGAGACCAATATGCTAGAAAGTACTTTGAATCTCATAGTTTGACGGAAACCCTCATCGTCATTAGAACCGAAGAACTGTGCACCAAAAATGCCGGCTCCGGAAACAAGGCCGAAAATGGCGATGTTGTAAACATTCATTATTTGATTGACAATGGAAACTCCAGACATAGCCTCAGTAACAGTTTGGCCAATCATAATATTATCAAGGAGACTTACAAAGTTTGTAATACCATTTTGGATCATTATAGGCAAGGCTATTAATACTAAAGATTTGTAGAACTTTTTGTCACCTATAATTTTATTTTTTAAAGTAGAGTTTTTTAAAGTCTTATTTTTGAACATTTGTACCTCGCTTGGAACTAGTTAATTTGAATTTTACAATGATAGCACATACGGACAATGATAACAATGTTTTTTTATATAAAATATCAAGATATTTTATATTGTAAGTTTTATATATTTCTTGTAAAATAAATGTGTTTAAGCGACAAATTTGTTAGGCAAATACAAAAGAAGAATTTGATAATGAATTTAAGAGATAAAAAGCAGAGAAATAAACAAAAAAAAGAGAAGTGTGAGGAAATAAAAATGTACAAAAATTATATTTTTGATTTATATGGAACTTTAGTGGATATTCATACCAATGAAGGTAAATCATATCTATGGAAGAAGATGCAAATTTGGTATGGTATGCATGGAGCTAGATACGAAAAGCCATTAGAAATAAAAAAGGCATTTTACTCTTTAATAAAGGAACACGAAGAGAAGATGGGTTATGAAGATGCTGAAATACAGATAGAGTATGTATTTCAGGAGATGTTTAAGTCTAAGGGGATTGATGTATCCATAGGAATTGCTATAGAAACAGGTAAGATGTTTAGAATGTTATCTTTAGAATATATTAGACTTTATGATGGTGTAGAGGAACTCCTTGATAGACTTAATAAGAATGGAAAGAAGATTTATCTTTTATCAAATGCCCAGAGAATTTTTACTGAGCCAGAGATGAGATCTCTTGGAATATATGATAAGTTTGATGGCATAATCTATTCATCAGATGCAGGAGTAAAGAAACCATCTGGAAAATTTTATGATATATTATTTAAAAAGTATAATTTGAAAAAAGATGAATCAATTATGGTAGGAAATGACCATATTTGCGATGCGGGTGGGTCTAGCAATTATAATATTCATAGCTTATATTGGTGGACAAACATTTCCCCGGAACATCCAGGTGCAAAGAACTTGCCACCAATGTGTAAAGAAATTTTTGATATTTCAGAAGCTTTTTAATTATTATCCTCTTAAGTAGGGTAATAATATGGATATTTGAAATTAAGTATGATAAGATAAATATTGTCGAAATTAGTTAGAAATTGCTTAATAATTTTGGATAATAACAAAAATAATATAAATGGAGAGATGATATGTCATACGATAACAGACGAGGCAGTAAATCTGCACGAAAAAGAAGAAAGAAAAGAAGAATAAGATTTACATTAGACAGTTTAACTAGAATAGGTTTATTGATTCTTGGTGTATTGATTATTGTACTTGGAATCGTATTACTAACTAAATGTGGTTCAGATAAAGAAGATAAAAAGACTACTACAACCACTGAAGCTACAACTACAACACCAAGTGGCGAGATTGAGCCAAGCTCTGGAGACGGAGATGAAGAGTCGACAACTCCTAATGAAGACGAAACACCAGTTGATCCTGCATCAGTGTATGGTGATAATATTACAAATGATGGCAAGATTATCGTGTGTGTAGACGCAGGCCATGGTGGAGAAGACGGTGGATGTGTTGGAGATAATGATAGATTAGAAAAAGATGATTCACTTAGACTAGCGAAGGCAGTACAATCAGCACTTGAAAATTTAGGAGTAGAAGTGATAATGACTAGAACCGGAGATACAAATCCATCTAAGTTTGAACGACCAGCAATGGCAAACGAAGCAAAGGCGGATGTATTTATTTCGATTCATAGAAACAGCTATCAGGCGGAAGCATCAGTACAAGGTGTAGAAGCATGGATAAGTAGCCAAAATCCAACTAATTCATACAATTTATCAACAGCGATCATGTCTGCACTAGATGAAGCAGGCATTTCTAGAAATCGTGGTGTTAGAACGGGCACTCCAGATAATGCCTCGGAAGATTATGCAATTAACTCACAAAGTTTAATGCCAAGTCTTATTTTAGAGATAGGATTTATTACAAATACAACAGATAATAATTTATATGATACAAAACAGCAAGAATATGCCAATGCTATTGCAAAAGCTATTTTTGATTGGGTATCTAATCAATAGATTTTAGATAAGGCTAGATATACCACTGGATATAAAAACCTTCTTGCATATTATTAAGGAAATAGATAAAATAGATTTGCCTTGGAGGTAACTACAATGACAAAAAAAGAAAATTCAAGAAATAGTATGGGAAATAAGAGAAGAGGAAAATCAGTAATAACATTTTTAGGACTGACTCTTTTCATATGTGGTGCAGTGTTTGTGGCATATACAATAATTCAACATAGAAATGATAAGATAGAGAATAATGAAAAACAGGGTGATGGCACTTCACAAAATGGTGAATATCAAAGTGAGAGTGATAGCTCTAACAACCTCCAGATTGAAGATCCAACAAGTGGAGAAAGCCAAGGAGGAGTGACATCTGATAATAGGGTTAACGTAAAGGATTATGTAGTAACTGACGAAATAAAAAATCTGAATCGAGATATTAGAGGTTGTGGATACGATAGAGGTACTGCAAAAGATGAGTTTAATCGTCCTATCATTATTGAAAACCTTCAGTCAAATTATGGAGATAAGTATAATGCACTATTCATTGAGACTGAAGCACACAAGAATATTTATCTAACATTCACAATGGGATATGAATATTACAATGGAGATGTGCCTAATACAGAGGTAGTATTAAAAACTCTTCGCGAAAAAGGCGTTAAGGCTGTATTTTTTGTAGATGGTGGATATGTTAGGAATAATCCTGAGATGTGCAAGAAAATTGTGGAGGAAGGTCATTTGATAGGCTGTCATGGATATGATCATCCGTCAGAAGGTGTAGCATCTTATCCTATTGATATGCAAATTGATGATGCCACAAAGATTTACAATGCTATTTATGAGGTAACAGGTGTTGAGCCTTATTTATATCGATTTGGTTCAGGTATTTGGAGCGAACAAGCGCTTGCACTTTTAGATTCCATGGGATTTAAAAATGTATTTTATTCATTTACGTATTACGACTTCGATACGGAAAATCAACCAAGTGAGGATAGTTCTTTAGAGTTATGGCTGAAATACCTCCATAACGGTGAGATAATGTATTTACATACTGTCTCAAATACATCAACTAGGATTCTTGGAAATTTTATAGACGAGGCAAGAAATAGAGGCTATGAATTTGCTCAAATTCAATAGAATGAAGAACAAAGCGATGTAAAGGAAAATATATGAAGAAACTTATAAAAACTAATAAAAAACACACAATTGCAAGATTTAAGGAAGCATCTCAAAGCAGACTTATGCTAGGGGAGCCAAGGATGGTAGGATTCTTTATGGGTTCGTATGTTCAACTTCAATATCTATTTGGAGAGAAAGCCTTTTATATATGGGATTTTCTGATACATATAGAAGCAGTAGGATACTTCAAAAAGACAAGTGAGGGTACGGAACTTAGATATCATATACGTAGAGGATATTGGAATCCCATTATGATACTTGCATGGTATATGGTGCCATTTATACCATTTTTCTTTACTATAGCTGCAAATAGTTTATGGGATAAATTCTCTCCACTTTTACGTTTTGGATTACCAGCGATACCCATTGGGTTAAGGATAATTGTTACATTTATATGTTCACATTTTACTAAAAAATCCAAGGAAGCAATAAAATGTCTGGAAGAGGAAATTAACTACGAAGTAGAACGAATAAACAAATATCCTGATTTTGATGTGAAGGAAAAAGTGCCTGATAACGTATAATTTTGTGTTGACAAGCATTTTTTTCTATGATATACTTTGTCAGGTGTTCAGCAGGAATGCTAATGCGCGAGTGGCTCAGCGGTGGAGCACCTCCTTGCCAAGGAGGGGGTCGCGGGTTCGATCCCCGTCTCGCGCTTATTTTTTGCCCAAAAATACAGAAAAATTTCCATAGGCAAACGATTATTACTTTAATGTTGTGATAATTTATCATAGATGGTATAATAACCAAGATTATGCGAAGAATTAATTTTTGCAGATATCTTCAAAAGAGATAAATAGAATATCAAAAAGATAAAGTTTGTTGGCAGAAAAGATGGAGAGAAAGTTGATGAGCAAGTTAAGGATACAGAAGAGTAAAAAATATCAAGCTTCTGTAATTATGTTCGTAGTTTTGGCTGTAATTACCGGTGTATATATAAGTGTTCTAATGTTAGTAGATATGGATTCGAAGACAAAGCTCACTTATGAACATTCATACTCGGCTGAAGATATTGAGTTATTAAGTATTATACCTAAAGATGAACCAGATAAGGCGAACAACAACTCATATAGTAGAATTGTGATTAACGCCGATAATATAAAAGAAGACAAGTTGTATGTTATATATGAAACAAGCGAAGAGTTCTGGACTGATGATAGCGGCAGGATAGGGTGTCAATATGACATATGCATTTACAATAATGCAAAGTATAAAGTGTCAAATTGGACATTGGTACTTACAGTATCAGATGAAAGCAAAATAGATAGTTTTTGGAATGGTGAATACAGTATAGAAAAAAATAAAGTTACTGTGACACCAGTTGAATATAATTCGTATATTAATTCAAAGGCGTCTATTCCTATCGGATGTATAATGTATACCAATGGTGAAATTGGTATAGAGGGCTACAAAATTGTAGCTACAGAAGTTAGAGAGTTTCAAAATACTGATGGATATACATATGCAATTATAATTGCCTGCGTGTTGTTAATATGCGTACTTATTTGTTTTATCATGCTGATGCATCTTAAGAGAACCAATGATATCGCGAAAGAAAATGCCGAGATTATTAATGAATCGTTATATACATTTGCAAATATTATTGATGCCAAGGATACTTATACGAGAGGTCATTCTATTAGAGTTGCTCTTTATTCTAAAGAAATAGCACGAAGAATGAAAAAATCAGCAGATGAGCAGGAGAGAATATATAGAATTGCTCTGCTTCATGATATAGGAAAAGTTGGCGTAACAGATGATATTTTGAAAAAAGCAGGAAGACTGAATGATAATGAAATAGAAATTATAAAGAAACATGCAGAGATTGGTGGACATATTCTAGAAAAGTTTGGAAGTATTGACGGTCTTGCAGACGGGGCAGGTTACCATCATGAAAGAATTGATGGAAAAGGCTATCCAGAGGGATTAAAGGATAAGGAAATTCCAGAGGTTGCTAGAATTATCTGTATTGCTGATTCTTATGATGCTATGAGTAGTAGTAGATGCTATCGTAAGGGGCTAGGAGAAGAATATATTGTTAGCGAATTAAAAGCTTGTGCAGGCTCACAGTTTGATGCAGAGATAGTTCCGTTTATGTTGGAAATGATTGCAGAGGGTTTTGCACCTATAAAAGATAATGGTGATGAACCTAAAAAACGCAGAGAGAAATCACATAAAAAACCGTATAAAATATCGGAAAATCATAGTTGGATTTGGCGAATTTTGTAATAAAAGGAGAAAGATATGTTTGATTTTTTTGTAAATGGAGATGGAGGACTTACAACAGCTGGATATGTATGTGCTGGAATAGCAATAGGTATATTCTTGATTTTAGGTGTTGGATTAGCAAAAGGAAAGGTTAAGTCCAAGAAGATGACAGCTAAACAGCTTACTACATGCGCTGCCTGTCTAGCACTTGCCTTTGTAACATCTTATGTAAAGTTATGGGAGATGCCGTTTGGAGGTACGATAACACTGTGTAGTATGTTATTTATTGTACTTTGTAGCTATTGGTATGGACTTGGGACAGGGCTTTGCGTAGGTTTTGTCTATGGAATATTACAATTTATCCAGGAACCATATATTCTTACATTTTTCCAAGTATGTTGCGATTATCTATTCGCATTTATGGCATTAGGCATAGCAGGTGCATTTAGAAAGGTGAAAAATGGACTTTTGTGGGGATATATTGTAGCAATTCTAGGCAGAGGATTTTTTCATGCATTAGGTGGTTACCTATATTGGATGGATTATATGCCAGAAAATTTCCCGAAATCACTTACCTTTGCATATCCTGTTATTTATAATTATAGCTACATTTTGGTTGAAGGTATAATTACAATTATAATTATAAGCCTACCACCAGTTAAAAAAGCATTAATCCAGATAAAAAAGATGGTTATAGAGCAATAGAAGATTAGTACCTTGAGAAAAACACGAAATATTTTAGTTGAAAAACTGATACAAAATAAAAGAATGGATTTCCTATGTGAGGAAGTCCATTCTTTTTATTTTATTCAAGGATTACATTTGTAATTCTAATCAATTATGATATCTGGGTTATGAACCTTGTATTGACGTAGTGTTTTCTTTGCAGAATCAATTATCTCATCAGCTAAGTCTGTAGGCTCTAAAACCAAAATATTTGCACCATAGCTAGCAACCCAAGATTTGAATTCATTGATACCAATTACATCATCTTCGTAGTAGGTGTTTTTTTCATCATATGTAATCGTGCCTTCGGAATGTACTTCTAATTCAGAAAGAACTTTACGCATAAGGTTTTTGGCATTGGTAGGGTCATTAATTAAAATCTTTACATGAACTTTTTTTTCATGAGGGTCTGTTCCCCAAAGATATGGAATAACATCAAGAGGAGATAAGTCATCAATTTCAATTGGTGCAGACACTCGGGGAATACTTTTAATTTTATCTACATCATAAAATGATAATTCACCATTCTCAATTGTAATTAAATTGTATTTACTATTAAATTTATCAACTAATACGGTAAGTGGCTTAATAGTCCTCGTCTCAAAC
Source organism: Clostridiales bacterium (assembly GCA_012520815.1). Taxonomy (GTDB): domain Bacteria; phylum Bacillota; class Clostridia; order Lachnospirales; family Lachnospiraceae; genus SVEL01. Next base: position 72,860 of record JAAYNM010000023.1, read on the forward strand.
TTGTCCTTTTCTGTCTCATATGTAAATGAAATAGTCAGTTCATCACACAAAAAATCATAAATAGCAGTAATAATATTTTGTTTATAGTCATCAATCATTTTAAGTGAATCCTGAACAATGAATTGTCCTCTTTGGAGCTTATAATCATAATTGATGCTGTTTTTAACATAAAATCTAAAGAATTCTGCCTCATCTTTTTGATCCATAGCTATTGCATAGTTCAAAGGGATATCGCTTAGAATCAAAACTGTATCTTCACAGAGTTCGCTAGCATCTAGAACCTCACCATTAGATAAGTTAGACGGGGTGGTAACTTTTAAAAAGTTAAATCTAAGAATATTGGTAATATCATTTAGGATGACATCAACATCAACCTCCATAATATCAGCAATTTGTAGGGGAGTAATACCCTCGTCCTTTCGCATTCCAGGAATAGTCGAATTGTTAATAAGCGATTGAATCTCTGTGATTCGCACTACTGGATCTATATATTTATTGTTCATCGGAAGCTACCTTTCTTAAAGAGTTATATTTATCTATTATCTTGCGAGAATTGTCAATCAGGACATCTGCTAAGGACTGAGGTGCGGCAACTCTACAAGAGCAACCTAATGGTTTGAGTAAGTGAGCAAAACTATTTACACCACTCATCTTGTCAGAATAAATATATCTGTTTGTTGTTCCGATACGTGTAATAGCAGCACCCGACATTACTCGTAGGGACTTAATCTTTTGGAAATACTGCATATTATTATCCACATCGTCAAATTCAATAGATACTTTCTGTGGTTCTTCTACAGAGATACCATACATAGTTTTGAATAACTCCAAGTATTTAGGCGAATTAAATAAATCGTTGGTATATTCTGTAACAATAGGTTTAACAATCTTATCACTCCTAATGATTACTCTGTTGCCATTAAAATCTTCACAAACTAAATATAAGTTGTTGGTTTCACTAGAAAAAATAAGTAAGCAAACACAATAAATGTCGGTAGAAATTCTATTGCCCGCGATACGATGGGCTATTTCGACTGCATAGTTCATATAATCCACGGTAATTAACTTTGATACTTGAATAGCTAAATCAATGGATGTGAAATGTTTGCCAAGCGCAGATAGTACACTACTATCATTCAAAGTAGGCTCTGCGTTTAGTGTTGAAGACACATGAGAGAAAATCTCTTTGTTTTCAGTGTCCAACTGTAGCTTGATGTGAGAGTTAATGGTATCTGTCTGTTCCGGTGTGAAAAGTTTCATCACTGGTGTAGAGGGATTAACACTATATTCCTTGCCATCGTCTGTATTTGTAACAACAATAGTTCCATTTTCAATCAGTGTGCAAATATCCTTCTTGTGTGTAGCAGGTATAAAGCAACTATGATCATAATTGTTCTTCTTACAATATGAACGAATAAATTTTAGTGAATGACTTTCAATAGCTTCATCTTCTGATAAAGTGCACTTTTCGGCACTGTATGCTGACAGAATTGCAGCTATACGCGCATCTGACATAGAAGATTTTATAATATCATTTTTATTCATTATTTGTCCCTGTTCCTCAATTTCAGATTTTGCTTTTCTAGGCATATATATTCCCCTTAATTGGTCATATGCACCCATTATATCATTCTAATTTGAGGGTTACAATGACAAAATATTATATTCACTGGCTACATTAATTGTTAGCTATGAATGCTTGAAGAATAAATGTTGCATTAAAATTACTTGTAAGTTCCAAGGAACATCATGAAGATTTGTTGGCAAGAACCTACGAAATGCTCTGGAATGGACTAGTTTAAATCGGTCAAAAGCAAATATTAAGAAAATAGTCATAAAAAGTTGTTTTGTTATTGTCTTTTCACATTTATTGATGTATGATTTGAAGTCGTAAGAATACTACAAATAGACGAAAGAAGGATGAACTATGACTTATGAATATTTGTTAGATTTAGCATTAATATTATTAAGTACTAAAATTTTCGGACTTGCAACAAAGAAATTCAAAATGCCTCAGGTAGTAGGCGCACTTTTAGCGGGACTTATATTAGGACCAGCTATGCTTGGTGTATTAAAGGAAACAGATTTTATTAAAATGACAGCAGAACTTGGTGTTATCGTGCTTATGTTCTGTGCCGGTTTAGAAGCAGATGTTAAAGAACTTAAAAAGAGTGGGAAAGCATCACTTATTATAGCTATTATAGGTGTAATCGTTCCACTTATAGGTGGATTTGCAGTAGCATATTTCTTTAACAAGCCAGGGCTTATGGGTACAGAGGGTAATACAAACGAGATGTTGCAGAACATTTTCGTGGGTGTTATCTTAACAGCGACATCAGTTAGTATAACCGTTGAAACTTTAAAAGAAATGGGCAAGTTAAAAACACGCTCAGGAAATGCAATTTTAGGAGCAGCAATTATTGATGATATCTTAGGTATTATTGCATTGACAGTGGTAATCTCACTTGCTGATACAACGGTAAATGTAGCAATTGTACTACTCAAAATTTTAGGATTCTTTATATTTGCAGCAATTGCAAGTGTATTATTCTATTTCTTCTATAAATATTGGGCAGGAAGAACACAATACGGACTACATAGATATTCTATCATTGCATTCGTATTTTGTTTATTATTAGCATTTTGTGCAGAGAAGTTTTTTGGAGTTGCAGATATTACAGGTGCATTTATTGCAGGTCTTGTAATCTCCATGACACGTAAAAATGAATATCTGGAAGAAAAATTTGATGTAATTTCATATCTTTATCTTTCACCAGTATTCTTTGCAAGTATTGGATTACAGGTTGTATTACCAGATATGAATAAGACCATTATTATATTTTCTGTTATTCTCACCGTAGTGGCAGTACTCACAAAGGTAGTGGGTTGCGGACTCGGTGCAAAACTTTGTAAATATAAAAATTATCAGGCATTTAGGATTGGCGTAGGTATGGTATCTAGGGGAGAAGTTGCATTGATTGTTGCAAGTAAAGGTGCAGCAGTAGGTTTACTTGGCGCAAACTTTTTAGGACCAATAGTGGTAGTGGTTATTATAACTACAATTATTACACCTATTCTTTTGAAAATTGTATTTAAGATAGGAGTTCCACCAACTACTGGAGAAGAACAAACAACGCTTGTGTCTGGTTTTGAAAAACTGGAAAATCTCCGTGAACGAGGATATGAAAAGAACTAGATTCTTACAGGCAAATATGGTTTTTCAAAAAACTAGAAGTTGCAAAAAATTGAATTTACATAGGAGATAAAATGAGCGCTTGTGATAATTGTAGAAATTATATATACGATGAAGATTTTGAATGTTATGTATGCGATGTGAATCTTGATGAAGATGATATGATGCGTTTTATGACAGGAACAAATGATCATTGTGCATATTTTTCACTAGATGATGAATATGCAGTAGTAAAGAAGCAGATGTAAAAAACAATATCAAAATGATTATTGTAAAATAGAGATGGATATACAGTAGCAAATAAGCAGATGTAACGAATGTTACATCTGCTTTAAACGTTTTATGACTTGTGCTATAATAATGAGCAAAAGTAAACTTATTCTCTAATGAAATAATACTATATTATCAATTAAGGAGGACATAATGATTATTGACACCCATGTTCACACAGGTGGTGCAGCAGTAGGCTTTGATATGACAGAGGAAAAAGTCATTGCTGCTATGGATAAGTACGGCATAGACTATAGTCTTGTATCCAATGGTGATTCAGGAGAGATGGATCATGGGCAAAACTTACTTCCAGAAGAGACGCAAATGTCACAGGAAGATGCGCTTAGGGACAATATAGCTATGGCAAGGCGTCATTCTGGAAGAATCGGTTTATTAGTATGGGTTCGCCCTTATCATCAAACTGCAACCGAGGAACTTTATGAACTTATAAATGAAAACATTGATATAATTAAAGGCATTAAATTACACCCGTTTCATTCAAATGTTGCCCCAGACTCAGAAAAATTTAGTCCATTTATTGAACTTGCAAGAAAATTCAATTTTCCAATAGTTTCTCATACAGGTGGATGTGAGGCGGCAGAACCTATTCATATGTATAATGCAGCAAAGGCAAATCCAGATATCAATTTTGTAATGGTGCATATGGGATTGGGCAGTGATAATAGTGTTGCATTAGACTTATTAGGAAAACTTCCAAATCTATATGGGGATACTGCATGGGTTCCAATGGCAACAACAATAGAAGCATACAATAGGTATGGCAGTAAAAAAATGATGTTCGGAAGTGATATGCCTATAGATGGAGTAGACACATACCTTTGTAATCCAAAGGGAGAACGAAGTTTGTATCAAGATTATTTCCATGTATTAAATAAAAGAATTCCAAAGGAAGCATATGATGATTTAATGTTTTGCAATGCTATTAAAATATTTAATTTAGAAAATTTATAATTTATTTACAAACTTTATTGACAAATAGAAAAAAAGATTTTTACATATTTATTTAAGGTTTGGATTTTGGTTTAGGAAAAAAATATAGGGAAAGGAATTATTATGATTCACGTAGAAAAAGTAACAAAAGAATTTAAAAAAGTTGTTAAAGAACCTGGATTTAAAGGAAGTGTAAAGTCTTTATTTAATAGAAAATATGAAATAGTAAAGGCCGTAGATGATGTTTCCTTTCATGTTCCAAAAGGAGAAATATTAGGATTTATTGGTGCAAATGGTGCTGGAAAGTCAACAACTATTAAGATGCTTACAGGCATCCTCACCCCAACCGAGGGAAATGTTGAGATTAGTGGTCAGATACCATTTAAGAACAGAAAGAAATATGTTAAGGAAATCGGTGTAGTATTTGGTCAAAGAACTCAGCTTTGGTGGGATCTTCCACTGGTAGAGACATTTTCAGTATTGAAACAAATCTATGATGTAGAAGAGAAGGATTTCAAGAATAGGATGGGATTCTTAAATGAAGTTTTGGAATTGGAAGATTTTATTAAGAGTCCAGTTAGAACACTTTCTTTAGGTCAAAGAATGAGAGCAGACCTTGCAGCTAGTATGATACATAATCCAAAAGTTTTATTCCTTGATGAGCCAACCATTGGTCTTGATGTAGCAGTTAAGAATAATATTAGGAAAGCAATTACTCAGATTAATGAGCAGGAAAAAACTACAATTATCCTTACTACACATGACCTCAATGATATTGAATCACTCTGTAAGAGAATCGTTATGATTGACAAAGGTAAGATAATGTATGATGGTGATCTTGCCCAGATGAAGAGTCAGTACGGAAAATATAGGGATGTAAACATGTCACTTTTTGAATATAGTGACTTTGAAAAATTCCACTTTATCGAGGATTTATCCCTTAAAGATGAGGATATCAAGATTACTAAGAACAAGGAAAAAATAACAGTTACCTTTAATACAGAGAAAGCATCTGTATCTGATATGTTAACATATATTTTAGGAAAAACACAAGTTAAGGACATTTCAGTAAAAGACATAGATATTGAGGAAATTGTTTGCCGTATGTATGGAAAAGAGGTGTCAAAATAGTGAAAAAGATATTAAAGAAAATATCTGATTTCTATCATACATATATAGCCTTCACAAAGGCTGGCGTTCAAAGTGCAATGGCATACAGAACAAGTTTTATTTGTTTCACCATAGGTGAATCATTGTATTGCTTTGTTATGTATTTTATTTGGAAGGCAGTGTTTTCATCATCAGGTGATAGTTTATTTATGGGATTCACTATGACAGACATGACAGTATATGTATTTTTATCAAATCTAGTAGGATTTCTCACAAGTACAGATTCTACAGATAACCTAGCAGAAGAGATACGAGATGGTAGTATCATTATGAGAATGATTAAACCTGTTAATGTTGATCTGTCAATCTTATCTATGGAAGTTGGCAATAAAGTAATGATAGTTTCATTTATTTTTGTGCCAGTAATGATAGCGGTAGAGATTTATAGATATGTTGTATTAGGTTTTGTGGCATTTAATATTGTGAATTTCTTACTGTTTATAGTAAGTGTTGTACTTAGTTATTTGCTATCATTTTATTTAAACTTGTTGTTTGGATATTTAGCATTTTATTTAATGAACATTTGGGGATTTTCTATTCTCAAAAGTGCAATTATTAAGTTTTTTTCAGGAGCACTTATACCACTTGCGTTTTTCCCAGATGCAGTGCAGGTAGTATTTGAACAATTACCATTTGCATCACTCATATATACACCAACTATGCTATATATGGGAATGTATTCGGGAATTGAAACTATATTTGTACTTTTAAAACAAGTTTTCTGGTTAATGGTTTTCGCATTCATATGTAGGATGGTATGGAACTGGGCACAGAAGAGACTTGCAGTTCAAGGAGGTTGACATGAAATTTTTAAGACTATACAAAACTTTTATTGTTCAACATTTAAAGAAACTTATGGAATATCGTGTAGATTTCCTTACAGGTGCTTGTAGTTTCCTAATAAATCAGGTAACCAATATTGTGTTTATCAGTATTATTTTTGGTCAGATTCCAGATTTAGACGGATTTGAATATTATGAAATAATATTTATTTATGGATTCTCTTTAGTACCAAGAGGTATTGATCATTTGCTGACTGACAATTTGTGGAAGGTAGCTTGGTTTGTAGTTAGAAAAGGTGACTTTGATAAGTACATGATAAGACCTATTTCACCATTGGTTCATTGTATAATAGAATTTATACAGTTTGATGCATTGGGAGAACTTTTGATAGGTGTAATCCTTATGGTAATAGCTTCAATAAAGCTATCAATCAGTTTTACATTCATAAATATGATTTTAATGATAGTTGCTATTATATTCGCAACACTTATATATACAGCCATAAAGATATTTGGTGCAGCTATTGCATTATGGATAAAACAAAGTGGAAGTATTCTGCAAATATTCTATATGACTAGTGATTTTGCAAAATACCCAGTTACTATCTACAATAGTGCTATAAGAACTATAGTTACCTATATTATTCCATTTGCATTTACGGCATATTACCCTGCAAGTTATTTACTTCGCGGTGGCAATCCGATATTTAATATTGGTGGTGTGGTAATTGCAGCAGTTGTCTTAATGACATTAAGTATTTTGGTATGGAATAGAGGTTTGAACTCATACGAAAGTGCAGGAAGTTGATACCAATATAAAAGGACCAAACTCTTGTAAAATGAATTGTATTAGAATAATAGATTTGTTATACTGATTTCAAGAAAAAGCGTAGAATACGTATGGTTTATCCATAAAATTGAAGGAGGATTTAATGACAAATTTTAAACTTAATACTAATCCAATAGCTTTAAAAGAAAATATAGTTGCAGGTGATAAGTACAGGATAACTGTACTTTCATCTGCACTTTTGCGTTTTGAATATAACGAGACTGGTAATTTTATTGACGAAGCAACACAGGTGGTGATAAATCGTGATTTTCCAGCTACATCGTTTAAATTAAAAGATAATGAAGATGGACTAACTATTGAGACTGAAAATATTAAGTTGTTCTACAATAAGAAGAGATTTTCATCAGAAGGTCTAAAGGTTAAAATATATGGCACCAATCTAAATTATAATAGTGATTGGAGTTATGGTATGAAAACCACCAATTTAGGAGGAACAGCCAGAACACTTGATGCAATAAATGGTGCGACAAATCTTGAAGATGGTGTTATTTCAAGGAATGGATTTGCGTTATTAGATGATAGTAGTTCATTAATATTTAATGAGGATTTTGTACAACCACGACAGGAACAATATGAGGATATATATCTATTTTGCTATGGACACGAATATAAAAGAGCATTAAGTGATTTCTATAAATTAACAGGAAATACACCATTACTACCTAGGTTTGCATTAGGAAATTGGTGGAGCAGATATTATAGGTATACTCAGGATAGCTATAAGGCATTGATGGAAAATTTCGACAAGGAAAAAATTCCATTTTCCGTAGCAGTTATAGATATGGACTGGCATTTAGTAGACATAGATCCTAAGTATGGAAGTGGTTGGACTGGATATACATGGAATACCAATCTATTTCCAGACCATAAGGAATTACTTGAATGGCTTCATAATCGAGGGATGAAAGTGACACTAAATGTTCATCCAGCAGAAGGGGTACGTGGATATGAGGATCGCTATAAAAATATGGCAAAGGCTCTAGATTTAGACGTAGAAAATGAAGAAGTGGCAGAATTTGATTGTACAAATCCTAAGTTTTTAGATGCATATTTTGAAGAAATACACCATCCGTTAGAAGAAGAAGGGGTGGATTTTTGGTGGTTGGATTGGCAGCAGGGTACAGGTTCAAAGGTGCCAGGCTTAGATCCGTTGTGGATGCTTAATCATTGCCACTTCCTTGACAATGGAAGGGATGGTAAAAGACCACTTACATTTTCAAGGTATGCAGGTCCAGGAAGTCACAGATATCCAATAGGATTTTCTGGGGATACGTGGATTACATGGGAATCATTAGCATTCCAACCATATTTTACAGCTACAGCATCAAATATTGGATATGGATGGTGGAGCCACGACATAGGTGGACATATGATGGGTAAGAAGGATAACGAGCTGGAACTTAGATGGTATCAGTACGGTGTGTTTTCTCCAATTATGCGTTTGCACAGTAGCTGCAGCGAATTTGCAGGTAAGGAGCCATGGAATTTTCCATTAGATATTCATACTGTAATGAATGATTTTTTGCGTTTAAGACATAGATTAATTCCATATTTGTATACAATGAATTATCGTGCATATAAAGGAACACCACTTATTTTGTCAATGTATTATCATTATCCAGAAAGCTGGGACGCATATGAAGTTAAAAATCAGTACTTCTTCGGTTCAGAGTTAATCGTTGCACCAGTAGTAACTCCAAAGGTTGCGGGTGTAGATATGGCAAAGACCAAAGTCTGGTTACCAGATGGTTACCACTTTGATATTTTTACAGGTACAGTGTATTCAGGCGGAAGATTTATAAATATGTACAGAGATAACTCTTCAATACCAGTTCTTGCAAAAGCAGGAGCAATTATTCCCATGACAGATGAGATAATGCACAGTGACTTCTTGAAAAACCCACAGAGTTTGAATATTCAAGTATATACAGGTGCTGACGGAATATTTACCATGTACGAGGATGATGGCAAAACATGTAAATATTTAGATGGCGATGCAGTAAATACTACATTTGAATATTTATTTAATGGTGGGTTCGATAGTACATTTACAATTAAAAGGCCAGTGGGTAATTTGGAAATTATTCCGAAGAAACGTAGTTATAAGATTGAACTTAACGCCGTTACAGACGTTGCTGTTGAAGTTTATATAGATGGAAATAAAACTGAAGCAATATATAATTATGACAAAGAAACTCATCGTCTAACAGTAGTATTAAATGACTGTGATTTAGACGAAGATATTACCATAAAATATGTAGGGCAGCATTTTGTTTTACAGCATGATTATGCAGCATCTATTTATAAAATTCTGCAAAATGCGCAGATAGAATACACCAAAAAGGACGAAATATATAGAGCAGCAACAAGTGGAAATAAGCCAAATTATCTATTAAATGAATTGATTGCCAGAGATTTAGATGAAGGAACTAGAGAAGCTATATCTGAAATATATTTGGCGTGTATCTATTAGATCTATGTATAAGTTTTTCAGTACTTGTATCAATAGAACTTGTAACATAGCTTACATTTCCTAATTGGGCATTGATTGAGCCAAGTACATTGGCGAATTTATTGGCATTATAAGCACTGTAAAACAATTTGTCGTTAATTTCATTATAAGTGAATAGTTCAACAGTGAACTATCATAACTCGTGCCAAAAACTTGCCAATGGTAAATATTAAGTTTTACTTTATAGTAAATTCCCACTATGTTATACTATTATGCAATAAAGTAATATTGTATTTCGAGATAAAATTAAAAATGAATTGTGAGGTAATTATGAGAAAAAAATACTTAAAAATCAGTAAAAGATTTTTTGTCGCATCTCTTGTGGCATTAATAACATTAGGTGTATCTGCGTGTGGAAAGGATGAAGTTAAAGAAACTACCACAAATGCAGAGTCTGAGTCAGAGGAACCAGATATTGTCTTTGCTACAGCAGTATATGACGAAAAAAAGGGTGTTGTAGTTAGGGTGACTCCTGGATTTACGGGAGATGCTAAGGAAGTTTTTGTTATTAAAGATGCAGACGGTAATGTTGTTCCCATAACTGATGCAAAGGTAGTGGCTGATACCAATATTACGTTCACTTTAGGTGAAGAAATGGATTTGTATGGTGAATATACTATAAACTATGGAAACGTAACTCATAGTATTCTCCTACCCGTTTTATATTCACGAGAGGAATTTGAAGATGCATACACCTATGAGGGGGAGGATCTTGGAGCTACTTGGACAAAGGATGCTACAGCTTTTAAACTTTGGGCACCAACTGCTACAGCAGTTTCAATTAATTTTTATGAATCTGGTGATGAGTCTGCGGATGATCTCATTAGTACATTTGATATGACAGCGGATGTAAATGGAACATGGAAGGCAATAAAGAATGGTAATTTAGATGGAACATATTACACATATTCGGTAACAGTAAAAGGCAGTACAGTAGAAGCCTGTGATCCTTATGCAAGAGCTACAGGTGTAAATGGCAAAAGAGCGATGGTTATTGATCTGGATGCTACCAACCCAGAGGGCTGGGAAGCAGATACAAATCCAAATGCTGGCATAAATATAACAGACGCAATACTCTATGAGCTTCATATTAGAGATTTATCGTCAGATGAAAGTTCAGGCATAACTAATACAGGTAAATTCATTGGACTTACAGAGACAGGAACTACAACAGCAGATGGCATTTCTACAGGACTAGATTATTTAAAAGATTTAGGCATCACACACCTTCATATTTTGCCAATGTATGATTATGGTTCAGTAGATGAATCAAAACTAAATAACCCACAATTTAACTGGGGATATGATCCTGTAAATTATAATGTACCAGAAGGTTCATATTCAACAGATCCAAGCGATGGTGCTGTAAGGGTAAAAGAAGCAAAAGAGATGGTGATGTCCTTACACAACGCAGGCATAAGTGTAGTAATGGACGTTGTTTATAATCACGTATATAATGCAGAAGAATTTTGTTTTAACAAAATTGTTCCAGGATATTTCTCAAGAATTAGCGATTACGGAGTTTATTCAGCAGGTTCTGGATGTGGCAATGATACAGCAAGTGAAAGAAATATGGTAAGTAAATATATTGTAGATTCAGTTGTTTATTGGGCAAATGAATACCATATTGACGGATTTAGATTTGATTTAGCAGGTCTTATTGATACGGATACATTAAATAAAGCAATTGAAAAGGTACACGAGACTCATCCAGACGTGATATTCTATGCAGAAGGATGGGATATGAAGACTGATGTGACTAAAAAGGGGTATACATTAGCTACACAGTCAAATTCAACACTTATTCCAGAGATGTCTTTCTTTAATGATTACTACAGAGATACACTTAAGGGAGGGGATAATTCGAAGGGATATGCTACAGGTAATCCTGCAGGATATAATGCAGTAAAGAATATGATTAAAGGTTATGTGTCATGGTCAAAAAATCCATCACAAACCATTAACTACGCAAGTTGTCATGATGGATATACCATTTTTGATAAGATTACTTCTACAAATTCATCAGCCACTATGGCTGAAAAGATAGCAATGAACAAACTTTCAGCAGCGATGGTGATGACTTCACAGGGTACACCATTTATAATGTCGGGTGAAGAAATGCTACGTTCTAAGGTAAATGCAGATGGTTCATTTAGCAGCAACAGCTATAAATCACCTGACTCAGTGAATAGCCTTAAGTGGTCTACACTTAGTGATGCAGCATATATGGATGTTCATGACTATTACAAAGGCTTAATAGCATTTAGAAAGGCCCATGCAGGACTTAGGATGATGACAGCTGATGAAGTAAATGCAAATCTCACAGTTATGAGTGACACTCCGGCAAAAGTAGTGGCTTGTCACATTAAGGGTGGAGCTAATGGAGAGACTTCAAAAGGATTATTCGTTATATACAATGGAACTTCCAGTGAAGCGACAGTAACACTTCCAGCAGGTAATTGGACAATTTATATAAATGAAGAAAAGGCTGGAACAACAGCACTTGGAACAGCAAATGCTACAGTAAATGTGGCAAAGGTTTCTGCAATGGTGCTTGTACAGGAATAATATTTTATAGAGAGTGAGGATTTTTATGAAGAAGTTACTTATTGTTGTAGATATGCAAAAAGATTTTATTGATGGAACGCTAGGTACAAAAGAGGCTGTAGAAATTGTACCAGGCGTGGTTAAAAGGATACAGGAATACGAAGCTAGTGGTGACACCATTATTTTTACAATGGATACACATTTTGAAGACTATATGGATACACAGGAGGGTAAAAAACTCCCTGTGGCACACTGTATAAAAGGTACAGATGGTCACAAACTTTGCAAGGAGATACTTGAACTTGGCATACAAGAAAAATGCAAGGTATATGAGAAATTAACATTTGGTTCTAGTGAATTTGCAAATGATATGGCAGCGGGAAAGTATGACGAGTATACAGATATTGAACTAGTAGGACTATGTACAGATATTTGTGTGATTTCTAACGCAATGTTAGTTAAAACATTCCTCTTAAATGCAGAGGTTGTTGTGGATTCAAGGCTTTGCGCTGGAGTGACACCTGAAAGTCATAAAAATGCACTTGAAGCTATGAAAATGTGTCAAATTATGGTTAAGTAGTAAACATTTGCTTGTATTTTTCCGATATTAATTAAGTAGTGATAAGACATGGAGGTCTTTGATAGATACTTCTCTACAAGAGAGTTACAATAATTAATTTCGCGTCATGGCGAGAAAGGATGTGAGCCCATGATAATAGGTGCTAGTAGTATAACAATGAACTCATCTAGAGGATATTCAAAGTTAGCTTATAACAAACAGGAGACCATAATTACTTCTGGGAAATCAGCTTCTATTGACATATCAAATGAATCAAAGAGTTTGATGGAACAAATTAAGCAGGCAAAAAAAGACATTGCTAAGGAGCAAGAGGAGCAGCTAAAGAAAAATCTTGAGGAATCATTTAGAAGACAGAATGCCAGAAAAACTGGTGAAGCTGTGAGCGAAAGTGAGATTAAAGAGGATGCTATGGTGGAGACACTAAAGAAAATTCTTCGAGCTCTACGAGGTATTAAAGATGATAAAAATATATCATTTATGAATGATACTAAAAAACTTAAACCTGCGAATATGAAGTCTTTTGGAAATTTTTCCAATGGTTTGGCTGTAACAAGTAGTGGAAGAACAGTTTCTGTCTTGACTAAACAGACAGTTACATCAAGTTTTTTCGCGGAGATGGAAACAACAGCCTTTGTAGGTCAAGGTGTTGTAAATACTGCAGATGGAAGAAGTATAAGTTTTGGTATCTCGGTGGAAATGAGTAGAGCATTTATGGCACAAAGTGAGACATATTCAGAGTCTACGATAATGCTTACGGATCCTCTGGTTATCAACATAGATACAAATGTAGCATCAGTATCAGACCAGAAATTTTTATTTGACATTGATGCAGACGGCAAAGAAGATATGATTTCCTTTGTAGGTAAAGGAAGTGGATTCTTAGCCCTTGATAAAAATAATGACGGAAAAATCAACGATGGAAGTGAACTCTTTGGAACATCATCTGGAGACGGATTTCGTGACCTTGCGCAATATGATAAAGACGGCAATGGTTGGATTGATGAAGCAGATGAAATATTCTCAAAATTAAAAGTTTGGTATAAAGATGTTGATGGTAACGATAGATTAATTTCATTAAAAGAAGCAGATGTTGGAGCTATATATCTTGGAAATGTGGATACCCAGTTTTCGTTAAACAACATGGAAACTAATGACACAAATGGAATTATCCGAAAAACAGGTCTGTTCCTGAAAGAAACGGGTGAAGTAGGTACTATCCAACACATAGATCTTGCATTATAAAGAAATCTAGATGAAGATGGCAATTATTTAAGTTCTGTTATCTCAAGAGTAACGATAACAAGAGGAGAAAGTGAAAAATACAATTAAATATAGAAGATATGAGTAGGTGGATAATTGTAATTATCCGCTTACTTATTTTTTGCTACACAGATACCTACTGAAAATAGTACTACAGCGTATAACATCTGCACACCCAACCCTGTAAATATAACAGACATTGAAGCGGTGGACATATTTAAAACTTCAGTATGCACATTTATATACCAGTATGCAGGGAAAAATCTACCTATATTTTCTACAATCTGTGGAAGGAATTCTCGTGGAACAAAAATCCCACAAAGGAAACTGGAACCAAGACCGATAACATTTGAATACATATTAAGGACATTGGCATTTCTTGTAATCTGTGCTAGAAGAAAGGCAAGGCCGAGACAAACCAGTAAATGTGCAAATGTATTAACTATATACATAAGACCTGTAGCTGTCATCATTTCTGAACCTTTAGTTATAAGCGAAACAGCAACTATAACAGCAAATATTATAAGTCCATAGACTAAAGATGCTAAGCCAATACTTATGCTGTTTTTCGCGGTGGACACAGAGCTAACCATGTTTCTTTTTCTTATCTCAGGTTTGTTAAATGCGATTAAAATAGGAGAGATGCCAAGTATGACTATGCAGGTCAAAATATAAGGGATATATCTGTAGTAACTACTTGAAAGAGGGGTATCACTTGAGGAACTGTTTTTAAGTGTTACGTTAGTAGTTGTTTCCATAGTTTCTAAAGTGTTTTCATAGGCCTCGTCATAGCTAAAACCTGCACTTTTGTATGTTTTAAAGGCTAAGATAAATTGATTGATTTGCAAATCAACAAATTGTCCGGTTACGGAACCATGAATCTTATAATTGGAAAGTGACAATTCGTTTTTTAAGTTGTTTTCGTTTAGAGTGCCATTTGCAATACTGTGGGAAAAACCCTTAGGGATTATTAGGATGTAGTCAACGCTTTGGTTGTACATCTCATCTCTAAATATATCAATATCTTCATCAATATCTACTATGTTGTGAAGTGAGGCCATATATTCATAAATACCCTTGGAAAGTTCTGAACCATCGTGATCAAATATTGCAACATCTAGAGAGGTACTTTTAAAGGATTCTACGGTGTTATCTCCACCCGAGGCGGAAAGACCAAACATAATACCGATAAAAATAACCATATACATTATTGTAAATCTTACATACTTCTTCGAAATTTTAAAAAATGTCTTAAAGACTTGCATATGATTCCCTCCTTGTCATTAGATAGCTTATAATACAAAATACTAACCCGTAGGCAACAAGTATTATCATACATTGACCGAACTTTTCATAGGTGTCATAAATATTAAGAGAGTAAAGCGCGTCAGTTATTACGGTAGCTGGATTTAGTTTATTTATTATTGGACAGAATTTATCAATTTGATATTTAATACCACCAACCATCAAGCCACTTAAGAAGCTGGAACCAAGTGAAAATAAAACAGTGATTCCTACTTTTGTGCCATCACTGGTGTTTGGTATTGAGCCTATAAGAATACCAGAAGAAACACCTATTATTGAACCAATAATAACAGTAAGGATTATTAAACCAATAGAGCCTCCTAAATTCACCTTAAGAATATATTGAAGATAAATAACTAGGAGAATATTTGCGAGAAGCTGTATTGCATATGTAGCCAAGAAATCTGCAAGTATAGTAATAAATCTATTTACTGGAGCTAGATTTTTTCTCATACCAAGTGAAGAGAGGTTAGCTTTCATTTGCTTAGCACAGTTACAGCCAGCCATAGAACCCATTAGACAGGCCATTGCAATAAGTGAATAGAAGTAGTCTGTCATATAATTAGTGTTTCCATCAGTTAGTTTTTTTTCAATGATGAATGATGCATCAGTTGAAATATCGTTTATTATAGATGATAAGGCTTCTGGATGAGAGTTTGCGATATTATTTATTATACTCATAGAATGTATATATTGATTACAAACCTCATTTAATATACTTTGGTTAAGACCATCTTCTAAAAGAATTAGGTTTGGTGTGCCTTCTATAACTTGAATGATTCCATTTACATCGCCGCTTTCTAGTAATTCACTTGCAGTTTCCATATCTGTGTGTGAAACATTAAGGAGAGGTTCACCATTGTCTTCCCTTTTAGCAATTTCATCAATTATATTGTCAAATGTCAAGGATGATTCGCTATTATCAGTTACAACAGCAACATCTACAGTATGAAACATTTCGGAAAAATTATATATGTTTCCAAAGGCAGCATAGAAGCAGGTACCTAGGAGTAAAGGGAAAATAATAACCCAAAAAACTTCTTCTTTGGAACGTATGGAAATTTTTGCTCGATATTTAAAAAGATGTAAAAACATAATTGCCTCCTAGTCTCTTAATTCTTTGCCGGTAATTTCAAGAAAGACATCATTAAGTGTTGGCAATTCAGAATAAACTCTTCCAAATGGAATTTCATGGTCCTTTAGGTATTCAAGGATCCTAATAAGGTTATGCTTTCCACCAGAGTAAAAGATTTTGAGTTTTCCATTCTCGTAATCAGTCTTGTATACATGAGATATTTGCCCAATCTCATCTAAAAACTTAGAATCTAGATTTAAAATCTCAATGGAAATTGTTTCACTATTTTTAATAAGTTTTTTTAGTTCATCACCAGTTCCGATAGCTAGATTTTTTCCTTTGTCCATTATAGCTATGCGCGTACAAATCTGTTCCACTTCCTCCATATAATGAGAAGTATAAATAATGGTTGAACCATTGCGGTTTAATTCCAATATACCTTCTAGAATTTTATTTCTACTTTGTGGATCTACTGCAACCGTAGGTTCATCCAAAATAATTAATTCTGGTTTATGAGCAATCCCGCATGCAATATTTAATCTTCTAAGTAAGCCACCAGAAAGTTTTTTTGGATAAAACTTTACAAAATCTTTAAGGTCTACAAAATTAATGGCATCGTCAACATACTGTTTTCTTACGTTCTTATCCTTAATGTATAGGGCACAGAAATAATCAACATTTTCATACACTGTAAGTTCATCAAAGACAGCAACATTTTGCATAACAACACCAATTCGTCTCTTTAGATCATAACTGTCTGGTTTCATTTCATTTCCAAATACTTTAATGCTGCCCTTGTCATAGGTTAAGAGTGACAATATGCAATTAATAGTGGTAGTTTTGCCTGAACCGTTCGGACCTAATAATCCAAAAATTTCACCCCTTTTAATATCAAGGTTAAAATGATCCAGCGCGATTAATTCTTTATAACGTTTAACTAAATTTTCAATAAAAACAACTGATTCGCTCATATGGTTCTCCTTTTATTTTGATTTCATCTACAGTAATCTTTAACTTATTTAAAGAGATACCCCTAAGATATTACTTAAAATATCACCTAAAACATTATTTGAAAAATGTTAAGGGAGAAAATATATATATAATATACTTAATTTTTTATAAAATATTAAGTGAAAATGGTCACAAAAAAGTATGACAAATGTCATTTATTCATCACGTTATTTGTGCTATAATGAGCTAATGAAGTAAGCAACTACGAATGGAGAGATAATGAATCAGATTGTAGATAGACTCTTGTTAATAGTCTTAGCGTATTTGGTTGTATATTTGCAATTTCCATATGACCAATCTATTATATATTTATTATTTGGTATAGGAATTACTGCAATTTTTTATTACTTACAAGACGCAAAGCAAGGTATATATGAGATGCTCTTCATACTTATATGTATTTTGTCATCTTTTTTGTTTCCTATATGGTTTCCATTTTCAGCATTAGCCATATATATCGTTTTTGAAAGATATGTAGACAATAAAAGATTTACCATAAGTTCAGTAATGTTTGAGATAATAGCCTTTATATATATAGTTTCTCTTCACCAAATCAAGGATTATGAGATTGTGTTTATAGTTTTTTTAATGGTATTTCCTATTCTTGCAGCTGTTTTAGGAATGAGAGCTAGAGAGATTGAACTATTAGAAGTAAAACTAAAAAAACTTAGGGATGATAATACCGAAAAAAATGCAATGTTGATTGAAAGAAATAGATTCTTAAGTGAGAGACAAAATCAGGAGATTCATATTGCAACTTTATCAGAGCGAAATCGCATTGCAAGAGAAATCCATGATAATGTAGGTCATATGTTGTCTAGAAGTATTTTACAGATAGGTGCGATTATGACAGTAAACAAAAGCACTCCAGTAGAGTCCCAACTTGAGATGGTAAAAAACACTCTTGATGGGGCAATGAACAGTATTAGAGAAAGTGTTCATGACTTACATAAAGAGAGCTTTGATTTAGAGGCGGCCGTAAATGTCATTTTAGAAGATTGCAAAGACTATAAGGTTACACTGGATTATGATATTCGGGGTGAGGCAGATGGAAATGTAAAGTACGCATTTATTACCATATTAAAAGAAGCTATAAACAATATACACAAACACTCCAATGCAGATTCAATAATAATTATATTTAGAGAATTAGAAGAATTTTATCAAATGGTTATAGAGGATAATGGTTCAACCGATGCTAATATATCGGGTATTGGTGCAGGTATAGGACTTATCAATATGGAAGATAGAGTTAGGGCGTTAAAGGGCTTTATCACCATTTCAAATAGTAAAGGTTTTAGGATATTTATTTCCATACCCAAGGAGGTAAGATAGTGAGAGTAGCAATTATAGATGATGATGATATTGTAAGATCCTCCCTAAAGACCATATTAGAGGCATCTGGGATTGATGTGTGCGGTCTAGGAAGTAATGGAGTCGATGCAATTGAAATATATAGAAATACAAGACCAGATATACTTCTTTCCGATATAAGGATGGAAGAAATGACAGGCATAGAAGCTGCAACTGCAATCATTAAGGAGTTTCCAGAAGCTAAGATTTTATTTCTCACAACTTTTTCAGATGATGAGTATGTAGCTTGTGCACTACAATGTAATGCCAAAGGATATATATTAAAACAGGATTTTCAGGGAATAGTTCCAGCACTTCAGGCAGTGTATTCTGGACAAAGTGTTTTCGGTGGTGAAATTATCCATAAGATACCGAATATCCAGGCGGATGTTAAGCCAGAAGACTATGAAGAGAGAAATATTACTGATAAAGAATATGAGATAATAAAATTAGTGGCAGAAGGGATGAGCAATAAGGAGATTGCCGCCAATGTATATTTATCAGAGGGAACTGTCAGAAATTATTTAAGCAATATACTAGAAAAACTACAGGTTCGTGACAGAACTCAATTAGTAGTTTATTACTATAAGAACAAGAGGTAGGACATGGAAGAAAAGATAATATCAATGAATATTGGAGAACTTAAAACCAGAGGGGGAGAATTAATAACACAGATTCAAGAGAAGGAACAAGAGAAACAAGAAGAAATAGATACTCCAGTGGAAGAGAATGGACTTGCAAGAATGATTGAGGTGGCAGGTCCCTTTATGCAGTTGATGATGGCATACAGATGTGCAGTGCGTGAGATAGAGACAAAATTGAATGTCCTAAATGACGAGTATTCTGTTCAATTTGATAGAAATCCATTTGAGAGCATCAAGAGTAGAATTAAAACACCTGTGAGTATAGTAGAAAAACTTAAAAAACGTGAGTGCGATGTCACAGTAGAAAATATTGAAAAATATTTAACAGATGTGGCAGGTATTAGAGTTATTTGTTCATTTCCGGATGATATATATAGACTTGCAGACCAGCTTGCCCGTCAGGATGATGTAGTACTTGTAGAAAAGAAAGATTATATTAAAAATCCTAAGCCTAATGGATACAGAAGTTTGCATCTAATACTTGAAATCCCCATATTTTTATCCACTGGAAAGAAACATGTAAAAGTAGAAGTACAGTTTCGAACCATAGCGATGGATTTCTGGGCAAGCCTAGATCACAAACTTAGATATAAGAAAAATATAAAGAATCAAGATATTATCGCTGAAGAACTTAAATCATGCGCAGATGTTCTATGCGATATTGATTTAAGAATGCAGCAGATAAGATTTATGATTGAGGATCAAGATAAGAATAAATATTAATTTATTCTGCAAGTGTATATTCTATTTTAAAGATATCGCCATCAGCAGCAGGTTGTGTTTCAATACCCTTTTCACAATATGTATCATTGATATAGAAACTCCAGTAAGCACCATTTGTTGCATAATCGGCGATAAGACCATTAATTTCTGAAATCATCAAGCCGTAGTCACCTTCTGTACCAGAGAAAGTTAAACCAGTTGCTTCTTCCATAACTTCCTTTAAATATTCAGAGTCGGTATAAACGGTATAAACGGTGATTTCTTTATTGTCGTCTACAACTTTGATGATAACAGTTTTTGAACCTTTTGAAGTTTCATCATCTTTTGTGAAATACCAAACAGCACCAAGTCCAGCTATAATAGCCACAACTACGATAATACTAATAAGTGATAATAAATTTTTCTTTTTCATTCTAAATCTCCTTTGCTTTATATTGATAAAAAAAGAACCTAACCGTTGTTAGATTTCTATAGATTCTTTAAAAGCGCGAGACGGGGATCGAACCCGCGACCCCCTCCTTGGCAAGGAGGTGCTCCACCGCTGAGCCACTCGCGCAAACAAATTGATCTTGTCGAACAGGTGATAGTATACCATGATAGAATATCACCTGTCAACTCAATTTTTGAAAAATTTATGAAAAAAATGTTCTTTAATTTTGGACAAGATTTGTACTGATTGAAAACTATTTTGTAATCACCGATTTTAGTAATCCTATAGCATCTTCATACAGAAAATCATCAATATAGGCTAAAGCATCGGTAACAGCTTTTGCGTCTCTGGCACTCAGCAAATATCCCTTTAATTCATTAAGACAGGTAATACTATCATCAATTTCATAATCTTCAAGTGTATTAATAGCCTTATGTACCTTTTCTTCAAAAAGCAATCTTGGAATATTTTCTCTAATAATTGGCTCTGGATGGTGCTGCTTTGAATCTTCAGCTTCCTGATCAATACTAACTATAATATCTTTCAGGCTTTTTAGGATTTTTTTATATCTTTGAATAAGCTCTGGAGCATTTTTTGAAACATAGCTTGTATTATTTTCTTTGGATTTTGCCTCGTGTTCGGCAGCATATGCACTTAAATTTGAACAGCCAATAGAAGCAGTGACACTCTTTAATCCGTGGACAATTATTCTGTAATTTTCCATATCCACATCATCTGAGAATTTTTGAATCTTCTCGATAACGCTATCGCCATCCTTGATAACAGAACGTATAACTTCTATGTAGGATTCAGTCTTGCCACCAGTATATGACATACCAATATCAATATTGATGCCCGCCTTCTCAAAGGCTAATGTAAATTTGTCACGGAATTTTTCTGTTGTTATATTTATTTCTTTAAAAGAAATCTTTGATTTTGGAAGCCACTTGTATAGCATATCACTTAAAATATCGATATCAATAGGTTTTGAGATAAAATCTGAAAATCCATGTTCAACAAATAAGTGTCTGGCTTCATCGGTTGAATTCGCCGTAAGAGCTACAATTGGAAGCGTTTTAAAGCGACGTTCCTTGTGATAACGTATCTTTTCTGTAGCTTCAATTCCATCAATATCAGGCATCATATGGTCCATAAATACGAGATCATATTTTGATTCCTCAATTAGTTTGATGGCCTCATATCCACCATGGGCAGTATCGGCTACCACGTCAAAATGGTTAAGAAGATTGCTGGCTACTGAAAGGTTTATGTTGCTATCATCTACAATAAGAACCTTTGCTGTTGGGGCAGAGAGTATGCGATTAACTTCATTGGAGAAAGAATTAAGGAATTCTTCTGATAGTGGGGTGCTGTTAATCACTGGCTGTGGTACGGTGAAGGAAAATGTAGAACCCTTTCCGTAACGGCTAGAAAAAGTCAATTCTCCATTCATCAAGTTAGAAAAATAGTTAGCTGTAAGAAGTCCAAGCCCAAAAACTTGATGTTCATATGGATTGTTAGAATTGAATTCTTTGAGTGCCTTTATAATCTTTTTCTGGTCTGTATTTTTAATTCCACACCCTGTATCAACTACTGAGAAAGTTAATATAGCAACCTTACCTTCTGTTTTGCAAGAAATATTTAGAGATACATATCCTTTTGTAGTGTATTTGAAGGAATTATCTAGTAAATTATTGATAATATGACGTATGTGAGTAATATCACCAAACATCCATGATGGAATATTATTGTCAATGTGTATTCTAAAGTCTAATTCTTTAATGGTTGCTTCCATACGAGCATTATGTATTATACTTTTAATAAGAGTATCTGTAGAATACTCTTGTTCATTTAAGTAAGCAGTTCCGGCTTCGATATTGGAAACATCAACCAAGTCATCAAATAAAGTAAGAAGACGGTTAGAGGCAGATTTGATGGCTCTTGCATAAGACAAAAATTTGTCATCATGGGCGCCCATAAGTAATAAATCAGAGTATCCCTGCAATGAATTCATAGGGGTGCGAACATCATGACTTAACCTGGAAAAAAACTCCCCACGTTTAATCTTACCTAACTTCATTTCAGAATTAACTTGGTCATATAATTTCAAAGCAGTACTAAGTTGAGAACGCACAAAGGCCAAATCCTTTTCGTACTCCTCAGGGGTCTTAAATTTCTTTTCTTTTTGCATTAGTTTACCTCACTATTATCCAAAGGATAAGTTAAATGATATTATAATATTTATTGCCTAAAGTATCAAGTTAAACTTGAAACAACCAAACCCATCTGTTATAATTCCTTAGATATTAGAAAGCACCAGAAAGGATCACAGATATGACTACACTTATTAAAGGTGGAAGGGTTATAAATCCTTCTGATAAGAGCGATAGTGTACGAGATATTCTTATAAGGGATGGCATTATTATAAAATGTGAACCACATATTACACAGGATTGCGACGAAGTAGTGGAAGCACATGGAATGTGGGTTATGCCTGGTCTTATAGATTTACATGTACATTTGCGAGAACCAGGATTTGAACATAAGGAAACTATAGAGACTGGGTCAAGGGCGGCAGCGGCAGGAGGATTTACAACGATTTGTCCTATGCCTAATACCAATCCTGTTACAGATTGTGTAGATGTAGTTAAGTATGTGATTGATAAAGCAAAGGAAGTATCACCTATCAATGTATTGCCTGTGGGGGCAGTGACATTAGGACAGGCTGGTACACAGATTGCAGATATTGCAGCTATGAAAGAGGCTGGTATTTGCGCTATAAGTGAAGATGGAAAGTCTGTTATGAATTCACACATATATAGACAAGCTATGATAGATGCAGCAAAATGCGGCATACCAGTACTTGCCCACTGTGAGGATATTGACCTTGTAAAGGGTGGGGTTATTAATGCTGGTAAAAAATCAGAGGAACTAGGCATTAAGGGTATTGCTAATAATGTAGAAGACATTATTGTGGCTAGAGATATTCTACTTGCTAAGGAAACAGGGGCAACACTTCATTTGTGCCATTGTTCCACCAAAGATAGTATGAGGATGTTAAAGGCAGCAAAGGAAGACGGTGTAAAAGTTACGGCAGAAATTTGTCCACATCATTTTACTTTGTGCGATGAGGATATTGAATCGAAAAATCCAAATTACAAGATGAATCCGCCAGTTAGAAGTCGTGAGGATAAAGAGGCTCTAATAGAAGGTTTACACCAAGATATTGCAGATGCTATTGCCACAGACCATGCACCGCATAGTGCCGAGGAAAAGGAAAAAGGAATAGAGATAGCTCCGTTTGGTATAGTGGGAAGTGAGACGGCAGTTGCGCTAACTATGACAGAGCTTATATATAAAGATGTTATAACACCAATGCAGATGGCAGAGAAAATGAGTTATAATCCTGGGAAAATTCTTGGAATTGATAAAGGTACTTTGGACGTTGGAAAGATTGCAGACATAGTTATCATTGATCCAGATACAGAATATAACATTGATGTAGATACATTTGTTTCAAAGGGAAAAAACACTCCGTTTAATGGATATCATGCCAGAGGAAAAGTGGTAAGAACTATTGTGAACGGATGTACAGTGTATAAAGATAAATAAAAAGAAAAATAAAGTAAAAAAGAAAGGAAAAATAATCTACAAAAAGATTATAGAAGAAAAATGATTGACAAATTAGTAGATAAGATTCAAAAATTAAATGCACCTATAGTAGTTGGGCTTGATCCAATGCTTGATTATGTACCAGAGCACATTACAAAGAAGGCATATGCTGAATTTGGTGAAACACTTGAAGGCGCGGGTGAGGCTATTTGGCAGTTTAACAAGGCTATACTTGATACAACATATGATATAATTCCTGCTATTAAACCACAAATTGCTATGTACGAACAGTTTGGAATAGAAGGATTAAAGGCATTTAAAAAGACAGTGGATTATGCAAAATCTAAGGATATAGTTGTTATTGGTGATATTAAAAGAGGTGATATTGGTTCTACATCCACAGCATACGCAATGGGACATGTTGGAAGTGTTAAGGTTGGATCAAAAACATATAGAGCATTTGATGAAGATTTTGTTACTGTTAATCCATATTTGGGAACAGATGGAGTTAAACCTTTTATTGATGTTTGTAAGGAAGATAACAGAGGTATATTTGTATTAGTAAAGACATCTAACAAATCAAGTGGAGAATTTCAAGATAGAATCGTAGATGGAAAACCACTTTATGAGATAGTAGGTGAACAGGTTGCTAAATGGGGCGAAGAACATATGGGTGATAAATATAGCTATGTAGGTGCTGTTGTAGGCGCAACATATCCAGAAATGGGGGCAGTACTTAGAAAACTTATGCCAAAGACATATATTCTTGTACCAGGCTATGGTGCTCAAGGCGGAAAAGCCAGCGACTTAGCGCCATATTTTAATGAAGATGGACTTGGTGCTATTGTTAATTCATCAAGAGGAATTATATGTGCATATAAGATGGATAATTACGCTAAGTTTGGTGCAGAAAACTTTGCAGACGCATCAAGAGCAGCTGTAATAGATATGATTACAGATATTACAACATCAGTTGGACTTGCATAAATCGGAGGCTACCATATGAAGTACAAAGAAATTGTGACTGTTATAAGTCAAGAACAGATTGCCACAGGAATATACAGTATGTGGATTCAAACAAAGGATATTGCAAAGGATGCAGTTCCAGGACAATTTATTTCTATATACTGCAAGGAGGGTTCAAGGATTCTTCCAAGACCAATTAGTATTTGCGAAGTTGATAAAGAGGCAGATACGCTCCGTATTGTTTATAGAGTTGTGGGAAAAGGTACAGATGAATTTTCGAAGTTTTCGGTGGGTGAGACTACACAGGTGGTTGGACCTCTTGGAAACGGATATACATTAGAGAATAGAACAGCATTACTTATTGCAGGAGGAGTTGGAATTCCACCTATGTTAGAAACAGCCAAGGCACTGAACTTTATGGGTGTAAAGGTATTTACAGTTTGCGGATATAGAAATAACGAGCTTTTCTTAAAAGAAGACTTGGAAAAGTATTCAACAGTAATTATAGCCACTGATGATGGTAGTGTAGGCACAAAAGGTACTGTTATTGATGCGATTAAAGAAAGCGGAGTAGAGGCAGATGTGATTTACTCATGTGGACCAACTCCAATGCTTAGGGCAGTTAAACAGTATGCTATTGAAAATGATATTATCTGTCAGATTTCCCTTGAGGAGAAAATGGCATGTGGAATAGGTGCTTGTCTTGCATGTGTATGTAAAAGCAAGGAAGTGGATGATCATTCCCAGGTACATACCAAACGAATATGTGCAGATGGACCAGTTTTTTATGCACAGGAGGTTGAACTATAATGAATTTAGGCGTAAATATTGCAGGTGTTCAATTTGAAAATCCAGTAATGGAGGCTTCTGGGACATTTGGTTCAGGAGTGGAATTTTCAGAATTTGTTGATTTAAATAAACTTGGTGCAGTGGTTACAAAGGGTGTGGCAAATGTGCCATGGCCAGGAAATCCAACTCCAAGGATTGCAGAAACATATGGCGGTATGCTCAATGCTATAGGACTTCAAAATCCTGGAGTTGAGGTGTTTTGTAAAAGAGATATTCCGTTTTTAAAGAAGTTCAATACCAAAATCATTGTAAATGTATGCGGAAAGACAGTAGAAGATTATTTGGAAGTAGTAGAAAGACTTTCAGATGAGCCTATAGATATGATGGAGATAAATATTTCCTGCCCAAATGTTAAGGAGGGTGGTATTGCTTTTGGACAAGATCCTAAATGCGTTGAAGCTATTACAAAAGCTGTTAAAGCAAAGGCAAAACAGCCTGTTATTATGAAACTTAGTCCGAACGTAGCAGATATTACTGTTATGGCAAAGGCAGCAGAAGCAGGTGGTACAGATGCGTTATCACTTATCAATACCATTACAGGAATGAAGATAGATATTCATAAACAAACATTTGCGATAGCCAATAAAACTGGCGGAATGTCAGGTCCAGCGGTAAAACCAGTAGCAGTACGTATGGTTTATCAGGTTGCAAATGCTGTATCTGTTCCTATTATAGGTATGGGTGGCATCATGAACGGTGATGATGCAATGGAATTTATACTTGCTGGAGCTACAGCAGTTTCTGTTGGAACAGCTAATTTTATGAATCCAACAGCTACCATGGATGTACTTTCGGGAATTGAAAATTACATGAGAATGCATAATGTAGAGGATATCAATCAGCTGATTGGTATTGTGAAATAGAAGGTCATTATGTTAAATCTAAACTGATTGAAACCAGAGAAATTTTATGATAGAATATGAGCGATATTATGGTATGCTAAAATAGCAAACAGGAGGACCAAGGCAAATGGAAACATACAAGCAGGAATTTATAGAATTTATGGTTGATTGTGAAGTATTAAAATTTGGGGATTTTGTTACAAAGAGTGGAAGAAAGACACCATTTTTTATTAATACAGGATTCTACAGAACTGGTGCACAGCTAAATAAGCTTGGAGAATACTATGCAAAGGCTATTAATGATAAATATGGTGTAGACTTTGATGTATTGTTTGGACCAGCTTATAAGGGAATTCCTCTTACTGTTGCTACTACAATGGCTATCAATAAACTTTACGGAGCTGATATTAGATATTGCTCAAATCGTAAAGAGGAAAAGGATCATGGAGATACAGGAATTTTACTTGGAAGTCCAATAGATGAAGATGATAGGATTGTATTTATTGAGGATGTTACTACTTCAGGAAAATCCATTGATGAAACACTCCCGATTGTTAAAGCACAAGGTGGAAAAAACATTATCGGTATTGTGATTTCTGTTGATAGAATGGAACAGGGTAAGACAGATAAAAGTGCATTAGAAGAAATTAAAGAGAATTACCAGATGGAAACTACAGCTATCGTAACGATGGCGGAGGTTATAGAACACTTATACAATAAAGAGTATAACGGAAAAATCATAATTGATGATACTATGAAGGCAAAGATTGACGCATATTATGAGCAATATGGCATAAAGTAAAGATTCAAGGAGAGGTGATTTTGATGGAAGAAAAGATTGAAAAACTTGTTAAAAGAACCGGCGGAATTGCAATTACACTAGGGATACTTTCTATAGTAGCAGGCGTTACTATTGGAGTACTTACCATTGTAAATGGTGGTAAGTTATTAAAAGGCAAATCTAATATTTTGTATTAAGAAACACATGCAGGCAAATATGGCCGGAATTAGTTTTCCGGCCTATAGTTTTTTGAAAGGACCATTGATATGGGAATCTTTAAGAAATATAAATTTACAGATAAGAGACAATCTAGAAAAGGTCTGATAGCATCAGGTCTTTTTCTACTATCACTTATAAGTTTAATAGCAGGAATCTATGTGTCATACAAACACCATGGAGATGGAAATATTATGGTGGGATTTGCAGGAGCGGCTTCATTTGTATTATCTGCGTCAGGATTTATTGTGGGTATGAAGAGTTTTAAAGAAGAGAATATCTTCCTTTTATTCCCATGGATTGGAACTGTGGGAAGTGCAGTGATTTGGTTTGGAATTGCCTGTATTATTTTAATTGGAATTTAAAGAAAGGTAGTAAATATGAGCTACAAAGAATTATTTAAAGAAGAGAATATTGAAGCAGAAGAAAGATTTGATTTAGCAATTGAAAGAATCAAATCTATTATAGATGAAAAAACAGTTCCGAAAGTTTATCAGGACTATTTCAGCAGTACAGCAAAGTTAATTATATATATAACTAATATCCTTAATATTAGCAAAAATGATGAAATCAGAAATAAGAGTCTAGAAGAGTTACAGGAAATGAATGATGAAATGTTTGCGTCCCTATATCCAGATAACTATGATAGTTCTTTTGCTAATCCGGCACATATGGAAGAATGTTTTGGAGAAATATATGGAAAATATTTAGGATATCTTTATGTATCTATATTTAAAATGATTCCTTATGCAATCGAGTACAGAATGAAGGAAGTTACCATTTTTATGGAGCTTTTTATAGAAATATATAATATTTTCGAGAGCGAAGATTTAAGTGAAGCTAACTTAAAGGATACAATTTACTGGTTCGAAAGTGATTATTCTGACGTGTTTCTTGAAGATAGTATAAGATGTCAATTGGATACATCCCTTGATTTCTACTACAACATCCTTATGGAGTCAGATCTGGATGATATAAGATACCTATATTTTTATGGAAAGTATGTATCAAAAAATGAAGTGGAAACAGCCAACTACCTAAGAAAACTATCTACGGAAAAAATTGAGGCGATGGCATCTACATTCACAGAGGGCTTTGCGAGGGGATTTGAACTGGGAAGAAAAGATATGTCAAAGAAGAAGTATGTTGAAGTTAGATATCCGCTAGGATTTGAAAGAATGGTTAGGGTTGCGGTGAAGCAGTTTAAGAAAATGGGACTAGAAACCATTATACGACCAGCTACAATTTCTTCTACGCCAATCAATAAGCAAATGACATTTGATCATAAGTTTGATGCAGGTCTATTTTTAGATAAAGCCATGAGCGAAAGAAAACTTTCAGTTGTTCGTGTGACCATGGATAAATACAAGGATTTGGCAGAACTAAAGGCAGGGCCAGCCGTAATAGAAACATTTGGAGAAACACCTTTTGAACCAGTAGCGACGAAAGGTGCGGTAAAATTAAATGAAAAACAAAGTAAGATATATGCATCATACCAAAATTCCTATGTTCAGATATTGTGCGAATATGTAAAACGGGATGAAACTTCATTCACGATTATAGCATATCCAATTCCAGAAATTGGCCCATTGTATGAAACGTTATTTAATGAGACAATAAGGATAAATACTTTAGACAATGATAAATTTCAAAAAATTCAGCAGAAAATTATTGATGCATTGGATAAAGGAACGAGCGTACATGTTTTAGGAAAAGGTGATAATGCTACAGACATTACTATTGCATTACATACACTTAAAAATAGTGAAATCGAAACTAATTTTGAAAATTGTACAGCAGACGTGAATATTCCAGTTGGTGAGGTTTTTACATCACCTAAACTTAAAGGAACCAATGGTATTTTAAATGTTAGTGGAGTGTATCTAGATGGTATTAAATATAACAATTTGAAGATATCCTTTGAAGATGGAATCATTAAAGATTACACTTGTGATAATTATGAAGAAAAAGAGAAAGCTAAGGCTTTCATAAAAGAAAATCTGTTGGGAAATAGGGAGACCCTTCCAATAGGTGAGTTTGCTATTGGAACAAACACAACTGCATATGTTATGGCCAATAAATATAATATTGTATATAAGCTTCCGATACTGATAGTGGAGAAGATGGGACCTCATTTTGCAATTGGAGATACCTGCTATTCCCATGAGGAGGATATAATGACATATAATCCAGATGGAAAGGCAATAGTGGCAAGGGAAAACGAATACAGTGCCCTTAGACATGAAAAGCCTGAAGAAGCTTATTTTGGATGTCATACAGATATAACAATTCCTTACGATGAATTGGAAGAAATAGCAGTTATCCTGCCAGATGGAGAAAAGATTATAATAATAAAAGACGGTAGATTTGTCCTGGATGGGACGAGAGATTTAAATGAACCATTTGAAAATAATTAACCGTATTGCATTGACTTGAATAATCAGATAAAGTAGAATATAGACGAGTATTGTGCTTTGTTTTATGTAGAAGCGCAATATATGAATTTAATCTTTATAAAAAAAGGAGACTAAAAGCATGGCTAAAGTTGGTATTATTATGGGCAGTGACTCTGATTTAGACATCATGAGTAAAGCTGCTGATATTTTAGAGAAATTAGGTATTGATTATGAAATGACAATCATTTCAGCTCACAGAATGCCGGATATATTTTATGATTATGCTAAATCAGCAGAGTCAAAGGGAATGAAAGTTATTATTGCTGGAGCAGGTGGTGCAGCTCATTTACCAGGTATGGCAGCAGCTATTTTCCCAATGCCAGTTGTAGGCGTGCCTATTCATACAAAGTCATTAGGTGGGGTAGATTCACTTTATTCAATAGTACAGATGCCAGGTGGTATTCCAGTTGCAACTGTTGCTATTAATGGAGGATTAAATGCTGGTTTATTAGCAGCAAAGATTCTTGCAACAAGTGATGAAGCACTTTTGGAAAAACTCAAGGACTATTCAGCAAAGATGAAAGACAAAGTAGTAGAAAAAGCTGAAAAACTTGAAGAAGTTGGATATAAGAACTACAAATAGATTATAGTCGATTATTCCCACTAAGGGACATTAGAAAGGAACATTAAAATGGATTACAAGAACGCTGGAGTTGATATTGAAGCTGGATACAAGTCAGTAGAACTTATGAAGAGTGCTGTAAAGGCAACTATGAGACCAGAAGTTTTAGGAGGACTTGGAGGCTTTTCGGGAGCATTTTCACTAGAAAAGATTAAAGAAATGGATGAACCAGTACTTTTATCAGGAACAGATGGATGTGGTACAAAGGTTAAACTTGCTTTCATTTTAGACAAGCATGATACAATCGGTATTGATGCAGTTGCTATGTGTGTAAATGACGTAGTATGTGCAGGTGGAGAACCATTATTTTTCCTTGACTATATTGCATGTGGAAAGAATTATCCAGAAAAGATAGCTACAATAGTTAGTGGCGTAGCTGAAGGATGTAAGCAGTCAGGCTGTGCACTTCTTGGTGGAGAAACAGCAGAACATCCAGGACTTATGCCAGTAGACGAATATGATATAGCTGGTTTCGCAGTTGGTGTTGTTGATAAAAAGGACCTTATTACAGGTGCAAATATTAAAGATGGTGATACATTAATTGGTATTGCTTCAAGTGGCGTTCATAGTAATGGTTTTTCTCTTGTTAGAAAAGTATTCAAGATGACAGAAGAAGCATTAAATACATACTATGATTCATTAGGTACAACACTTGGTGAAGCTCTTATTACCCCAACAAGAATTTATGTTAAAGCATTACAAAATGTTAAAAATGCAGGTGTTACGATTAAAGGATGTAGTCATATTACAGGTGGCGGCTTCTATGAAAATATCCCAAGAATGCTTCCAGATGGAATTAGAGCTGTTGTAAATAAAGATAGCTACGAAGTTCCAGCTATATTCAAGATGCTTATGGCAGACGGTGATATCGCAGAAGAAATGATGTACAGCACATTTAACATGGGTGTTGGTATGATTCTTGCAGTAGATAAAGCGGATGTCGAAAAGACTATGAAAGCAATCGAAGAAGCAGGAGATAAATGTTTTGTAATTGGACATACAAAGAAGGGTGAAAAAGGAGTTACATTATGCTAAGAATTGGCGTAATGGTTTCTGGTGGTGGAACCAATCTTCAAGCTATCATAGATGGTATTGAAGAGGGTGCTATTACTAATACCGAAATAGCAGTTGTTATAAGCAATAACAAAAATGCATTTGCTTTAGAGAGAGCAAAAACACATGGTATTGATGCGGTTTGTGTATCTCCCAGAGATTTTGAAGATAGAGCAGATTTTAATACCGAACTTATTAATGTAATTGATTCATATAATGTGGATCTTGTGGTTTTGGCAGGATGTTTAGTAGTTCTTCCAAGTGAGTTAATAGATAAGTATGCTAATAAAATAATAAATATTCACCCTTCTCTAATACCTAGTTTTTGTGGTACAGGTTTTTATGGACTTAAGGTTCATGAAAAGGTATTAGAAAGAGGTGTTAAAGTGACAGGTGCAACAGTTCATTTTGTGGACGAGGGCACAGATACAGGACCAATTATTTTCCAAAAGACAGTAGAGGTGCTTGATGATGATACTCCTAAGACTCTTCAACAAAGAGTAATGGAGCAGGCTGAGTGGGTAATAATGCCTAAGGCCATCGATTACATTGCCAATAATAGACTACAAATTGTAAATGGAAAAGTAATTACTAAATAAGATTATTGTACATATGGAGGTCGGTCATGAAAGTTTTGATAGTTGGAAGTGGCGGAAGAGAACATGCAATTGCCTGGAAGGTTGCTCAAAGTGAAAAGGTAGAAAAAATATACTGTGCACCAGGGAATGCAGGTATCGGAGAAATTGCAGAGTGTGTTGATATAGCAGCTATGGATTTTGATGGTTTGGTAGCATTTGCAAAGGAAAAACAGATTGATTTAACAATTATTGGTATGGATGATCCTTTAGTAGGTGGAGTTGTGGATGTTTTTGAAAAGGAGGGTCTTAGAGTATTTGGACCAAGAGCTAATGCAGCCATACTTGAGGGTTCAAAGGCATTTTCAAAGGATCTTATGAAGAAGTATAACATACCAACAGCAGCATATGAAACATTTGATACACCAGAGGCAGCAATGGAATACCTTGAAACTTCTGAATATCCAATAGTTTTAAAAGCAGATGGTTTAGCACTGGGAAAAGGCGTTCTTATTTGTAACACAAAAGAGGAAGCTATGGAAGGTGTTAAGACATTAATGCTGGATAAGCAATTTGGCTGCGCAGGTAACACTATAGTGATTGAAGAATTTATGACAGGAAGAGAAGTTTCGGTTTTATCATTTGTAGATGGAAATACCATTAAGATTATGACCTCGGCGCAAGACCATAAGAGAGCAAAGGATGGTGACCTCGGTTTAAATACAGGTGGTATGGGAACATTTTCACCAAGTCCATTTTACACAGATGAAGTTGACAAATTCTGCAAGGAATATGTATACCAGGCATCGGTTGATGCTATGAAATCAGAAGGTAGAGAATTTAAAGGAATTATCTTCTTCGGATTAATGTTGACAGACAAAGGACCAAAAGTTCTAGAATACAATGCTAGGTTCGGAGATCCTGAAACACAGGTTGTGCTTCCAAGAATGAAAAATGATATTGTAGATGTGTTTGAAGCTTGTATTGACGGCACATTAGACCAGATAAACCTTGAATTTGAAGATAATGCAGCAGTATGTGTAGTGCTTGCATCAGATGGTTATCCTGAACATTATGATAAAGGATTTAAGATAACAGGATTTGAGAATTTCAAGGATAAAGAAGGTTATTACGTATTTCATGCGGGAACAAAACTCCAAGATGGAGAGATTGTTACCAATGGCGGCAGAGTGTTAGGAGTGGTTGCGAAAGGTGAGAATCTTAAAGCGGCAAGAGCTGATGCTTACGAAGCTACAAAGTTAATAGAATTTGAAAACAAGTACATGCGAAATGATATAGGAAAGGGAATTGATGAGGCATAAGTTTTCAAAACAAGGAGCCAATGTTATTTGTTATATTACCATTATATCAATAATAGTTGGCTTTTTTGTAAATAATACATATACAACTGCATATGGATATGATGAAAGGGCAGCAATAGTTGTGGGTATATCAACCACCTTAAATGTTCGTTCGGATGCTGGTACAGGAAATTCTGTAGTGGGAACACTAAAAAATAGTGACGAAGTTACAGTTGTAGGAGAAAAATATGCTACGGATGGAAGTTTATGGTATCAGGTAAAGTATATAGATAGCGAAAGCAAAACTATTATAGGTTACTGCCATAGTAATTACATCGAAATAGTATACAAATCAGATGTGGATTTTGAGACTTATTTAAGTGAGCAAGGTTTTCCAGAAAGCTACAAACCAGCTCTAAGGACTTTGCATGAAAAATATCCTAATTGGGTATTTAAGGCAGATGTATACAACTATACATGGGCAGAAGTGCTCCAGGCAGAAAATGTAATTGGACGAAGTTTGATTGCATCTGATGAAAAAAGTTCATGGAAATCAACAGTGGGTTCGGCATACAATTGGAAAACAGGTAAATGGACAGGATACGATGGTCCTGGATGGGTTCAGGCATCAAATGACTTGGTTGCATATTACCTAGATCCAAGAAATTTTTTGGATGAGACAAGTATATTCCAATTTGAATCCTTGTCATATAATCCAGCTTTTCATAACGAGGATGGTGTGAAAAAGCTAATTAAAAGCACATTTATGGCAACGGCTACAATTGAGAATAATAAGACATATAGCTCGGCAATTATGGAGGCGGCAGTACGTTCAAATGTGAGTCCATATCACTTGTCTAGTTCAATTATACAAGAGATTGGTTCTACTACTCCATCTACAATTATTTCTGGTACTGTACCAGGTTATTTAGGAATATATAACTACTATAATTGGGGTGCATATACTACCTCAAATGCAACAGCAATTCAAAATGGATTGATATATGCAGCAAAATCAGATCCCGCAACGCTTAGACCGTGGAAGACACGATTAGATGCTATTGTGGGTGGTGCAATTAAATTAGGCACTGACTATATTAATAGAGGACAAAACACACCATATTATAAGAAATTTGACTTGGTGACGCCATATTCACATCAATATATGACGCATATTCGAGCAGCGGAATTAGAAGGTACAAGAAGCGGTAATGCTTATACACAGGAAATGAAAAATACTATGAATTTTGTATTTAATATACCAGTATACAAAAGTATGCCAGATACAGTGGCAGCCTTGCCTACTAAGGATGGAAGTCCTAATAATGCTCTTAAAAGTTTAAGTGTCAGTGGATGCAATTTAACACCAACATTTAACTACAACACACTAAATTATGCTATTGAAGTTGCAAATAGTGTTTCAAAGGTTAAAATTTCAGCAACAGCATATGATTCTACTGCAACAATCTCTGGAACAGGAGAACTAAAACTCGCAGTAGGTTCTAACAAGGCAACAATAAAGGTAACAGCCCAAAATGGAGATGTTCGTAATTATGTAATCACCATCGTAAGAAAAGAAGGAACTCAGGTGACTACTACATTTACTACCTCATTTGTTAAAGATACTACAAAAATGCAAATTCGTGGCTTAGCATCAAAAACAAAAGTTGAAGATTTTCTAAAGGCCTGCAAGGTGGAGAATGGAAGTATATCTGTTGTAAATTCATCAGGAACAGCCAAAACCACTGGATATATAGCAACATCTGACAAAGTTATTATAAAGGATAGTGCAGGAAAAAAAATATCCGAATACACATGTATACTCTATGGTGATGTAAATGGAGATGGTGTGATTAATATAATAGATTCATATATTATTAGAAAATATAATTTAGGAACATATACGCTTACTGGAGCATTCCTTGAAGCAGGTGATGTGAACAGGGGTGGCGATGGCATTAATATAATGGATGCGTATATGTTGAGAAAATACAACTTGGGACAGCGAACACTCAATCAAAACTAGTAGGAGAACATATGAAAACAGGAAAAATAACTAAAAAAGTAAGATTAATAATATGCTGCATCTGTGCGATGCTAGTTTTAACAGTGTTTAGTAGTGCAGATGTATATGCCGCAGACGTTAATGGCGTAGTTAGCAGTGTAAGCACTACTCAGGACTCAGAAGCAAAGATAACAGTTACATTTTCATCACAGGATTTAATAGGTGCAATTGAAGCATATGTACAATATGATTCCTCAGCACTTGAGTTTATAAGTGGAACAACACCATTAGGTGAAGTGGTTGGTGGAAATGGAAGAATTAAAATTTTTATAGATTTTTGTGAATTAAATACGACGACCGTAGAACTAAAGTTTAAGGCAAAAAGTCTGGGAACACATAATATATATTTAACAGCAGACAGCACGTTTATAGGTACAGATTTTCAAAGTATGAAACTCGTCGCTGATACCGGTACTGTAACAGTAACATCACCAATTACAGTTTCCTCTGATAATACACTTTCAAACCTTACAGTTTATGGAGTTAAACAGGATGGAAACACAGTTCCAGGATGGTTTTGGCCAGCATTTGATCCTTGGACTACGAACTACAGTTTAAATGTTACCACAGATATTACAAAACTTGCAATTACAGCAAATGCTACAGATAGTGCAAAAGCTTCAGTGACTGTAAGTGATACAACTTTGAATATAGGCAATAACACCATTACGATTACAGTAAAGGCAGAAGATGGAAGTACAAAGCAGTATGTTTTAAATGTACTTAGAGCGGCACAAGAGGAAGAGACTCCTGTAACTGAACCTGAACCTGAACCTGAAACCCCTGTGGAGAGGCCAACTATAACAATTGGAAGTGATACATATACTATTATAGATGTAGATGATTCAATTGAATTGCCAGAAGGATACGAGAGGGCACAGGTTGAATACAAAAATGTGCAGATTACAGGTGCGAAAGGATTAGGAACAGGTATTGTGCTTATCGCCCTTTCAAAAGGTGATGAAGCACCGGAGCTTTTTGTATATGATGCCAAAAGTGGTCAGGTATATAGATTTACTATGGTGCAGGTAATATCAGCCTCATACGTAATATTAGAAATGGATGGAGTGGATATTGAACCACCAAAGGGTTATAAGTTGTCATCTATAGAAGTAGATGGTAAAATGGTAGTTGCTTATGTTAGAGATGGTGTAGACGTATGTGTTGTTTATGCAGTAGATAGTTCAGGAGCAAAAGATTTATATTATTATGATACGAAGGCTAAAACCTTAATGAAGTATTTTGACAATAGTGAAGAACAAACTGGCGATACAGTAGATGTAATACAAAGTGAGGTAGAAACATCAGATAATTCTAATAAAATGGAAAAGTTAAAGTTTTGGAATCGCATTATTTTAATTGTTTCTGCCACAGTTATTTTGTTAATGATAGCGGTAATAATAGTATTGGTTATCACAGTAAAAAATTCTCACAGAAAAAACAATGAAGACTTAGATAATCAAAATCTAGAGGAACTTTTTCCAGAAGATGTAGATACAAATCCAGAGGAGACGACTATAGGAGAAGATATACCTGTGGAGGAAAATTTACAAGAAGAAAAGCCAGAGGATATTTCAGAGGAAATATCTACCGGAGAGATGAATTTAGATGAAATTTCAGAAGAAACCCCAGATGAAGGGATGCAAGAAAATTTTTCAGAAGGGAATTTGGAGGAATTGTCTATAGGAGAGTCTCTTGTAGAGAAAATGCCTACAGAGGAAATGCCTACAGAGGAAATGCCTACAGAGGAAATACCTACAGAAGAAATACCTCCAGAAGATTCTTTAAAAGAAGAAATTGATAAAAAGAAGATTATCGAGGAAATCCTTGAGGATAAATCAAAATCATTAGATGAAAAGGAACTAGATATGGTTCTTGATGAGTTACTTGACGATTTGTTAAAGTAAGGAGTAATTTATATCAAGGAGGTATAAGGACATGAAATTAGAATTTACAAAGAGCGCTAAATTGGCATTGGAATATGCAAATAAAACGTCAAAATCACTTAAACATAGTTATATAGGAACAGAGCATCTTTTAGTTGGATTATGCAAGTCAGAAGATGGTGTGGCATCTGTTGTACTAAAAAATTATAAGGTTTTTGAAGATAAACTAGTAGATTTAATTGAGCAATATATTGCACCTGTTAAACCAGTGGAAGTGATAGAATCTACAGGATTATCTCCAAAGGCAAAGAAGATAATCGAAAACAGTGCTATAGAAGCAGAAAAATTTAAAAGTAAGCTGATTGGCACAGAGCATATTTTAGTGGCCATTTTAAAGGACACAGATAGCGCAGCTCCAAGACTATTAAATACACTGGGCGTGAATCTTCAAAAAATGTATGCAGATTTATTATTGGCAATGGGTGAGGATACCAGTTTGGTAAAAGATAGTTTTTCCAATGGAAAACCTATTAAAAACGAAGTAAAACAGACATTCCCTGTTCTAAGACAATACAGTCGAGAACTTACAGAAGCAGCAAGGGAAGGAAAGATAGATCCTGTTATAGGCCGAGACATAGAAATAGAAAGAGTTATTCAAATATTAAGCAGAAGAACAAAGAATAACCCCTGCCTAATTGGAGAACCAGGAGTAGGAAAGACCGCTATTGTTGAAGCACTTGCTACTAAGATTGTAAATGGGGAGGTACCTAATAGTATCCGTCAGATGCAGATATTCACGCTAGATGTATCAGCTATGGTTGCAGGTTCAAAATATAGAGGTGAATTCGAGGAAAGAATTAAGAGAATATTATCCGAAGTTCGTGGACTTAGTAATGTACTCCTTTTTATTGACGAGATTCATACAATTATAGGTGCAGGTGGTGCAGAAGGTGCTATGGACGCTGCAAATATTTTGAAACCGGCATTGGCAAGAGGCGAAGTTAGGATTATCGGAGCTACTACCATTAGCGAATATCGCAAGAAATTTGAGAAGGATGTAGCATTAGAGAGAAGATTCCAGCCTGTTACTGTTGAAGAACCAACCAAGGAAGAGGCTATAGCAATATTAAATGGTCTTTGCAGTAAATATGAAGAATTCCATAATGTTGTAATTTCAAGGGAAAGTATTCAGGCAGCAGTAGAAATGTCGCAAAGATATATTAATGACAGATTTTTGCCAGATAAAGCTATAGATTTATTAGATGAAGCAGCAGCTAGAATAAATCTAAAGTATAACCGTGATAATACGCAGATGACGGATTTGATTAAGAAAAATGCCGAATTAAAGAGTGAAATTGAAGAGTGCCTAATTCAGGAACAGTTCGAGGATGCCAAGAGTCTATTGAAGGAAGTTAAGGACAATGAAAAGTTGTATGCTCAGTTACAGAAGAAGGGACGTAATTCAAAAATCCATAAAAAAGCTATTGTAACAGACAATGAAATCGCTGAGGTGGTTTCAGGATGGACAAAAATACCAGTAAATAAACTTTCAGAGAGTGAGAGTTCAAAATTAGTAAAGTTGGAAAAGACATTACATGAGAGAGTAATTGGTCAAGAAGAAGCTGTGACAGCAGTAGCTAAGGCAGTGAGGCGAGGTAGGGTTGGTTTAAAAGACCCTAAAAGACCAACTGGCTCATTTTTATTCCTTGGACCAACAGGTGTTGGAAAAACAGAATTGTCAAAGGCATTGGCAGAGGCTGTGTTTGGAAGCGAGAACTCCATTATAAGAGTAGATATGTCAGAATATATGGAAAAACATAGCGTATCTAAAATGATAGGCTCACCTCCTGGATATGTAGGATTTGACGATGGAGGACAGCTATCTGAAAAAGTTAGAAGAAATCCATATTCGGTAATTTTATTTGATGAAGTTGAAAAGGCTCATCCTGATGTATTTAATGTACTTTTGCAGGTATTAGATGATGGTAGAATTACGGATGCTCAGGGAAGGGTATGCGATTTTAAAAATACTATTATTATTATGACTTCGAATGCAGGTGCTGAGAAGATAATGGAACCAAAAAAACTTGGATTTACTTCAGAAGATGACTCCAAGCGTGATCACGATACCATGAAGAATAATGTTATGGAAGTCGTGAAAAAAATGTTTAAACCAGAGTTTATCAATAGAATTGATGATATAATAGTATTCCACGCTTTAACAAAGGAAGATATGCTAAAGATTGTCAATATTATGCTTAAAGAAGTGAAAAATAGAATTGATAAGCAGATGGGAATAAAACTTAACGTGACATCTGCGGCAAAGAAACATATTGTGGAAAAGAGCTTTGATAAAAAATATGGTGCAAGACCTCTTAGAAGAGCAATACAAAATATGATTGAGGATCAGTTGGCAGAGGAAATTTTATCTGGTAGAATTAAGTCTTTGGACTCAGTTAAAGTGTTTATTAAAGACAAAAAACTACATTTTGAAAAAAATAAATAATAGTGGCAAAAAAGCACGATTTGATGTATAATTTTTATATCATTTGAGGATGAAAATTTTAGCGTGAAATACTTAAAAAATTAAAAACACAGGAGGCACAAGATGGCAGTAGTTGAAGAAATAATTCGTGTAGAAAAGGACGGTTCGATTAGTTTTGGTAATCATAAACTTAGTGTAAAGACAAAGGTTTCAGATTTTGAATATGCAGGAGATCTTTACAAAGTAAAAACATATAATAAGATTACAAAGTTAGAGAAGAATGGACTTTTTATTTATGAATCAGTGCCAGGTACAAGTGTAAATGATATGTCTCTTACAGAGAATGGTATGGAATTCACAGCAGACGCTTCGACTGATGCACAGATTACAGTTGAGCTTATGAGTAGTACAGAATATACACTTTATATTGATGGAGTTAATGCTGGAACAACAACTAGTAATTTAAGTGGTAAAGTGATGCTTAGTATTTCAGCTAGCGATAGACCAACAAAGGTAAAGATAGTAAAGGCATAGTCCGGAGGAAAGATGGCTAAGAGTAGTACAATTTTCTTCTGTAAGGAATGTGGATTTGAATCAGTAAAGTGGCTGGGACAATGTCCTGGTTGTAAGGAATGGAATTCATTTGTTGAAGAACCAGTAAAAAAGAAATCTACACCTCGTGGAGTTACAAAAAACCATGGGATAGAAGTTACACCATCAGCTATATCAACTATATCATTAGAGGAAGAAGGAAGAACTCCTACACATTTTGAAGAGTTTGATAGGGTATTGGGTGGTGGAATAGTAGATGGATCACTTATATTGGTAGGTGGAGATCCTGGTATAGGAAAATCTACATTATTGTTGCAGGTGTGTAAAAACTTATCAGACGATGGCAAACAAGTTTTATATATTTCTGGAGAAGAGTCTCTGAAACAAATAAAATTGAGAGCCAATAGGATAGGTGATTTCACAGATAATCTAAATCTCTTGTGTGAGACATCCCTTGATACTATTGAAGAATGTATAAAGAGACTGAAGCCAGATATTGTGGTAATAGATTCAATACAGACGATGTACAAGGAAGATGTGACATCTGCTCCAGGTAGTGTAAGTCAAGTTAGAGAGTCTACAAATGTTTTGATGCAACTTGCAAAGACGCTTGGTATATCTATTTTTGTAGTTGGGCATGTAACCAAGGAAGGTGTGGTTGCAGGACCTCGTGTACTAGAACATATGGTTGACACTGTATTGTATTTTGAAGGTGACAGAAATGTATCCTATAGAATACTTAGAGGTGTAAAGAATAGATTTGGTTCTACTAATGAGATTGGTGTATTTGAGATGGTACAAAGTGGATTGAGAGAAGTCAAAAATCCATCTGAATATATGTTAAACGGTCGACCGACATCAGCATCAGGCTCTGTGGTAGCCTGCTCTATAGAGGGTACGAGACCGATGCTTGTAGAGATACAGGCACTTGTATGCAAGACCAATTTTGGATTACCGAGAAGAACA
This sequence comes from Clostridiales bacterium, assembly GCA_012520815.1. Lineage (GTDB taxonomy): Bacteria > Bacillota > Clostridia > Lachnospirales > Lachnospiraceae > SVEL01. Next base: position 114,743 of record JAAYNM010000023.1, read on the forward strand.
GCAGCAGGAACGGATTATAATAGAGTGAATCTGTTGATGGCTGTTTTAGAAAAAAGAATGGGATATAAGCTGGGTGAATGTGATGCCTACCTAAATATTGCAGGAGGTATCAAAGTAAATGAACCGGCTCTAGATTTAGCTATTATTATGTCACTTATATCCAGTTATAAGGACAAGCCAGTAGATGATGACACTATCATATTTGGTGAAGTCGGATTGTCTGGTGAGGTTCGAGCAGTTAATATGGCTGAACAAAGGGTGGCAGAAGCAGTCAAATTAGGATTCGCCACTTGCATACTTCCACAGGTATCTTTAGATGCTATGAAGCCTAGAAAGGGAATTAAACTAATAGGCGTTAAAACAGTTAAAGATGCAGTGATGTTACTTAGTTAATTATGTATCGCAAGAGACAATTAGGAAAATAAACTTTAGGAGGATGTTACTATGAGTACACAATTAGCAAACGAAGTAATACAAATAGTTGAGGATTTGGATGCATCACAGTTAAAACTTGAAAAGAATGCATTTGATGTAATTAATTCCTCAGATACATCTCTTAACCTTGTTAAGGATGGCATTGGTGAGATTGATGTTCTTATCAAAAAGATTGAAGATCTTAACGAATCAGTTAAGACCTCTCAGCAGCGTATTGAGCAGATGAAAGAAGTATCAAATGTAATTGCTGATTTCGCAAAAGTTATTTCAGGTATTGCAAACAAAACAAATATTCTTTCACTTAATGCTTCTATTGAAGCAGCAAGAGCTGGTGAACATGGTAGAGGTTTTGCAGTAGTTGCACAGGAAGTACAAACACTTGCAAGTCAGACAAAGAATTCTTCATCAGAAATTGCAAATAAGATTGGTGAAGTTCAGCAGTATGTTAACGGCATGGTAGAATCTATGGATAGCATATATACCAATGCAGAAGAACAAAATCAGATGGCATCATCAGTAGGAGAACTTCTTAATAAGATTTTAGATGCAGCCAATGTAGCCAACGATGTATCAAGAAATATGGAAAATGAAATTGCATACCAAAGAGACATTACAGATCAGGCTCGTACAACTCTTAACAGATATAAAGAGGATGACAAATCTGTAGAAACACAGGCTCTTGATTATTAAGAATTAAGTCAATAATTGTTGACATTAATGCGATGATATGTTATAAATATAGAGCAGTCAAAAAACTGCTCTATATACACACCTAGGGGTGTAGTTCATCGGTAGAATAAGAGTCTCCAAAACTCCAGAGGAGGGTTCGATTCCTTCCACCCCTGCTAACAAACGAGTCTCAAATCCTTATATCAAGGGTTTGAGATTTTTTGGTTTTATTCAGTATAATAACATATCCAAATAGAAACGGAGAACATCCCACATATGGAAGATTTAATAAACAATAGATGTAACTTATGTCCAAGAAATTGTGGTGCAGACAGATATAACGGGGAAGTAGGATATTGCAAAGCAGGAAACACTCTAGTAGTAGCTAGAGCGGCATTGTATTTTTGGGAAGAACCTTGTATCTCGGGTGACGATGGCTCTGGTACTGTGTTTTTTTCAGGCTGCCAATTAAGATGCGTATACTGTCAAAATCGAAATATTGCTATTGGCAAGACAGGCAAAGAGATTTCCATAGAACGCTTAGTAGAGATATTTTTTGAACTAAAGGATAAAGGTGCAAACAATATAAATTTAGTTACCCCTAGCCATTTTGCAAATAGTATTAGAAAAGCATTGGAAATGGCAAAAATTCAAGGCTTAGATTTGAAAGTGGTGTATAATACCAGTGCATACGATAATGTTGAGACCATAAAGAGTTTTGATGGATTAGTTGATATATATTTACCAGATATGAAATATTATGACTCTAATTTATCAAAAAGGTATTCTAATGCGCCAGACTATTTTGATGTGGCAAGTTCGGCTATATCAGAGATGGTTAGACAACGTGGCAAGTTTAAAATAAACGACAAAGGTATTATGGAAAATGGTGTAATTGTTCGTCATTTAGTATTACCAGAGGCAACGCAGGATTCAAAGAGGATTATTAAATATCTCTATGATACATATGGTGACGATATTTTTATAAGCATCATGAATCAATATACACCTATTTGGGAGGGAGATGCACTTAGTAACTACCCCGAACTTAGGAGAAAAATCACAAAAGAAGAATATGACGAAGTAGTTGATTATGCTATTGAAATTGGCATTGAAAATGGATTTATACAAGAAGGGGATACAGCAAAAGAAAGCTTTATTCCCAAGTTCGACTTAGAAGGAGTTTAGGATGGATAGATTAACAAAAAATGATGTAAAAAAGATTGAAGCAGAGATAGAATATAGAAAACTAGTAGTTAGAAAAGAGGCCATTGAGGCAGTAAAAGAAGCCAGGGCTCATGGTGATTTAAGCGAGAATTTTGAGTATTATGCAGCAAAAAAAGATAAAAATAAAAATGAAAGCAGAATTAGATACCTTGAAAGAATGTTAAGAACAGCCCAGATAATATCGGATGAATCAAAAGACGATGAAGTAGGTCTTAACAACAAGGTGGAATTATTTTTTACAGATGATTCATCTACGCAGGTAGTGAAATTAGTTACATCTATTAGAGGTAATTCTGTGGGTGGTAACATTAGTATTGAATCGCCAGTAGGAAAAGCTATAGTAGGTCACAAGGTCGGAGAAACCGTGACAGTAAAGGTTAATGAGAACTTTTCATATGACGTTGTTATAAAGAAAATTGATAAAACTACAGATGATGCCAATGACGCAATAAGAAGCTACTAGAATACCAAAGTTAAGGAGATTTATCATGAGAGAAATGGAATTTAAAATGGAGAGGGAAGGTCTTGTAAAGGAAGGGCAAGAGGTAGAAATAAGCGAGGGTAAACTACCAAGTAGCTATTACTATACCTTAGAGCCTGCAGTAGCAATGTCTGCTAATTATCAATTTCGTGAAAGATTAAAAAGTAGAACTGGCAATGTGAAAAAAATACATGAAACAGATAGAGGATTCTTTGTAACAGTAGAATTTGATGATTAATAGGCGAGTAATAGATGATTATTAGAACATTATTGGAGGATTCTCAACTGAAGAATATGTGTGAAAATTCTAGGAGGAAATGTTATGGTCTATACAGTTACGTTTAATCCAGCACTTGACTATGCTGTGGGCGTTGAAGAATTTATACTCGGACAAGTAAATAGGGCATATAATGAAAGCATACTTCCTGGTGGTAAAGGAATAAATGTGTCAGTGGTACTTAGTCATTTATCGGTGGAAAATACGGCCTTGGGTTTTGTGGCAGGATTTACGGGAAAGCAGATATGTGAAAGGTTAGAAAGTGAGGGTGTGGCTACAGATTTTATTGAAGTAGAGGGTGTTAGCCGAATTAACATTAAACTTAAATCTAGGGAAGAAACAGAGATTAATGGTCTTGGTCCTATTATATGTGAAGAGGCAATACAGGAATTAATGGCGAAATTGGAAGTGATAGAGGATGGGGATTTTATAGTGCTTGCAGGGAGCATACCAAAATCTGTACCCGATTCTATTTACATGGATATTATGAGTAAACTCAAAGATAGAAATATTAGGTTTATCGTAGATGCAACAGGAGATTTGCTAGTTAATGTATTGAAAAACCATCCGTTTTTGATTAAGCCTAATAAACAAGAATTAAGTGAAATATTTAATGCAAATATAGATTCAAATGATGAAGTGATTTTTTACGCAAGAAAACTCATAGATATTGGAGCTGAAAATGTGCTAGTGTCTATGGCAGGTGATGGGGCTATACTAGTGACAAAAGAGGATACTTTCTTTATGAATGCACCTAAAGGGGAACTGGTGGATTCCGTTGGTGCAGGTGATTCTATGGTAGCTGGATTTATCGCAGGATATATTGAGACGCAAAATCTTCTTGAAGCACTTAAAATGGGAATAGCAGCAGGGAGTGCAAGTGCATTTTCAAAAAACTTAGCGACAGCAGATGAAATCAGGGGTATATACCAACAAATTGTGCTATAATAATAGAAGTAAATTTATTTCATAAAAATGCGGTATGCGTTTGATTCGGAGCACAAATGGAAACATTTAAAGATGATAAGCTTAAAATATCAGTTAGAAATCTCGTAGAGTTTGTACTTAGAACTGGTGATATAGACAATAGATACAGCACTGGGCTAGATACAGAGGCAATGGTCGCAGGAGGAAAGATTCATAGAAAAATCCAAAGTAGGATGGGAGCAAACTACGCGGCAGAAGTGGCTCTTAGATGTGAAATATTCTATGAGAAGTTCTCTATTATTGTAGACGGAAGGGCAGATGGAATAATCTCAGGAGAAATTGTCACTGTGGATGAGATTAAAGGAGTTAAACGAGATATAGAATACATTAAAGAGCCTATGCAGGTCCATCTTGCCCAGGCTATGTGTTATGCGTACATATATGGAAATGATAATAAACTTGAAACTATTCGCGTTCAAATGACATATGTAAATTTAGAAACAGAGGAAATAAAAAGATTTATTGAAGAATATACAATGGAGTACTTGAGTAATTGGTTTCATATGATAGTGGACGAGTATTATAAATGGGCGGAGTATCTATATGAAAACAAAGTATTGGTGGAGGGAACATCAAAACAATTACAGTTTCCGTATGATTATAGAAGCGGTCAAAGAGATGTGACTGTAAACACGTATAGAGCTATTAAGAGAAAAGTGGATTTATACATTCAGGCACCTACGGGAGTGGGTAAGACTATGTCCACGGTATTTCCAGCTATAAAAGCTATTGGAGAGGGTTTGGGTGAGAAAATATTTTACCTAACAGCTAAGACTATTACGGGCTCGGTGGCTCAACAGGCGTTTAATACTTTGCGAGATCATGGTTTGCATTTTAAGTCGATTTCTATAACGGCTAAGGATAAAATGTGCGTTATGGAGGAGACCAAGTGTAATCCAGAGTATTGTGAAAGAGCAAAAGGGCATTATGATAGAATCAATGAAGCTATTTTTGATATCATCTCTAATGAATCAGATATAACAAGGGAAGTTATTTTAAACTATGCTACAAAGCACAATATTTGTCCATTTGAGTTTTGCCTAGATATAAGTAATTGGGTGGATGGTATTATATGTGATTACAACTATGCATTTGACCCAAGTGTGCGTTTGAAAAGATACTTTGGAGAATCATCAGAAAACAAATACATTTTCCTAGTGGATGAAGCACATAATCTTGTGGATAGGGCAAGGGAGATGTATAGTGCTACTATTGTAAAGGAAGATGTACTAGCAATTAAAAAACTTTTTACAGGCAAAGATAAGAGGATAACAGGTAATTTAGAAAAACTCAATAAAGTGATGTTATCATATAAGAGAATGTGTGTGGATGGATTTATGTTACTTCCAACCATTGATGAAATGTCAACTCCGATGCTTAGATATGTGGCGGCAATGGAAAAATATATGGAGGAACATAGTGAATACGATGGCAAAGATGAAGCTATGGACTTCTATTTTTGTGCAAAGACTTTTCTAAATACAATAGAGTTGTTAGATGAAAATTACGAGATATACTGTGAAATAGATGACAGAGGTGATTTTTTTGTAAAGCTTATGTGCGTCAATCCTTCAGGAAGATTAAGTATGTGTATGGAAAGTGCAGTAAGTACCATTTTCTTTTCAGCGACTTTGTTACCTGTGGGGTATTATAAAAAGCTTCTAAGCGGAAATGAAAATGACTATGCTATTTACATAGACTCGCCCTTCTCAAAAGATAATAGGCAGATTTTAATTGGAACGGATGTAACCAGTAAATACACTAGAAGAAATGATGCCGAATACGAGAAGATTGCAAGATATATTATAGAAACTATATCTGCAAAAGAAGGAAATTATATGGTTTTCTTTCCGTCATATCGTTTAATGGAAAATATTTATGAAGTGATAGACAGGATGAATATTTCCAAATTTTGTGATCTAATAGTACAAAATAATGGAATGACTGAGATAGAAAGAGAAGAATTCTTAAATAAGTTTGATGAAAATAACCCCAAGACATTATTAGCTATGTGCGTAATGGGTGGTATATTTTCGGAAGGTATAGACCTGAAAAATGATAGACTAATAGGAACTATTATTGTCGGGACTGGATTACCTCAAATATGCAAAGAGAGAGAAATTATTTCAGATTATTTCCAGGACCAAGGATTAAATGGGTTTGATTATGCCTATAGATATCCAGGCATGAACAAGGTACTGCAGGCAGCAGGAAGAGTTATCAGAACAGAAGAAGACATGGGTGTAATTGTACTTTTGGATGAACGTTTTAGGCAAAGTGGATATAGAGCCTTATATCCCAGGGAATGGGATGATGTGGAAAATGTGACGGTTGACCACATAGCTAGGAAAATTGATGATTTCTGGAATCGAAAGTCGTAGAGATATTAGGCCAGCTGTTCTTGCGTTCAAAATCAGAAAATTGCGTACATAGGTAAATATTCTATGTGGGTTTTAAGTGCCCACAGTATAGAGTATATTGTGATTCCCTGGGAAAATGTTTTAAATCACACAGGGCAACGAGATACGTTAGGTCTTATAATTATCTTTGTGGCGAGGAGTATTATAATTACGTTTATTTGTATAGCCATTAAGAAAGGTAGAAAAATAATACACAAACTAAGAAAAAACTAAATAGCCCTTTTACATTTAAGGTAAATGTGGTAAAATTCCTTGCGAGACTATGTTTTTTTAGATAGATAAGTCATTTAAAAACAATAAATGGAGGTACTTAGAGAATGGTAAGAAGAGTTTATGTTGAAAAACAGGCACCATATGCTGTAAAAGCAAAAGAGACAAAAGAAGAAATCAAAAACTATTTAGGCATCAAGACAGTAACGGGAGTTAGAATGTTTGTACGTTACGATATTGAGAATCTCTCAGAAGATACCTATAAAGCAGCTCTTAATACAGTTTTCTCTGAGCCACCTGTTGATATTTTATATGAAGAAGAGTTTCCATATAATAAAGAGGCAGATAAGGTATTCAGTGTAGAATATCTCCCAGGCCAGTTCGATCAGAGAGCAGATTCAGCAGTACAGTGTGTGAAATTTTTAAATGAAAATGAAGAGCCAGTGATTAAGACAGCTACCACATATGTTATAGAAGGAACTGTTACAGATGAAGAATTAGAAAATATTAAAACATTTTGTATCAACCCAGTTGATTCAAGGGAAACAAATCTTGTTAAGCCAGAGACATTGGTTACAGTATTTGAAGAACCAGAAGATGTTAAATATTTAGATGGATTTATTTCAATGTCCAAGGACAAGCTTAAGGAGTTATACTCATCACTTAATCTTGCTATGACATTTAAGGATTTTTGCCATATCCAGAATTATTTTAATGGAGAAGAACACAGAGATCCATCAATGACTGAAATCAGAGTACTTGATACTTATTGGTCAGATCATTGTCGTCATACTACATTCCACACAGAACTTAAAAACGTTGAGTTCGATGAAGGTTTTTATAAGAAACCTATAATGGATACTTACAATCAGTATATTAAGGATAGAACAGATATATTTAAGGGTAGAGAAGACAAGTTTGTTTGTCTTATGGATTTAGCCCTTATGGCAATGCGTAAACTTAAAAAAGAAGGAAAGCTTGAAGATCAAGAAGAAAGCGATGAAATCAATGCTTGTAGTATTGTAGTGCCAGTAGAGATAGATGGTAAGACTGAAGAATGGCTTGTTAATTTCAAGAACGAGACACATAATCACCCAACAGAAATTGAACCTTTTGGTGGTGCAGCTACATGTCTTGGTGGAGCAATAAGAGATCCACTTTCAGGTCGTACTTATGTATATCAGGCAATGCGTGTTACAGGCGCAGCAGATCCTACAAAGTCTGTTAAAGATACATTAAAGGGCAAACTCCCTCAGAAGAAAATTGTACGTGAAGCAGCTAATGGTTATAGCTCATATGGTAACCAGATTGGACTTGCTACAGGTCTTGTAAAAGAGATTTACCATCCAGATTATGTTGCAAAGAGAATGGAAATAGGTGCAGTTATGGGAGCAGCTCCTAGACGTGCCGTTATTAGAGAAACATCTGATCCAGGTGATATCATTATCCTTTTAGGTGGAAGAACTGGACGTGATGGCTGCGGTGGTGCTACAGGTTCATCTAAGGTTCATACAGAGGAATCTATTGAAACTTGTGGAGCAGAAGTACAAAAAGGAAATGCCCCTACAGAGAGAAAGATTCAAAGACTCTTTAGAAGAGAAGAAGTAAGTAAACTTATCAAGAAATGTAATGACTTTGGAGCAGGTGGTGTTTCAGTTGCTATTGGCGAGTTAGCTGATGGTCTTGATATCAACCTCGATATGGTACCAAAGAAATATGCAGGTCTTGATGGAACAGAAATATCTATATCAGAATCACAAGAAAGAATGGCAGTAGTTTTAGATCCTAAAGATGTAGATGAATTCATGCAGTATGCAGCTGAGGAAAACCTTGAAGCTGTATGTGTTGCAGTAGTTAAAGAAGACCCAAGACTTACTCTTAAATGGAGAGGTAAAAATATAGTTGATATTTCAAGAGCTTTCTTAGATACAAACGGTGCTCATCAAGAGACAAGTGTATCAGTGGATATGCCAGTGAAGGAAGAAAATTATTTCACACCAAAGGAAGTTAGTGATGTTAAGTCAACATGGATGAATACATTAGCTGACTTAAATGTATGTTCACAAAAAGGCCTTGTAGAAATGTTTGACGGTTCTATCGGAGCTGGTTCGGTATTTATGCCTCACGGTGGTCGTTTCCAGACAACAGAGACACAGGCGATGGTTGCAAAACTTCCTGTTCTTAAGGGAAAATGCGATACAGTTACAATGATGAGTTACGGATTTGATCCTTACCTTTCATCATGGAGTCCTTACCATGGTGCAATGTATGCAGTAGTTGAATCAGTTGCAAAGATTGTAGCTAACGGTGGAGACTTTAAGAAGATTAGATTTACATTCCAAGAATATTTCAGACGTATGTCAGAAGATCCAAAGAGATGGAGTCAACCATTTGCATCACTTTTAGGTGCCTATGATGCTCAGTTAGGTTTTGGACTTCCTTCAATTGGTGGCAAGGATAGTATGTCAGGAACTTTCAATGAGATAGATGTTCCTCCAACACTTGTATCTTTTGCAGTTGATATTGCAAAGGAAGGTGATATTATTTCACCTGAATTTAAGAAGGCAAATGATAAGATTGTAAAATTCGAAATTAAGCGTGATGAATATGACAAGCCAGTATATGAGCAGTTAATGAAACTTTATGACAAGATTCATACTCTTATTGGAAAGAAAGCTATCGTAGCAGCATATGCACTTGATTCAAAGGGTATAGCGGCAGCAGTTTCAAAGATGTCATTTGGTAATAAAATGGGATTTGAAATATTCGACAAATGCGTTTCAAAAGAAGAATTATTTGCACCAGCTTTTGGTGATATTGTGGCAGAAGTAGCAGAAGATATGATTTCAGTTGTAGAAGCAGAGATGGCTGATATGAAAGAATACTTCAAGATTATAGGTTCAATAAATGATACTGCATCTATAAAGTATGGTGATATCACTATTGATTTGGATGCGGCTATTAATACATGGGAGACTACACTTGAAAAGGTATTCCCAACACGTTCAACAACAGATACAGCAATTATTGATACTCCAGTTTATAGTGCTGGTAATGTATATGTATGTAAAAATAAGATTGCAAAACCTACAGTATTTATACCAGTATTCCCTGGTACAAACTGTGAATACGATAGTGCAAAGGCATTTGAAAGAGCTGGCGCAGATGTAATCACAAAAGTGTTTAAAAATCTTAATGCTGAGGATATTAGAGATTCAGTAAGCATATTTGAAGAAAGTATTGCTAAATCGCAAATTATTATGTTCCCAGGTGGCTTCTCAGCAGGTGATGAACCTGATGGTTCAGCTAAGTTTTTCGCTACAGCTTTTAGAAATGAAAAGTTAAAAGAGGCTGTTCATAAGTTATTAAATGAAAGAGACGGACTTGCACTGGGTATATGTAATGGTTTCCAAGCACTTATCAAGTTAGGACTTGTTCCAAACGGACAAATTACTGGACAGGATGCGAATTCACCAACTCTTACATTCAATACAATTAACCGCCATGTTTCAAAGATGGTTTATACAAAGGTAGTTACAAATAAATCACCTTGGTTACAGGGTGCAGATCTTGGTGCAACATATGTTAATCCAGCATCACACGGTGAGGGACGTTTCGTAGCAAGCGAAGAATGGATTGAGAAATTATTTAAAAATGGACAAGTAGCTACTCAATATGTTGATCCAAATGGTAATCCTACAATGGACGAAGAATGGAACGTTAATGGCTCATATTCAGCTATTGAGGGTATCACAAGTCCAGATGGTAGATGTCTTGGTAAGATGGCTCACTCTGAGAGAATAGGAGACTCAGTAGCTATTAATATTTACGGCGAACAAGATATGAAGATATTTGAATCAGGTGTAGCTTATTTCAAATAATATATTTGCCAATCGCAAATAATAATCTTTAAAAGCAACAAATAAGAGTCTAGAAAGAAAAATATGGAAGATTTAAAAGAAATACAACAAATCAAAAAGAGATTTTTAGATTTAGCAAATAAATCATACAGACAAAACATGTACACCTTTACCGATTTCATCGGTGAAGGTGTTCGTGGTTTACTCTATGAAATGCGAAAAGAGCTATCCTTTATCGGATATAAGGAGTTTGGGGGAAGTGAAGATAGTGAGAGAGTTATGGTACGATTTGGAAATGTAGATGAATTAGGATATGAGGAGGAATTTCCTATTTCTATCATAAAAATATCGCCCTTACTTGCTAAGTTTTCAGATGAACTAACCCATAGAGATTATTTGGGTTCTTTAATGAACCTGGGAATAGAAAGAGACACTATGGGAGACATTCTTATGAGTGGAAAAGATGCATATTTATCTTGTGAGGAATCCATTGCACCTTATATCATGGAAAATCTCAGTAAAATTAAGCATACCAGTATAGTATTAAAAATGGTTGATAGTGTAGCTGATATACCCGCAAAAGAACCAGAAGAAAAAGAGGTATTAGTTACATCACTTAGAGTCGATGGAATAATTTCAAGAGTGTATAATAAGTCAAGAAGTCAGAGTATCGAGTTATTCAGAGAACGCAAAGTATATGTAAATGGAAGAGTATTTGAAAACAATAGCGGAGTACTTAAAAACGGTGATATGGTGTCGGTGAGAGGATTTGGAAGATTTAGATATGTTAAAATAATTAGAGAAACTTCTAAGGGTAAGTATAACATTTTATTAAACATATATAGGTAAATGTGAAATCTCAGATGTCTTAGTGTGTGTTTCAAATGCAGAAAAGAAAAGACTTGTCAAAATTTATCCCCAATATAAGGAAAAGATTAATACATACCTTCAATACTATCAAATAATTCACTATCAATATCATAAGTTATACCATTATATCTTAATAGTGCTGAAGTAAAAGCAATTGTTGATTTTGTTCCATCTGTATACGTGATATAAATGGATCTTGCACCTGCATAGTTACCTAAATCGTCACTGCTAACACTGTGTATCGTTTCATCATTTACCGTTCCTCCTTTATTTATGCTACCTATGATTTCCCATAAAGAATATCGATATAACCCCAGGACCTGCATGAGCTCCAATGGTTTGGCTTACATATGAAATAATAACTTCCTTTGTGCCGAAACGTTTTTTTATTTCACTAGCTACAAACTTAGCATCTTCTTCGCAATCACCATGAGAAATCATAACCACATCGTTGTCGCCTTCATAATCAGCTGTGATTTTTTCCATGTAATCCACAAGTGTTAAAAGAGATTTCTTTCTGCCACGGGAATTGCCAACAGGAATTAAGTGCCCTTCATTGTCAACGTGTAGGATAGGCTTAATATTAATAATAGAGCCAACCACAGCAGTAGATTTAGAAACACGACCACCTCTGTAGAGATGGTTCAAATCATCTACAGTAAAATAATGACATATCTTCATTTTATTATCTTCAATAAAATTTACTAATTCATCAAAGGTTGCTCCATTTTCCATTTCACGAACAGCCCTATACAATAAAAGACCTTCCCCACAAGAAGCACATAAACTGTCAATTATTTTAATTTGTCTATCTGGATATTTTTCAATAAGTTCATCAGCCGCTAAAATTGCATTGCCATAGGAACTGCTAAGTGCTGATGAAAAAGCAAGGTGAATGACATCTTTCCCTTCACATAGATATTTCTCAAATGTAGTAGAATATGAGTCAGGGTTACAAGCCATAGTAGTAGGCATAATCTTATCTCTCATTGCGTTATAAAAATCCGGAAGGGACATAGATTTGTCGATTCCATAAACTACATCATTAATTGAATAAGGTAGTACAGTAACGGGAATGTTATGTTCGCTATAGTAGCTATCATCTAAATCACAGGTATTATCAGTAATAAGTATATAATCCTTCATAAGTCCTCCTAAATGTATAAAAATTTGATAAAATTATACTAACAAATTAAGACTATAATAGCATAAATATAATAGAAAGTCTATAATTTATAAATATGCAAAATCTATAAAAAAGCTTGAGTTTCCGCAGTTTTATCCACAACTGCGGATTTTATCAGTTTTACAATAAACAACTTTCAAAAAATGCCCAAAATATAAGGAATCCAGACTCTTTGTTTGGTATAATTAAAGTGACAAAACA
>JAAYNM010000024.1 GCA_012520815.1 Clostridiales bacterium
GCTTCTGTTTTTATATTCTGTAAAATGCAATTAGAAAATAAATTTGAAATTTAAAAACTTACAAGTTTCTAGAAATTGGGTAACTCTACTATCTAATTAGGTACGAGTTTCGCAATTATCTATTTTATGTGATATTTTTATTGAAATATCTTTTATTCATTTATTGTTTCTATTTTAGATACATTATCCCACACAATATATTTTTATTTGTATGCAAGCAACGTTTCAACTTCTTTCCTCTTTGGCGCATCTGGTATTTCTACTGGATGTCCAATAGCTATAATTGCTGAAACAGACTGTTCTTCTGGAATGTTTAGAACTTCTGCTACATTTTCTTCATCATAAATACCCATAATAACTGTTCCAAGTCCCAAGGTATGTGCTGCCAAACACAGTGTTTGTGCTGCTATTCCAGCATCAAATGACTGCCAATGTGTTTCTTTACTTGTTGTGAATGAACCATCTCTTTCATATCCTGAGCGAGAATTAACAGTTGTTAATATTATTATTGCCGGCGCACCTAAAATGGTATTTTCATTACCTTTGTGATTCATCATACATTCTTTTGCTATTTTTTCTTTTATTTCTTCATCCAATACCACTGTATATCTACTTGTTTGTGAGTTTTTCCAACTTGGTGCAAATGAAGATAATGCAATCAATTCTTCAAATTCTTCTTTTGTTACTTTATCATTAGTAAATTTTCTTATACTTCTTCTTGTTTTAATACATTCCTTTGCTTCCATGATATTCTCTCACTTTAATATATTTCTTATTTATGAATTGTAATATCTACCATAATATGTACATATTCTACCATAAAATAAGCGCTAGTACAACTACTAGATTTACCATTTTCTACATTTTTTACTTTTTTCCCATTATCCTCTCTAACCCAACAACCAGCAAGTTTCCCCATATATATTTACTTTTAAATATCAATACATTATAATCGAATCTGAATATATTAAAATATCCATTTTGAACATATTCAAAATGGTCAGATAGGAGATACTGATATAATGCTAACATACTCATTTACTGATTTAGGCTCTGATTCATTATATGAACATTTATATAAATGCATAAAAAAAGATATTTTGCAAAGAAATATATGCGCAGGGTATAAACTCCCTTCTAAAAGAAGTTTCTCTAAAAATCTAGGCGTTAGTACAATTACCGTAGAAAATGCTTATTCACAACTAATCGCAGAAGGCTATATTTATTCTATCCCTAAAAAGGGATATTTTGTTAACGATATTAAGACTATACCCACTGAGCAGCTACCCGCATTCACTACCCAACACATCAAAACGGACGCCGAGAATCCTTCTTTTCTTGCTGATTTTACAAGCAATCAAACCTGCTCGGAAAATTTCCCTTTTTCCATTTGGTCGAAGATTATCCGCGAACTTTTATGTGGTAATCAGGCTAGTCTTATGATAAATCCACCCTGTGGTGGAATATTAGAGCTTCGTAGTTCCATTTCCAAACATTTAGAGGCTTTTCATGGATTGCAAGTATTACCTGAACAAATAATTATTGGTGCTGGTACTGAATACCTATACAGCCTTATAATTCAACTTTTAGGACTAGATAAAAAATATGCCATAGAAGATCCTGGATACAGCAAAATTTCTAAAATATACCAAAGTTATCACGTATCATGCTCACATATTCCACTAGATAGTATGGGTGTCAATGTCTATGAATTGGAAAATCAAGGAATTGATGTAGTCCACATCTCCCCTTCTCATCATTTTCCAACTGGTATTGTTATGCCGATTAGTAGACGTTATGAACTTCTAAGCTGGGCAACGAAATCTGATTCTCGATATATTATTGAGGATGATTATGATAGTGAATTTCGCCTTACAGGTCAGCCAATTCCCACATTGCAAAGCATTGATGTTTTAGATAGGGTTATTTATATAAATACATTTACTAAGACTTTGGCATCCACAGTTCGTATAAGCTATATGGTTCTTCCCAAAAGACTAGTTAATGAATTCTATTCTAAACTTTCTTTTTATTCATGTACCGTATCTAACTTTGAACAATACACTCTTGCACACTTTATTGAACAGGGTTATTTTGAAAAACACATTAATAGAATGCGCAATTACTATCATAATAAAAGGGATCTGTTGCTTTCATATATAGAAAAAAGCCCACTATCCTCCAGGGTATCCATCTACGCTGAGGATGCAGGCTTACATTTTCTTATGAAAATTGATTCTACACTTAATGATAATGAAATATGTATGAGGGCTAGACAAGTTGGAATCAATGTATCTTCACTCTCTCAATACTACGTAGTTCCGCCAGAAAGTGCTACTCACACCTTCGTTATAAACTACTCATCTATAGATGAATCTGTTATGGAGGAGGCTATTGAGAGATTTTATCACTGCATATAGTTAATTACGGTTTTGTTCTATCCACGATACAGCAAAGTCCACAATATCTCTTTGCTTCATTAACGTTACAATTCTATTTCTTCTCCTGTAATAGCATATATATCATCGAAGAATATTCTTTTTTCTACAATCTGAATAATTCTCGATACCACGTTTAGTTTTGCCACCATCCCAGTAAACTGAATATATTCACCTTTTTCATCTATATTTTTGTTGTCACCCTGAAAATACACTACTGTAATAATAGGATGTTTCTTTTGTAGTAATAAATTATTAATTTTATTTAGCTGCATATCCAGAAATTCTTTTGTCTCCTCTGATAATTCGATTTTATCAACAACTATCCTTTGTTTTGCTTCAATAGCTTTCTCATATCCTTTTAATGTAGCACACGGTGCAAATATTTTTGCTCTGTTTTGAATAGACATTCTCGGATGTTTGATAGTATCTGCATTCTTTAATGGATATTCCATATTTATAATGTCATCATATTTATGACTGACCAATTCATTTAATGATACTGGATTTTTTACCATGTTTTTCTCCTAAGCTTTATGTCCACCAATTTGGTTATTTCTTTCTATGCTTGTTGCACCTTCCTCTAGATTCATCCCTTTTAAGATGGAGTTTTTTCCAAATTTCTTTTTTATATCAATAATAGCCTCCTGCATTTTTCGCTCTCTAGCAAGTTGAGCAGGATCAGTAAATAAATCCAACTGCTCGTAAGCCTCTTCCACAAGATTATTAGCGCAAATTTCAATTTTTCTCACCATTAAATCCCTTGAAACTATTTCATCAAATAGTTTCATAACACCTGTCATTATTTTTTTGGTGCTACTAGTAGTTGTACCAAGATTGCAGGTTCCATTAGCTGGTTTAGAAACAGTCCTTCCATAATGGTCATAAGTCACCATGCCCTTGTATTTGCCCCCATCAACATTACATCTATCATATACAATTGTAAGTGTAATACTATCTGTTACCAAACCTCTATCCACCATATCTAAAACAAGTAAATCTGTCATCTCCTGCACAATAATCCTTGTTTTTTTGTAGTCATATGGCGATTGTAAAACTTGTCCCGAGGAAAGGCTGTTTGTGGTAGGCTTGTATGATTTAATGTCTGCTATACTACAAGGTTCATATCCCCATGCATGATCAATTAATAATTCTGCATCAACACCTAATATTTTATAAAAAAGCTCTGGATTTACCACTGATGTTCTTGCTATATCTCCCATAGTGTACATCCCACTTTTTTCAAGTCTCTTCGCTATTCCACTTCCTACTCTCCAAAAATCGGTAATAGGTCTATGGTCCCATAATTTTTTTCTGTATGTCTCTTCATCAAGCATAGCTATACGTACTCCGTCTTTATCTGGGGTAACGTGCTTCGCAACCATGTCCATAGCTATTTTACTCAAATACAAGTTAGTTCCTATCCCCGCTGTAGCTGTAATACCAGTTGTAGATAGCACATCATGTATCATTTCCACTGCCAAATCATGGGCGGATATTTGATAAAGTTTTAGATAATTTGTTACATCTATAAAACATTCATCTACACTATAAACATGAATATCTTCTGGACTAACATATTTAAGATATATTTCATAGATATTTGAAGAGACTTCCATGTACTTTGCCATCTGAGGAGGAGCTATAATATACTCCACATCCTCACCTGTTTGCTGCTTTATTTCTTTTAATCTTTGTTGTACTTCAAACAATCTCGCTCTTCCAGATATTTTATATTCCTTAAGAGATGGTGAAACAGCAAGACAAATTGTCTTTTCTGTCCGGGAAGGATCGGCTACCACAAGATTTGTTGTCATAGGATTTAATCCCCTTGCTACACATTCCACAGAAGCATAGAAGGATTTTAAATCTATAGCGATATATATATGTTCTTTTACATTTATATAATTATTTATGCTGTTTTCCTTTTCTCTCATCAAGGACATATCTTTCATCTTCTATGCTTCCTTTCATAATATAGTTAATATCTATTTATAATTAATAATACCATATTTTCTTAAATAAACCGTTTTTCTCCTGATGTGTCACATCCATCTTAAATAAAAAGATTGGAGGAATTGAACCTCCTCCAAAAGTTAAATCTAAAATCTAACAATTGAGCGGTTGGTTTAATTCCTCCGATCCTAATATTAAACTATGGAAGTATTCTACAATACTATGTTTTGCAATACCAATTCCTGGGGCAAAAACTTTTTTTATATATTAGAATTCTTTAAACACATCAATTCCCTGCTGTAATGTACCAGCAATTTCCTGATTCATCTGCATACGATCATTAATCTTCTCCATATCAAGAACAAGCTGCTGAGTACTTTCGGCTGCTCCTGTAACACCTTTAGCACCTTCTTCAATAGCGTGTGTAATGGTAACAATAGATTCAACGATTTCTTCCATTTCCTTCTTGAGTTTATCAGTCTTTTCATTAAACTCGTTCATTACATTTTCAATATAAGATGCATTTTGCTTGTATTCTACACCGCTTTCAACGAAGTCTGCAAATTCTGGTAATATCGAATCATTCATATACTCAACCAGATTATTGGCATTACCCGAAAGATTATGCACCGCATTTGTAACAATACTGTTGATATTTTGAATTCTATTTGCTGTCTCGCGGCTTGAATCTGCTAACTGTCTGATTTCATCGGCAACTACTGCAAATCCTTTTCCTGCCTCTCCTGCTCTAGCTGCCTCAATAGATGCATTAAGAGCGAGTAAGTTTGTTTGACTTGAAATATTCAAAATTTCATTGGTAAGTTCATTGACTTGGTCAACGCTCTTACTTTCTTCTATTGCTTTATTTAATACATTAAGGATGTTTTCAACTTTAATACTAGTCTCTTCCATATTTGACTGAGCATCTTTTTCCATCTTTTCAGCATGTTGTTTCATTTGTTTGGTGTATTCATTAATCTCATCAGACTTTTCAGCTATAATATCAACATCTGTACGAACAGATATTGTATTTTCATTAATATCTCCTGCTGAATTTCCTACCTCCTGCATAGTAGCAGCAAGTTCTTCTGTAACTGCTGAAAGATCACTAGCACTTTCATTGGATGTAATAACGCTTTCTTGAACTTCTGCAACAACTGTCTCCATATGACGGGTATTTTCAATAATCATCTTAAGAATTGTTTGCAACTTATCCATAAAAATATTGAATCCATGACCAAGATCTGCAATTTCTGAGATAGATACAATACTTACTCTCTTTGTAAGATCGCCCTGACCCTCATCAATGTGGGTGATAATATCTCTAATTTCTTTATTTGTACGTGTAATCGGCTGAATAAGGAATTTAATTACACAGATAAATGTTGCTAGTAATGCTACATTAAATATCACTATATAAACTACACTACCGATTATGGCTGATTTATATACTGTGGATAATTCATCTCTTGCTTCGGCCGCACCCGCATTTGCATTTGCAGTCATCTTGTCAATTTGTGTTTGAATAGTATTACTATATTCTGCAATTGGTCCATTTGCTATAGCATAGGCCGATGCATTATCACCATTTGCACTAAATGCCATAAGACTTGCAATTTCATACTTCATATCTTTGTAGTTTTTTAATAACTTCTCAAAGGCTGTTTTATCTTCTTCACGTAGTAAACCTTCATCTTGATATGTATTAAGGGCGGCTTCTAAATTCTCTTCATCTTCTCTGATTTTATCAACTAACTCTATAAGAGTATTTATGTCTGTTGCAATAATATGAGATAACGCATCAGTATGTATTTCCTGAGTTCCCTCTTGAATCTTCGCAAGTTGAGTAATACTCATCATATACTCATCTGCAATCTCACTCGCATTTGAATTTACAGATCTAATGTTATTTATAGCAACTAGGTTGGAAATAACAGCTACAATACCTAATATTGTAATAGGAATGAGAATGAGCGTCTTGATTCCAATACGTTTATTTTTCTTCTTTTTATTTTTCATGGTTTCTCCTCCTAATTCACTGCGGAAGCTGTAATACCCGCAACAAGATTATCCATTAATTCTTGAAGTGGCACTCCGTTTGGATTACCAGCTGCTATTATATCTGCAAATTCCACACATGCACCCCAATAGCTATTTCCAACTCTTTGAAGAGTTCCATATTTACTCTGAGAAATAACTGCCTGAATAGCAGGCACTTGTTTAACTGCTTCAGATGCAGCAGCTTTTATATTGGAAGGTCCCTGATTTTTAACTTCAAAACGTAATGTTTGATTCTGCTCATTTGTCAACCAACTTGCAAGTTTCTGGGCCCATTCTACATTTTCTGAGTAAGAATTTACACCCATCATCTTGTATCCTGTAAATGATGCCATTTGAATCTGCTTTTCATTAACTGTGTATGATGGCAGTTTACATGCACCATAATCTTCGCCCCAGGCTTCTTTTATAGCAACTGCATTCCAAACGCCACTAATACCTGCTATAATTTCGCCTGATTTAGTACCTTCTACAAATTCTGTATCAGGCTGTGCTACAAAGGCTGGGTTAGTTGTAATATCAAGTAATCCCTGTGCTATCATAACACCTGTTACACTTCCTGCTGTAGTATTCCAATTACAGCTATTGGTTACACCATCATCATTCAATCCAAACTTTAATCCTGTATTACCAAAGAATGAATATAAATACCATCCTGAACTAAACTCCATAGATACCTTTTTATTAGCTGCATTTGCTGCTGCCAAAAGTTTATCCATTGTCATTACATCTGCTTCCGTAAGATAACGCTTATCATAGTATAGGAAGTATCCGTTGTCAGCTGTGTATGGATATGCATATAGAACATTCTTATATGATGCTGCTGAAACTGCATCTTCTAAATTTGCAGCCTTAACTTCATCTGCATCTTCCACTGGTACTAAAGCTCCTGCAGCAACCATACTAAGCAACTGATCATCTGGTATAGTAAATACATCTGCTCCGTTATGTATATCTCCCAATAATATAGTCTTTGTCTCTGATTCATTTTGCTCAGCTACCACAATGTCAAAATCTGCTTGCCCCGCATAATTTTGTTTAAAGCTTTCAGTCATCTGATTCATAAGCGCTATATTATCTGGATCTGCCCATACGGTCAGTTCAACCTTCCCGGAAACTGTCTTGTCCTCCTGAATTGATTTTTTTTCTTCATTTTCAATACTATCATCACAGCCTGCTAATGAAGCTGTTAAAAGTGTACCTATAAGAGCCGCTGCAATTATTTTTTTTCTCTTCATGACTTGCTCCTTTCTATATTTGAGAAAAGTTTCTTAAAAATCATATCCATGCAAAAAGGGCTATGATTTTTATTTTTTATGAACTTTTTTACGTTTTATTTTACAGATATTATACTTTATTTTTCGAACTTTTACAACACATATTGTGTTTTGATATATAATTTACATGGGACTAAAATATGGAAATTATCCACTTAATTTATCATTTTATTCACATAAAAAGCCATCTTATGCTATAATGAGCCTATATGCTATTGATTTATTAAAAATAACTAAAGATTATTAATATTTAAATATAAAGGAGAAAAACTAATGCCAGTATTCGATTTTGCTAATTCCCCAAACGAAACAACAACTCATGAATGTACCTACACTACATTCTCTTCTAATAAACCCTCTGCCTCACCTAGCGACCCAATTTTAGTAATCGACAACCATCATAAAAACTGGAATCATCACTCTCGTGGTATGTTTACAAATTTCGTAAAGAGAACTTCCTTTGAATTCAGTGAAGAAAATGAAACCATAAGTGCTGATATTACTAAAGTAGATTCACGCTTTGTTAGCCTTCTTAAATGGTTAGGCGAAAATCATATTAATGTACGTCTCTCAGGTGAAAACACTAGTGAAGGATATGCAGTATATAAAATCCAAGAAACCTCATTGGGCAGTGGGAATAAACTCTCTGCGGAGGATGGTTTTCTTCAATTTATGATGGATAGGTTATTTGTTAGTAGTTCACCTAATGACGAAGTTGATGAGGAGGATGAAGATCTTGCTGAAGTTGGGGATAGCATGAAACTTACCAGTCTGCAAAGTATCAAGGATTTTATGACCTGTGCAGGCAAAACCCTGCCTGCTAACATCAGACTTTGGGCTAGAAGAAATCTGGCAGTTGCCCGTTCTTCCGAAGTGACACCTGAGGAACGACGCCATGCCCAGCGTGCTCTTTCCATTATGATGAATATACAATGGAAAAGTAATTACTTTGAATCCATTGATCCTGTTGAAGCCCGTAGAATTTTAGATGAAGAACTATATGGTATGGAACGTGTAAAGCAGAGAATTATTGAGACTATTATCCAGATTAACCGTACTCATTCACTCCCTGCCTATGGTCTACTTTTAGTGGGTCCCGCCGGAACAGGTAAATCCCAAATTGCTTATGCCGTTGCTCGTATCCTAAAATTACCATGGACTACTCTAGATATGAGTTCTATTAATGATCCTGAACAGTTAACTGGTAGTTCACGTATATATTCTAATGCCAAACCTGGAATTATAATGGAAGCTTTTTCAATGGCAGGAGAATCCAATCTTGTATTTATTATCAATGAGTTAGATAAAGCATCCTCTGGAAAAGGTAATGGTAATCCAGCAGATGTACTCCTCACACTTCTTGACAATCTCGGCTTTACCGATAATTATATCGAATGTATGGTTCCTAGCGTAGGTGTTTATCCTATCGCAACTGCAAATGATAAAGATCAGATAAGCGCACCTTTAATGTCCCGTTTTGCAGTTATTGACATACCAGACTATACTTTTGAAGAAAAGAAAATAATCTTCTCTAAATTCGCTATGCCTAAGGTTCTTAGACGTATGGGACTTAAGGAAGATGAATGTGTTATTACGTCTGAGGCTGTAGATGCCGTTATTGAAAAATACTCTAACACCACTGGCATCCGTGCTTTAGAACAAGCTGCTGAACATATGGCTGCCAATGCCCTATATCAAATAGAAGTCAATCACATATCAAAAGTGATTTTCGATGCCAAAATGGTGAGTGACCTACTAGCATAATATAATGAGCGCAAGCTAGCCTGGTAAAATTTAATAGAGTCATATTGGCAATTGCCATTATGACTCTCTAAATAAAATTCTAATCCTCTTGTTTGTAGCCAGTCCACTATGTCTTTGCATTTCTGCCTTACTTCTTCCTGTACAAATATATACACGATGACCATTTTCCCCCTAGTAGGCAATATTTCCGTTAAAATATACATCGTACCATACGAGGAATACGTATATTGCCCATATCTTACGACAATTATCGACTTTACCCTCTCTATGATCTTCTAATAGTTTAACGATATCCTTTGTTTCAAAAAAGTTTTTTGCATCTTTGCTTTCAAACATTTCTTTGACTTTGTTATAGTATTTGTCTTCCTTTAGCCAAACACGGATTGGCACAGGAAATCCTAATTTCTTTTTATTTGCAGTAGCCTCTGGCAGATGACGCTTTGCTGCCAATCTAAATGCAAATTTTGTTGCCTTTTTATTGCATCTGTAATTAATTGGCATCTTTTTAGTGTATTCAAATACTCTTCTATCAAGAAATGGTACTCTTGACTCAAGAGAATGAGCCATACTCATTTTATCAGCCTTAAGTAAAATATCACCCTGAAGCCAAAAATTGATATCAATATATTGCATCTTGGCAATATCATTCATCTTACCACAACGTTTATAACACTCACTTACTATGTCCTTCGGAGCTTTATGAGTAAGTTTTGTATTAAGTAACTGCTCTCTTTCTGCTACTGAAAAAAGATTTGCATTGCCAATAAATCGTTCTTCCACAGATTTACTTCCACGTATAATAAAGTTCTTACCCTTAAAGTTTGGCAATTTATTTGCTAGTGCTGCTATAGGTTTCTTTATAAATCTAGGAACAAATCTAAAACCTCTAAGTGAAATTGGCTCGTGATAAATATTGTACCCTCCAAAAAATTCATCTGCACCTTCGCCCGACAACACTACTTTTAATTGCTCTGCTGCCAACTGGTCCACAAAATAAAGGGCTATACATGAAGGATCTGCTAATGGCTCATCCATGTAATACATAACCTTTGAAATAACATCAAAATATTCATCACTTCCAATGTTTTTACTATAATTTTCTTTTTTAATTTCCTCTGTTAAACTCTTCGCATATCCAATCTCGTTATATTTACTGTTTTTATCTAAAAACCCTACAGTAAATGTCTTCGTTCCTGGAAATTCTGAAACTACGTAACTAGAATCAACGCCAGAGGATAATAACGAACCAACCTCAACGTCAGCTATCATATGAGCATCCACTGTTTCATGAACTAGTTCCTCTATATCTGCTATTGTATCCTCAAGAGATACTTCGCTAGTTTTCTTAGGTTCCATAGCTGGATCAAAATATCTATGAATATCCAATTGACCATCCTTATAAATCATATAGTGACCTGCAGGTAACTTATAAATACCTTTAAAAAATGTTTCTGGAAGAACTGAGTATTGGAAACTCATATACTGCTCCAGTGCCTCTTCATTAACTTCTTTTTTTATTCCTGGGAATTCCAATATACTCTTTATTTCAGATCCGAAAACTAAATTTGAACCAGTATTTGTATAATAAAATGGCTTTATTCCAAAAAAATCTCTTGCTCCAAACATAAGTTTTTTCTTAGAATCATAAATCATAAATGCAAACATCCCACGGAGCTTGTACAATATGTCTATGCCATATTCTTCATATCCATGGATAAGACACTCAGTATCTGAGTTATTCGCGAATTCATGACCTTTCTCAATAAGTTCTTTCCTAATATCCAAATGATTGTAGATTTCACCATTGAATATGATAGCCACATCGTTAGTTTCATTAAACATCGGCTGTGATCCATTATCCAAATCTATAATACTCAGTCTCCTAAATCCTAATGCAACATCAGCATCAGTAAACAAGCCCTCTTGATCCGGACCTCTATGGGCAATCTTATCAGTCATTTTCTTTAAAATTTCTTTTTTATCTCCATCAACATCACCTGTATATCCAGCAAAACCACACATATTTTTGATCCTTTCCAAATAATACCTTTTCTTAAAATACAATACTATTTTCTAAAAACAAAGTCTAGTACTATATATAAATTTATAAAATATTAAGTTTTTTCTTCACATCTAAAATAATATCTCGCTCATCCATTGGATATTTAACGCCACATATTTCCTGATAATCTTCATGTCCTTTACCTGCAAGAATGATTACATCGCCTTCTTCTCCATTAGATATTACATACTCAATAGCTTCTCTTCTATCTGGAATAGTAACATACTTTCCGGGTCCTGTCTTCACACCAGTAATAACGTCAGCAATAATATCTTCTGGTTTTTCATTACGTGGATTATCTGATGTTACTACTGTAAGGTCAGATAGCTTGGATGAAATTTCACCCATCTCAAATCTCCTGTTTCGGTCTCTATTACCACCACACCCAAATAATGTAACAATACGTTTAGGATTGTATTCCCTAATAGTCTTAAGTAAACTCTCAAGACTCATTGCATTGTGGGCGTAATCTATCATAAGCGTATAATTATCCTTTACTGGGATAATTTCTACACGACCCTTAACACGAATATCTGACAACACACTCTCTATAAGTTTTACATCATCTGTAAAGTGTAAACATACTGCTATAGCAGTGAGTGAATTATACACACTGAATCTACCTGGTATATCAATTTCCACTGGTATATTGATTTTTCCCGATAAATCATATGCAATACCTAATGTCTTAGGCTTTGTAAATAATCTAATATTATTGGCCTTTAAATCAGCATCATTTTCTATTGCAAATGTTTCAATATCACACTGCGCCATATGGATTATTTCTTTTGCATAAGCATCATCACCATTTATTATTCCATGCTTACACTGTTTAAATAACATCTCTTTACATTTTAAGTAATCATCAAAATCTTTATGCTCATTCGGTCCTATATGGTCCTTAGAAATATTTGTAAAGATACCATAATCAAATACAAAGCCTGCAACTCTATGAAGCATTAATCCCTGAGATGACACTTCCATAACTACGCATTTACAACCATCTTCAACCATCTTAGCAAAAGATTCCTGAACCACGTATGATTCTGGAGTAGTATTACAGGATGGAATTCTACTATCTCCAATTATAGTTTCAATAGTTCCAATTAATCCTGTCTTTATGCCTATCTTATCTAGAATAGATTTTATCATATATGTAGTTGTAGTCTTCCCTTTAGTACCGGTAATACCAATGGTTGTAAGTTTTTTTGCTGGATGATTAAAATATGCTGCAGCCATGCATCCTAGCGCTTTTCTCGTATTATCCACTCTTATAATAGTGGTATTTCCGACTAAATCCAGAGATATGTCTTTTTCTACAACAATTGCCACAGCTCCTGCTGCCACTACATCACTTACATAATCGTGGGCATCTCTAATCGCACCACTTATACATACAAAAACATCACCTGATGTAACTTTTCTAGAGTCGTACACCAGATGACTAATTTCTATATCTTCATTTCCAAAAACAATTTTATAATCAATATCCTCTAATAATTTAGTTAATTTCATAAAAGAGCCTTTCTTTCAATAAAATTCGCCTGTACAAACTGTTACAGCAGGTCCTGTCATAAAAACAGTGTTTTCATTTTTATCATACTTTATCTTCAAATCTCCACCTAACAAATGTACTATTACTTCATCATCAGTAAGGTTATTGAGTATACAAGCAACAACACTTGCACATGCTCCTGTTCCGCACGCCCATGTTTCCCCAGAACCACGTTCCCATACTCTCATATTTATTTCATTACGAGATACTATTTGAACGAATTCAGTATTTACTTGTTCTGGAAACATTTCATGTTTTTCAAAATAGCTTCCCAACTCAGTCAATTTCAAACTTCTTGTATCATCTACAAAAGTTATGCAATGAGGGTTTCCCATCGAAACACAAGTGACAAAATATTCTTTTCCTGCCACATCAATTTTTTTGTTTATTATTGTGTCCTCACCATCTGGTGAAATAGCAGGTATATCACATGATTTTATAATAGGAGCTCCCATATCTACTTTAACAGTATCCACGACACCATCTTTAATGTTTAAATCTAGTGTTTTAACGCCAGATAGGGTTTCTACTGTAATTGTCGTTTTATCAGTCATTTTATTATCATAAACGTATTTAGCTACGCAACGAATTCCATTACCACACATCTTGCCTTCTGAACCATCGGCATTGTACATAGACATCCTGAAATCAGCCACCGAAGATGGTCTAATAAGAATGAGTCCATCTGAACCTATGCCAAAATGTCTGTCGCTTACTCGGATGGATAATTCTTTCGGATGGTCAACTATCTCTTCAAAACAATTTATATAAATATAATCATTTCCACAACCATGCATCTTAGTAAACTTCATTCCATCTACCTCCTTTAGATAAAAATCACAGTGTAGTATGTCACCGCTCTTAACTTTCGCCGTTCGTCTCGAACAAGCGCTGCTTGTTCAGACTCACTTGCGCTCAGTATATCACAATGGTATTATGTTTACAAATTCAAATACTTTTTCATTGCCTCGTATGAATTCTTTGCATCCCTATAACCTTGCTCATACAAAGCCTTTAGTTTTTCCGAATCGGTCTCTAATCTTCCAACGGTTATTTCCTCACTTGGTCGAATTACAAATACATTGCCTGCTTTTTCCATCTTACGCAACTGACGTAGTGTTTTATTATAATTCACATGGCGTTTTGCTACTGCGTGAACAAGCTTTGGATACTTTCTATAAACAAACTTCATCATAGGGAGAAGCTTATTTGGTTCTTTTCGATAATTAACATCTCTGGTTAATATAACGACGATTTTGCTATTTCCATCTTCTAATGCTTTTGCAACAGGAATAGAATCCGTTACACCGCCATCTAGATATTCCTCATCACCAATTTTAACGCTCTTTGATATCAAAGGTAATGAGCTACTAGCCCAAATATAATCCATATCTTTTTTCATATTTTCAACTTTCAAATACTCTGCTTCACCTGTTCGAATATTTGTAGCCACTGCATAAAAATTGGATTTTGTTCTTTGATATTCAATATAATCATATGGTAAAATTCTGTTTGGTAGTTCTTGTAATGTAAATTCCTTATTAAAATAATTGCCCGTAGTTATATAACTGTGTAGACCAGCGTATCGCCTATCATGGGCATAGTTTATATTAATATTATATGATCTTCCCTTTTGTTTTGATAAATAATTACAGCAATTACAGGCACCCGCAGATACTGCATAACAATTCTTAAAATATAAGTCTATATCAATTAGAAAGTCTAAAACACCAGCAGTATATGAGCCTCTCATACCACCACCTTCAAGAACTAATGCTCCATCGTATAATTTTGTAAATTCCATTTAGCTACCTCTTTTTTTTATTGCTCTAGTGGATTCACCCTCAACTATAGTACCCTCAAAAACCATATGTTTATTTACGCCAGAACCTTTAATCAATCTAAAAAGTTGATATATTGTCTCTCTTGCCATATCTTCTACTGGCTGTTTTACAGTTGTGATTGAAGGGATATAATATCTTGCAATATCCAAACCATCAAACCCTACAACACTAATATCTTGCGGAACCCTAATCCCCTCTTCAGTTAATGCTTTGATTGCACCTATTGCCATTCTATCTGAAATTGCAAAAATTGCTGTGAAATCTTTATGTGATGCTATAAGTTTCTTTGCCAATTTGTATCCATTTTCCATAGAGAATAAATCTCCATCACTCTTTGAGTCTGAATAAATGATAAGATTTCTTTTCATTGGGATATTATGATTTTTAAATGCCTGCTGGTAACCCTTCAATCTCAAATAACCAACACCTAAATCCTCTTTTTTTGCTTGTAACATTGCAATCCTTTTATGTCCATTTTCAATTAAGTATTCAGTCATTCTGCAACTTTCTGCAACATCATCCACAGAAATTGCAGAATAAATATTCCCATCAATAGATGTATTTGGTGCAATAGTACTAAGTACATACGGTACTGTCAGCTCCTTAAGTCTTTCCTCTGTATGCGTAAAAATACCTCCAAGAAAAACAATACCTTTAATTTTTTGCTCTCTAATAATCTCAGATGCTACCACTGTCTCATCCTCGTCGAATCCTACCTTTTTTAAAATAAAGGCGTAATCTTTGGATAATATTTCACTTTGGATGATATCTATCATCTGATGGAATATGGGATTGGCAATACCCTTTATAAGTACTGCAATCGTATTGGTTTCTGTCTTTTTCAGATTCCTTGCACTGTTATTTGGAATATACTGCCTCTCAGATATCTTATCCAAAATTAACTGCTTGGTCTGCGGGTTTATATCCGGATGATTATTTATTGCTCTCGATACTGTGCTGACACCCACACCACACTCTCTAGCAATATCCTTAATTGTATATTTACCCATATAAAACCTTCTCCCTTTTATATGATTTGTCTTCTACTATTTAATGTCGCTACTGTTATTATATTAGTTTTTATTTGCTGCCATATGCCTTTTGTATATACGAAATCAACGACGCCATTAGACGCCGTTGAATAAAGCTTCTGCTATTTTCTACCACTAATGCATGCAAGATAATCTAGTTTTTCAATTATTTCGTCACTAAATGCGCCTTCTCTAATTCTCCACTTCCAGTTATTACCTACTGTGGATGGTATATTAATTCTTGCCTCACTTGAAAGACCTAATATATCCTGAATTGGAATAATGCAATAATCTGCAACGCTTGTCATACATGATGTAATGAATTTCCAGTGAATATCCTCAACTGCTTCAAGTGGTTCTTCCACATCACAATCAAGTCCAAGATAAGCGATGATACCCTTTCTATCTTTTTCAGATTGAGTAGCAAGCCATCCCTTAATGGAATCATTATCATGTGTTCCTGTGTAAACCAAACAATTTGTTGGATAGTTGTGTGGAAGATATTCACTATCAACATTTGTTTCACCAAATGCAAACTGTAATATCTTCATCCCTGGATATCCGGTTTTCTTTAATAAATCTCTTACGGAATCTGTAAGGAAGCCTAAATCTTCTGCGATAATATTCATATCGCCAAACTCTTTATTCAATGCATCAAATAAATCATAACCAGGTCCTTTTACCCAAGCACCTACTCGTGCATTTTTATGTCCAAATGGAATAGTATAATATTCATCAAATCCTCTAAAATGATCAATTCTCACCATATCATAAAGTGCTGAACAAGTTCCTATTCTCTCTTTCCACCATGTATATCCTGTTTTCTTATGGTAGTCCCATGTGTATAAAGGATTACCCCATAACTGACCATCATCACTGAATGCATCTGGAGGACATCCTGCAACTTTGATAGGCACAAGCTTGTCATCTAAAAGGAATAATTCTGGATTTTTCCATACATCCGCACTATCGTAAGCTACATAGATTGGAATATCTCCTATAATTTTCACACCCTTTTTATTGGCATATTCCTTAAGGGCATACCACTGCTTATAGAATTCATACTGAATAAAGCAATAGAAATCTACTTCATCCTTATATTTCTTCAAGTACTTAGCCATAGCTTCTGGCTTTCTAAATTTGATGTCATCATCCCATTCAATGAAACTCTTTCCATCGTATGATGACTTAACTGCCATAAACAATGCATAATCAGCGAGCCATGCTTCTTGATCTTTAACAAATTTCTTAAAATCTGGGTCTGAAGTAATGTTACTATTCTTAAATGCAATTCTATAGATTTCATATCTACCATTGTACATTTTTTCATAGTCAATATACTCTGAATTATCACCTAAATCATATTTGGCACATTCCTTTTTGGTTATGTATCCTTCCTTGATAAGTTCCTTTATTGAAACAAAATAAGGATTACCTGCAAATGTAGAAAATGACTGATATGGCGAATCTCCATAACTTGTATGGCCTAAAGGCAATATCTGCCAGTATTGTTGTCCTGCCTTTACTAAATCGTCTACAAACTTATAGGCACATTCATCAAAACATCCAATACCATATTCTGATGGCAAACTGGATATAGGCATTAAAATACCACATGCTCTCATTTCTCATTCCTCGTCTTTCTTATTTTTATGTTAAATTATTCTTACGAATCTTTGTACGGAAACGTTTTCGGTATCGTTTCCAATCTAGAAAAAGTGTACCATATAAATATACTAATTGCAATTATTTTTATTACAAAAAAGTGCCAAAAATGTTGAATAAAAACACACTTTGAAGTAAAATGAAAAACATATTATATGAGGAGATACTAATATGAAAAAAAAGTTAAAAATGTATTTTTATAGATTCACATCAAAAATTACAGATTCCATAAATAAAATCAAACCAAAAGTCAAATCTCTCTTTACAGGTCCATATGCAGGACTTCTTTCAATGGCGGGAGTGACCATTATTATAGCTATTATTTATATGTGTATAAATATTTTTTCTAATTCTTCTAACCAAGGCGATGAACCTGCAACTATAGAGGCTGTTGCCATGGTTGAATCTGAAAGTACTACTAAAGAAGAACCCACGACAATTGATAAAGAAACCACCACAATTGATAAAGAAACCACCACAGTTTCGACAGAAGAAACTACCACGGAGGCTGTTGAAATTATAGATATAAATGACATCCCTATTGCTGCTGGTGATTTATCCACCCCAAAAGAGCGTAATGGTGCCCTAGATGCTAATGAACCTTCCCCTCCAATGGTTACCCCTGCCATTTCCTTTTCTCCATCAAACTACTCGACAATCTCATACGGAATTGATGTTTCAAAATGGCAAGGAAATATTAATTGGAGCAAAGTAAAGGCGGCAGGCTATAAATTCGTTTTTATTAAAGTTTGTGGACGAGCCACTTTATCCGGTGAATTATACTTAGATACTAAATACAAAGAAAACATTGAGGGTGCATTAGCTGCTGGCCTAGATGTTGGCGTTTACGTTTTCTCTCAGGCTATTAATACTCGAGAAGCCCTAGAAGAGGCTTCGCTCATTGTGAATTGCGTGAAAAATTACAATATTAATCTGCCTATTGTATTTGATTGGGAAACAGGATTTTATTCAGGCGGACGACCATATCGCTCCAATGGTGCCAAACTATCCAATGCACAGATGACTTCCATCGTAAATACATTTATAAACGCAGTAGAAAGCCAAGGATACGAAGCAATGATATATGGAAATCCATATGATCTCTCCCTTTTTGATGTAAATTCAGTTGCGAAAAATCATAAGATTTGGCTCGCAAGATATTGGTCATATTACAGAAATAATGATAACTACTACATACCCGGAAATCAAACCCCTGAGACTACATTCCCATATCAAGTTTGGCAATACAAAGATACTGGTATAGTTCCTGGCATAAGCGAAAAAGTGGATATGAATGTTGCCTTTATAACTGATTCTATGAAAATACATTCAAATCACTCTAGTTTAACCATAAAAAGGGGTGAAAACTTTAATCCGCTTTCTGGTCTAACTGCTACAAATTCAGCGGGACAAGATGTCTCAAATAAAATTACATACAAAATAATTGCTTCTAATGGTCAAGAGATTGCTTTGAACACAGCTATAAATTCATATGGTACATATACAATAAAATATACCATTTCCGATTTCACTTCCACATCCGCGTGTTGTACTACAAGCTTAATTGTAGGAAGTGACCCCATTATAAAGCTAGCATCACGTTCCCTTTCATTTTTTGATTCTAGCGACGCTTCTCTAACTGCATACGATTTAGCCCTTACACTTCAAAACGAAATTGATTCCAATGTCATTTCTGTTTTAGATTGTAACAATAAAAATATTACATCATCTTTGGCTGTTACCTATCCTTCCCCTATGTATCTTATGAACGAAAACGGAAAGGATGTCCTAAAAAACAACATAAGTAGCACTACTGTGTTACGCCCCGGTGTATATACTCTAATTTACAATGTTCAGGACTCATATGGTTTTAAAGCACAGGAGAAATTTTCTCTAAATATTATTTCGTTGATAAATAAACAACTTGAATATTCCATTGATGTGGCTAAATCCATTGATTTTTCCACAATATTAGAAAACGATTTAAAAAACAACATACGCCCCGCTTCATCTATTGTCACAATAAAATACGATGAGTCTCTAAAAAATACATTGATCAACGGTGGTTTCAATGCCGATGATGAATTTACAGTTACATACACTATAAATGGTTTAGATGAAGCACTACATTACAAAAGTTGCACTATTAAGATAAAGGCTTCCCTTCCAAAAGAGACAACTAGTGGAGAAACTTCTAGTGAAAACTAAGAATCCAATTAAGAAGAAAAAAATTAACAAAAAATCAAGAACTGGTGTATATTAAGTTTTCACCTAATATACACCAGTTCTTCATTCTAACTATGCTTTATTGAATTGTCTATCTCAAAAATCCATTTACAATCTGAGCCTCTGCTTCTTCCTCTGTAAGTCCTAAAGTCATAAGCTTTATTATCTGCTCTCCGGCTATCTTTCCAATAGCAGCCTCATGAATAAGTTCTGCATCTACACAGTTAGCATTAATCTCACGAATTGCGCTGATTTTAGCATTATCCATTATAATCGCATCGCATTCTGAATGTCCGGCACATTTATTGTTTCCGTTTATTTTAGCAAGAAATATCTGTTTTGAGTTATCCTTTGCTACTGACCTTGATACGACATTAGTACTAGAGCCTTCACCATCAAGATCGATTTCAAATGCTGTCTTTGCATACTGATTACCATGAGTCATAAGTTTTTCATTTATTACTAACTTAGCCCCCTTCATCAGCTTTCCTTTTGTCATTCTATCTGTAGAATCAATTCCACGAATTTGAACTGTCTCTAGTTCCATATAACTATTTTCGCCCAGTTCTATCTCAGTAGTTGGGTTCATCATTCTCTCGCCCTTACCATCACCAGATCCATAATGCTTCTCAACATATTTGACTTTTGAGTTTTTTCCTACAAAAAATCTATGGATTCCATCATGTTTGGAGGCTTCATCTCCACCATTATGAATGCCACAACCTGCGACAATAACCACGTCGCAATCGTCTCCAACATAAAAGTCGTTATATACCATTTCTTTTAAGCCACTTTGGCTTAAAACCACAGGGATGTGTACACTTTCATGCTTTGTTCCTGGTTTTATCATTATATCAATACCTGACTTATCCTCTTTTGTTACAATATCAATATTGGCTGTGGTATTTCTAGCTGCCATCCCACCGTTAGCTCTGATATTATACGCTCCAGATGGAACTTCATGTAACCCAGCGATTTGTTCAAGTAATGTCTTCTGTATTTCATCCATGTTAATGCCTCCTACTCTTCTTCACTGTGAAATTTACAGCCTTCTGTTCCTCTGCGCAATAGAGAGGCACCGTCTACACCATTTAAAAGCATCGGTAAAACTTCTTCGCTCTTACCCACCGTTTCAATATTTCCACCTGAAATAACTATGATTTCATCTGCAATATTAAGTATTCTTTCTTGATGTGAGATAATAATGATGGATTTTTGATTTTCCTTATGCATTTTTTCAAATACTTTTATTAAGTTTTTGAAACTCCAAAGATCAATTCCTGCCTCTGGTTCATCAAATACTGAAAGTTCAGTATTTCTTGCAATAATAGTCGCTATCTCTATCCTCTTTAACTCACCACCTGATAAACTGGAATCAACATCTCTATTTATATAATCTCTGGCACAAAGACCTACCTCTGATAAGAAGTCACAGGCACTAGACACAGAAATATTTTCACCTGAGGCCAACTTAACTAGGTCTTTAACCTTTATTCCTTTAAATCTTACTGGTTGTTGAAATGCATAGCTAATTCCCATCTTGGCACGTTGTGTAATAGACATATCTGTAATATCTTCACCATTAAATAGAATTTTTCCGCTAGTTGGTTTTTCAATACCTACGATCAACTTTGCAAGTGTGGACTTTCCTCCACCATTTGGACCCGTTATAGCTACAAATTTCTTATCATCTATCTTTAAATTTATATGTTTAATAATTTCTTTTGTCCCTGAAATATCTTCTACTTCAAAAGAAACATCAATTAACTCAAGCATATTGTTCCTCCTTTGTTTTTCTTGAATGTAATAATAGCATAACTTAAAAAAAGTTACAACTTGTTTAGATCCATTTTCTTTTTAGACAGTAGATTTAATATACTTTAGAAGCCTTTATACTCATACTCCAATTTTCCATCACTATATGTAAATCTAGAGACAGCTCCATTTATCATAGTCATTTGAGGTGGTTTATGCCCAATATCAGCCCCAAATATAACTGGAACTTCTAGGGATTCAAGTACCATCATAGCTGCCTCATCGAATTCTGTTTCTGTAAATTTTTCATAAAACATTTCTCTACCAAATACTATACCTGTAGTATTTTCAAACCATCCCATTTCTTTAAGTTTCCACATATTTCGAACTATTCCCTCCGAATTATTGGCAAAACTTTCAAAATACCACACAATGCCATCCGACTTATACTTTTCAATAAATTCCCTTACTAATGCATATTTTGTTCCAGCCATATCCATCACTACATCCAGACATCCACCAATTAATCTGCCAGAAAAATCAGCGCTCTCTTTTCCACCATTGTATATTTTTAGTTCAACCTTTTCATCATTCTCATATCCTTCCAGACCTGTTACCTTATCCTTAAACATTGACTCATAAAAGTCAAAATTATGTTGAATAATATTTTCTCCTTGAATTATCTTTAAGTTATTGCATACAGATTCATGCCACTCCTCCATACCATAATCACCAAAATTGTTGCCATATACTGTTGCTATATCACAAAGTAATGGAATATTAAATACGAGCCCAGTATTGTCGGAATATCCCTGAATCCATTTAGGGTTATGCCTTATCACGTCAAAATCCAAGTAGGGTAGAATTTCCATCAAATAATCTCCCCCCTTTGCGGATACAATATACTTAACCTTTTTGTCCGCAATGAGTTCCATAAATTGTTTTGCTCTTTCTCTAGCGCTTCCACTACGTCCTTTGCTATCATTTTGGAATACATTTGGGGTAAAAATAAACTCGTACCCCAGTTCATTCAGCTTTTTCTTTGCATTTAAGAACCTGATTCTATCCGTCTGCTTTTCTACACCACCTGATGGGGCTGTTACACCTATAGTATCACCTTTTTTAATATAATCTGGTATTATCATCCTTCTATTACCAATTCCTTTCCGTGTTTTGTGGAATAAATTATCAATTCTGCAACTTCGCTTCCAAGGCTCCTTTCTACCGCCTCCTTGTAAAGAATCAGCTGCGTCTTGTATCTTAAATCAAGGTCAATAATGTTATCTATATTATCAGTTTTATAATCTACTACTACCATCTTGCCATTTTCTTCAAAACAGGCATCTATAATACCTTGTACTAAAACAAGTTCGTTACTATTATTTTCCTTCCAAATATCTGAGGCTTTAACACCCATAACAAACTGTTTTTCTCTATACAGTTTATTATTTAAAAAAGCCTCTTTCATTCTTTTGCCAATATTTGATTGCAAAAATGTAAATATTTTGCTCCCACTTACAAGTTCAATAGCTTCTCTACTAATTTTAGCTGATAACACCATATTTTCCATCATATTTCTTACATCATAAATATCATTTACCTCTATGCTGTAATCTATAAGCTCAAATACCCTATGGTATGCTGTACCTCTAAGAGCACCTTGATTTTCCTGTGTTTCCTGAAGGAAATTTGGCATATCTCCTACGTTTTTATCTAGCGTTTTGGCTTCTACGGTTTCAATTGATATTGTTTCATTGGCAGGTGTCCCGATTTCTACCCTTTCATCCCGAGATTGTGTCTCAATAATGGTTGGTACTTGTAGTTCATCTTGCCTATCCACATCATGGGAACTCATAATCATATTTGCGTGCTTCACATCAGATACACTTACTTTTGACTTCAGTGTAGTATCCTCTGCAAATTTGTAAGTAAACTTCAACTTGTTTCTTACATTTTCTACATTGGCATAATCTACATTCTTCTCACACCAATTGGACAAAATACTTTTATTATTTAAATCTAGGGCTTTTCTCGTAAGACTAGAATATACAACATCACAACTATTTATTATCATAAAAGAAATATCCGCTGGTCTATCATATATGTCGCTTAGCATTAGCGGTTGTTTGTCAATACTTATAAGGTGTTTTGCAAAACTTTTATGTCGTATTAATGCCTGAATAATCCAACCAATATAGTTGTTTGATTTTTTCAATGCATATGCAGGAATTCTTTCATTCATTTCTTCAAATGTATCATAGTTTTTTTCTATAATTTGACTAATATTGCCACACCCTGTTACTACAACTTTTTCTCTAGCTCTTGTGAGCGCTACATATAGAACTCTCATTTCCTCTGCAAGATTTTCACAAGTAATCTGGCTTATAATAGCATTTCTAATCATTGTCTTATATTTTAATCTTTTTTCATTATCTACATAGTCAATGCCCACTCCCATCTCTGGGTGTATCACTATCTTTCCCTTTACGTCATTGGCATTAAATTGCTTACATGTTTCGGAAAGGAATACCACTGGAAATTCTAAGCCTTTTGATTTGTGAATAGTCATAAGTCTAACACAATCTTCACCACCGTCTACGTCCAGAGCTTCACCTTGATCTATATTATATTTTTGTATTTTCTCAATATATCTTACAAAACTAAACAAACCTGAAAAGCTGGTATTTTCGTACTTTACAGCCTTATCAAGCAACATTTCCACATTTGCAATTCTTTTATTGCCCAAAGGCATTGCTAATATGTATTCTCTAAATCCCGTCGTGTCCATACAAATATTTATTAGATCATATATGGACGTATATGGTACCATTTCTCTGAATCCCTCTAAATCCGACAAGAATTTTGCAACTTTTCCTTCATATATTCCATGGTAATCTAAAACTGCATTATAAAAATTACCTTTTTTGCCTATACGAATATCGCTTAATTCGTTTTCATTAAATTCATATACATTCTTCAATACACTAACAAGAGCTATGTCTTGGAGAGGATTATCAATTATACTTAGGAAATTCAAGATAGTCTTTACCTCAAATGCATCAAAATATCCAGTTGATGAAAGGCTTTTAACCGGTATACCTCTTTCCCAAAATACTTCTGGGATATTTTCTCCCAGTCCATTCATACTACGAAGAATAATTGCTATATCTGAATACCTAACACATCGTAACCTACCAGTATTTTTATCTGTAATTTGAAGCGGGGCATCCCCCTCTACCATCTTCTTTATTCTATCTGCAATAACTACTGCCTCTAATTGCTGCTTTGTTTTTGCGGTATCTTCATCATCTCCATCACCTAGTTCCTCGCCGTTATCCATATAGTATGTACTCGAACCTTCACTTTTCTTGTTTGTATCAACAACTATAATTTCTGTACTATAATCCTCTCCATTATCATCCTGCAAAAAACCTGGGTGTAATGCATTATCCTCATCGTAGTCAATATTTCCAAAATCAGTATGCATAGTTTGTGAAAAAATTAAATTAGAAAATTCAAGCACTTCATGCCGACTTCTAAAGTTCTTACTTAAACTAATACGTATCTCGTCACTACTATCATTAGTAGGATACGATGCGTATTTTTCTAAAAACATTTCCGGCTTTGCTTGTCTGAATTTGTAGATACTCTGCTTTACATCACCTACCATAAAAATATTGTTTCTACCTATTTGTTTTGCGGATACAGCATTTAAAATGTATTCCTGAACATAGTTACTATCCTGATATTCATCAATCATTATCTCCACAAAATCTCGAGATATTTCCTTTGCTGTATCTGTTGGATAATATTTCCCATCTTCTTCGCGCACTAAAATCTCTAGAGCAAAATGTTCTATATCATTAAAATCTACAATATTCTTCTCTCTTTTTATTTTTGAAAACCTTTCAAGAAAGTCAGTCGCAAGTTTTATAAGCATTTTAATTTCTGTACCACATTTATTGATATAGTCTATCTCATCTTCTAAATTTTCTCTCATACAAAATACACGTAATTTTTCAAAGGTTTTTTTATATAAAGTTCTAATATCTATAACTTTTTTCTTTAGTTTCTCGTCCACACCTTCTTTTTTTGACACTCTTTTTAAATTACTAGGTTTTTCATACTCTTTAAATAGCCTGCAAATGTCTAAGAAATCTTTTGCATTCAAGACATCAGTAGCAAACTTGTGATCCCGCAACAAAGCTTCCAAATACGGCTTAGGACCATTTTCATCCTCAGCATATTCTATCGCTTTAAATAACTGATTTTTTTCTCTATTGATTGAGTCTTTTATATCCCCAACAATGTTCTTAAACCATCTGAAATTGTAGATATTCTCTTTCGTTACATCCGTATAATTATCCGCAAGACCCTCTATCCACTTCCTGGGAAAAGGATTACTCATCGAAAAACTATAAAGCTGCAACACCACTCCCTCTATAGCAGAACCGCCCCTCTTATCAAGGTAATTCTCTATAAAATCGAGAAACTCATCTTCACCTTCCTCATAATATTCTGAGATCATTTCACTAACCACATCTGACATAATAAGTTCTAGTTCATCCTTATTCGCAATTCTAAAACCAGGGTCTATATTAATTTCACTGAAATGCTCTCTTAAAATCGAAAGGCAAAAACTATCAATAGTAGTTATCTTTGCATTTTGGATATATGTAAGTTGCTTTTGTAAATGTTCATTTTCTGTATCGACAGCCGCTAATTTAACCAACTCCTGCATAACTCTTTCTCTCATCTCTGAGGCTGCAGCATTAGTAAATGTAACAACTAATAGTTTATCTACATCAATAGGGTTTTTTTCATCTGTAACCATCTTTATGATACGTTGAACCAAAACTGCAGTTTTTCCTGATCCAGCTGCCGCAGAAACTAGTATATTTTTGTCTCTTACATCTATAACTTTTTGTTGTTCTTTTGTCCATGCCATACTATTCCTCCTCATTTCCATCTTCAGACTCTTCCGATTCAGAGAGCGTAATTTCTTGGTTAAGTGTTTTAGCTAGTTGATTCAATTCTTCTCTACTACTTCCTGGAAATCTATTGAATCTATTGCCAAATTCTCTAGTATTAAAATTACAAATTGATTTGTAATTACAATATTCACAAGGAGTTTTTCCATTAAACTTAAAAGGTTTAATATCAATATTGCCCTCCACAATTTCTTTTGAAAATTCTTCCGATTTCTTTTTCACCACATCAATGATATGCTGGAAATTTATGCAGGATCCAACCCCTGATGACTTTGAAAGTTGTAATGCACTATTTACATTTTTTACATTAATATCTGCAACGTGAGATTTTTTATTTTTCCCATTTTCCAAGGTCTTATCAATATTTTCTATAACCTCTGAGCGACTGTTTACAAAACCCGTCATAGAAAATTGTTCAAGCATCTTTTCATTGTATATTTCATCATTTTCGTAAGATATATCATAATCCAAAATCGGATCCTTTATATTAAAATAAAACACTGCTCCAGGTTCAACTCGCTTTCCAGGATGTGCTTGCTTTTCTCTTTTAATCACTGAATCCATATAGAACATAAGCTGTATTTTCAATCCATTTACAGTCTCGCTAATATCAAATTTAGTATTACCTGACTTATAGTCGATGATTTTTACAAAAATTGTTCCATCTAAATCTAATGTATCAACTCTATCAATTCGTCCACTTTCTGTAGAAAGTTCAAACTCCTTTGGACTAAATCCACCACGTCTTAGATGTTCCACTATAGCCCATGCTGCCTTATCTGCCACCTTTTCACACTTATGCATCAAGAATCTGTTTCTTCCTGTTGAAAACATAATATCATTACTATATTCTTCTGCAACCTTCTCTAGACACTCCTTAACTATAGCCTTTCTTTCATCATCCTTTAGTGTATCTATATTTATATCTTTACCCAATCTCTTAGTGAATAATTCTATGCTTTTATGATAAATATTACCTACATCCGTAGCCTGTAATTCATAAACCTGCCTTTCTGCCAGAGCCAACCCATAATTTATAAAATGGGCATATGCACATGCCGCATATTTTTCAAGACGAGTTGCACTAAAAACAGTCGCATCGGAATATAAAACCTTTGCAACTTCACTATCTAGAGTTTTTTCCGTGTTTATAAAGAACGCTCCACTTATAGCCTTTTTTAACTTTTTCTTAAATTTTGGATTAACACTATAGTAGTCCAAAAGTTCCTTTAATGACTTGTCAAATTTTTCACTCCCAAAATCTGTGAGCCTTGTTGCCAGCATATTAAATACTGATATTTCATTGCTCATATTTTCTAGTTTTTCTAATTTTTTTGTATTACCAATCACATCTTTTGTAAATAAATCAATCATATTACTAATCAAATAAGATGGTCGAAGTGCACTTCCGTCCACACTACGTTCTGAATATGATAAGAATATTTTACTAGACGGCTTCGTAAGTGATAGATATAGGTAAAATTTTTGCTCAAATGAAGCTTCTCTAGTTGTCGGGGATAAATTAATATCCAAATTATTAAGAAGGAGTCTATCATTTTGGGACAAAAGGCCACTCCTAGCCCCATGTTTAGGTATTATTCCATCATTAACACCCATAATAAACAGCACCTTTATTTCTGAAAGTCTTGTTCGCTCTATATCTCCAATGATTATTTGATCTACAATCAATGGAATAAGTCCTACTTTAATCTCTTCAAATCCAGCTTCCAAAAGTTTGCAGTACTCAGATAAACTTACAGTTTCATCCCCAAGGATCATGACTAACTTATCAAATAGCTCCATAGTAAGTTTATACACCTGACTATATTCCAATTTTAAAGATGGCATATTTTTGTTTTCAAAATCCCTAGCATATTCCTCAAGCTTCTTCTTTAGGTCCATCTGTCTAATATAATAAAATAGTGCAGTTGTAACTTCACGGATAGTCTTATTTTTTATATCCTCTTCTAATCTAAAGATAGGCCCTATGAACTTTTGCCTTGCGACATTGCAAATCGCAAGATTTTCTTCATTTTGTCCTCTATACAATTTTGTAAATTCTTTTGCATATCTCCTCTTACTCTTTATTCCCAATGCCAGTACATAGTTATCTAGTGCATCTATTTCCTCTCTGGTCAAATCGGTCATATAACAACGCAGAAACTTAAATACACTATCATAAGAGTAATTATTCACAATGATATCTAATGCACCCATAACTGTTGTAATAAATGGATTTCTTGTAATACTCCTTTTACTATCCACAAAGTGTGGCATTTCTGCAAGGGTCATCTGCATATCTACAGCTTTAATACAATTATCATCCCCAGAAATCACGGCAAAGTCTCTGAATCTTAAATTAGAATCTTCATGCATCATATTGGAAATGATTTCTGTTACGATTCTTCCTTCGCTTGCAGGTGTTACAGTCTTATAAACTCTAATGTTTTCCTGTTTTTTAGTATATACATCTGCTTTATTTCTAAAGATATTTCTTTCAATAAATGCAATCTCTGGATTATCTTTGTGACGTCCCACCTGACTATTATCAATCAAGACACTCTCTTTAATACAAATTCGTCTGTCATTGGCATATGCAACCAGTTGATTTACCGTATCTTTTGACATTTTAAACAGTTCTTGTTCCCTAACCTGTTCAAATCCTGTAATATTCATCTTTCTTGCCTGTTCTACTGGCAATGTTAGTGCCACTTTAACATCTACCCCATATTCCATAAGCAATGATATTAGCCTATATTGTATAGGAGTGAATCCTGTGAAACCATCGAGAACAATCTCACTACACTTTATAATATTAGATATTGGAATTTGCTTGCATAATTCTTCTAACACTTCCTCCTTTGTTATGTATTTCACATTTCCATCTGTCATATCCAAAATATACTTCCTAAAGGCATCATAAATGAGCATCAAATCACCAAGTTTTGTTTTAGTCATCTCATGCCCTTCTATTTTTCCAATAATATCTCCCAAGTCATCTGCATTAATTCCATACTGATATAGCTCTGATATTGCCGACTTTATTTCCTCAATAAATCCACCCATATTGGATTTATTTTGAAATATTTTTAATGAACTTTTATTGTTTTCAATAACCTTTCTAAGTATCAAGGTCTTTCCTGTATCATCTAATATTTTCAGACCATCTATACCAAGTTCCTCAAATACTCTAAATGCAAGTCTATTAAATGATAATATATCAACATTCATAACCCCACTTCTACCGTAGAGATTTTGTTGCATATATACCATCTTTTTTTGAGTTTCTAAGGTAAACTGCTCTGGTACAAGGTAAATAAAATTTTTGGTATTATCTTTATAAATGCTATGTAACATTGTCTCACAAAGAAAATGAGACTTCCCGCTTCCCGCCGCTCCAAATATAAACTGTAATGCCATTTCACACCTCTTGCTGTATACTTTTTTTCCAGTTGCATATGATAATATATAAATAACTTCAAAATGATGTCACCACAACATAAATATTTACAGAAATTCCCACTTCGTTTTGAAGCGGGAACTTCCTTTAGATTATGAGTAATCTTAGTTTATTTTAAAAAACAAAGTACAATTAATCTTAACCTATCTCATCAAGTTCCTTTTGCCATAATGTAGAACAAGCATCTGATGGCATTCTTAAATCACCTCTTGGTGAAACCGCTACAGAACCAACTTTTGGTCCGTCTGGTAGACAAGAACGCTTAAACTGTTGAGAAAAGAATCTTCTATAAAATACTTTTAACCATTTAAGGATAGTTGCATCATCATATATTCCTGCGAAAGCATTTTGTGCTAAGAAGTATACCTTTTTAGGTCTATATCCAAATCTCAAAATATAATATAAGAAGAAATCATGTAGTTCATATGGTCCTACAAAATCCTCTGTCTTCTGTGATATTTTACCATTTTTGGGTGGGAGCAATTCAGGACTTACAGGTGTATCTAAAATATCCAATAAAGTATTTTTTAATTTCTCTACACCACATGTATCTGCATAAAACTTTACTAAGTGTCGTACAAGCGTCTTTGGAACTGATACATTGACACCATACATTGACATATGATCCCCGTTGTATGTTGCCCAACCTAATGCTAATTCAGACATATCACCTGTCCCAATAACCAAACCATTATATTTATTGGCAATGTCCATCAAAAGCAACGTTCTCTGCCTTGCCTGAGAGTTTTCATAAGTTACATCATGAACATTTTTGTCATGTCCTATGTCATCAAAATGGCGTAAAACAGCTTCTGCTATAGAAATTTCCTTTAATGTTGCCCCTATACATTCGATAAGTTTTATGGCATTTTGATATGTTCTATCTGTTGTTCCAAAACCTGGCATAGTCACTGCAATAATATTTTCGGGCGCTATATCAAGCATATCAAATGCTCTTTTTATAACTAGT
The DNA here is from genome assembly GCA_012520815.1 of Clostridiales bacterium. Classification (GTDB taxonomy): domain Bacteria; phylum Bacillota; class Clostridia; order Lachnospirales; family Lachnospiraceae; genus SVEL01. Next base: position 31,053 of record JAAYNM010000024.1, read on the forward strand.
AATGCAAGGGTTGAATCCAATCCTCCTGAAATGCCAATAACTGCACTCTTTGCGGATGTATGTTCCAAACGTTTCTTCAATCCTAATGCCTGAATATTAAAAATCTCCTCACATCTGGCAAATCTCAATACCTCGTTACTTGGAACAAATGGAGCCTTATCTATTTGTCTGGTAAGTAAAGTATCATTATTATTAATTTCAAATTCCACCTGTACATATTCGTCTAAAACAGCAATAGACGGTCCTATAAATGTGGACATCCTTCTTCTTTCACTATCTATTCTATCTAAATCAACTTCACTATAAACTGATTGATTATTAAATCTAAGTGATTCTCCAAGTACACTACCATTTTCAGCAATAATATTATGACCGCTAAATACTAAATCCGTACTTGATTCCCCTTCTCCTGCAGATGCATAAATATATCCACAAACTAATCTTGCTGACTGACCTTTGATTAAATCTCTTCTATATACATCTTTACCTGTTGTCTCATCACTGGCAGATAAATTGCAGATCAACGTGGCACCTGCCATAGCATGGGAGATGCTAGGAGGCATTGGAACCCACAAATCTTCACATATCTCTACTGCAATACTAAGACCTTCTACATCCACGCATTTAAAGAGAATATTTGTTCCAAATGGTACACTCACTCCACCAAAATTCGCTAAAACCACTCCACTTTCTCCCTTAGTAAAATGCCTAGCTTCATAAAATTCCGAATAATTTGGAATGTTTGCCTTTGGGATAATACCTAAAATTTCACCATTGTTTATGACAACTGCTACATTATACAATTTCCCTTGCCATGCAAATGGTAATCCCACCATAACTACCATATCCTTGCACCTTGTATGGTTTGCTATTTTCATTGTTGCCTCAATAGCCGCATCAAGCATAACTCTTTGTAAAAAAAGGTCACTGCATGTATATCCCGTAATACACAATTCCGGAAAAACGGCTATTTTGGCCTTATTATCCTCTGCTTCATCTATTAATTCTATAATTCTATCTGCATTATATTCACAATCTGCCACTTTAATCTTAGGAGTCAATGCTGCTACTTTAATATATCCGTAATCCATTTTTCCACTTTTAACCTTTCCTAATCCTTAGAATACTTGAATACAAAATATCCACTTTTATTTATTTGTTATACCACAGGATTCACTTTTTTTCCACTTAAACATATTATATACAAAAACAAAGTGGTAGTTTTACAAGAAATGAGCATATCAACGTAAAGAAACGCTAGAATCGGCATTTACCGAAACTAGCGTTTCTTTATCAGAGACTTATTTTACAGCCCCTTTCATTATTTCCTATTTTGTTTCATGAATATAAAATACGAATCCGTTTCTTCCTGCCGGTATGCAGGCTTCTAGTAATGTCTTATATATTTTCTACAGGAATCCAGATTTCACAATTCATGTTTGCAAAGCGGCTGTGATTTTCTATTTTTACTTATTGTATTTATAAAAACCTTCGCCGGAGCTTTGACCCAGCTTGCCTTCATCAATATATTTTTTCAGCATTGCCGACATTCCTTTAAAATTGTATGGTGCAAGGAAAGACGGTAGCTTGACATACATTTGCACAATGTTATATGCCGTTGTCAACCCGACAGTATCCAAGATTTGGAACGGCCCTTTAGGTGCGCCGGTTCCCAGCGTCCACGCCTTATCAATGCTTTCCGGATCCGATACACCGTTAACGTAAAGGTCCATACCGGAAAACAATAGCGGTACAAGCATTGAGTTTAACAGATATCCTGATTTTTCCTTATGTACCGGTAATGGAAGCATGCGAATTTCCTTGGCAAACTCCATAATCCTATCAAAGTATGCTTTGTCAGTCTTTGCATGTGCCATCACCTCTGTCATATTATTCTTCCAGATAGAGTTGGCAAAATGAAAAGAAAGGAACTTTTCCGGTCTTCCTGTGTACTTAGCAAACTTCGAAGGTAGCAGTGTAGAGGAATTTGTCACCACGATTGCTTTCTCAGGCAATACAGGTGCAAGCTTTTTATAGAATGCAATCTTTTCATCTACATTCTCAGCCATAGACTCGATAACCAAATCAGCATCGCCAAAGGCTTTATTCCAATCCAGCTCCAGTTTTAAGTTTTTGTATGCAGTCTCTACTTTTGCAAGGCAGGCTTCCATATCAAAGGTTTCATAATCGGCAATCCCGCGTGCCCAGTTCTCCGGCGTCTGTCCCTCTGGTGTAGCCATTTGGCGAATTGTGTCCAAATACACCTCTTTCAAATTGTCAATCTTGGGCTGAGTACGGGTAATACTCCCCTCGCTTCGCAACCAGATTGTAACGTTGAAACCGCAGTATGCCGCCTGAAAGGCAATTTGGCTACCTAAAACGCCGCCACCAGCAACCACCACATTCTTAATCTCCATTATTAAGTCCTCCTTCTATCTATGATTTAACGTTTCCGATTGTAATCATATTAACACAAATTAGACTTAATCACAATGTTTTTATTGGTCAAGAATACAACAAAGGCCATAAGAATAAAGTCAATCAAACCGGTAATAAAAAGACCATAATATTTGATTTTCATAATGTACCTCTTTCTAAATACCTTTCATCCTGTCGTTTAAAATTCTGCATAGTACCTCATTCTAAAAAAGATTTCCGAACCGGATAACAGCTTAATAAAGAGTATCGGAAATTGCAGAACTTTATTGCTTGATTGTGATTACCCTAAATGCTATGATACAAATAAGTCGAGTCACTAAAATATTAATGATATAGAAAGGCATGATATTTATGAGAATTATTGAAGCTAAAGATTATCAGGATATGAGCAGAAAGGCGGCTAATATTATTTCAGCCCAAGTTATTCTAGAGCCCACTTCTGTGTTAGGTCTGGCAACAGGATCCACTCCAGTTGATGTATATAAGCAATTGATTGAATGGTATAAAAAGGGAGATATTGACTTTTCCAAAGTTCGCACAGTGAATCTTGATGAATATAAAGGACTCTCTCAGGACAATCCTCAAAGCTATTACTATTTTATGTATGAAAACTTCTTCAAACATATCAATATTGATTTACAGAATGTGTATATTCCCAATGGTCTTGAAGAAGATATAGAAAAGGAATGTGCGCGATATGACAATATTATAACCTCTCTCGGAGGTGTAGATTTACAACTGCTTGGTTTAGGCAACAATGGGCATATCGGATTTAACGAACCCAGTGGGAACTTCCAACAAACAACGCATTGTGTTGAGTTGACACAAAGTACCATTGATGCCAACTCCCGCTTCTTTGAGAACTATGATGAAATTCCTAGGCGTGCCTATACTATGGGGATCGGCGATATTATAAGCGCAGGCAAAATTCTTTTGATCGTTAGCGGAAAAGGAAAGGCTCAGATACTTAAAGAAGTGATTGAAGGTCCCATTCTTCCGTCAGTTCCTGCTTCCATCCTTAAGCTTCATCAGGATGTAATTGTTATTGCCGACCAAGAAGCCCTTTCTCTATTAACCAA